>DATHDM010000242.1:0-4826 GCA_035319065.1 Terriglobales bacterium
GGAGAAGAGTGCGAGAACAGCCAGGGCCCTGGAGATCATTCTAGGTAGCCACCCGGTGATCGAAGCTCCACCATAGGCGCTGGGGGCGCGGCAAACTACTGGTCGCGGGACGGGAATTGGTACGGGTGAACGGACCTGTACTCAGCTGTACGAAGGGCCGGGTGCAGACTTCACCGAGGACGCTTCGTTGCCCGTCATGTTCTCCCTGCAAAGGCGAGGGCACAGTCTCAGCGAGTCTTTAAGTTGTTAACGGGAAAGCCCTGGCTGTGGTTACCGATGGAGGTTACCAACTGGTTAGGCGTTAACAATGGCCTGACATCGAGGCTTGTGCTTTGGGTTAGAATTGCCCCTCGAAGCCAGTGCGAAAGTGGGGAGTAGAGGCCATGATCAGCACGTCCGTCAACGCCGTAACCGCCGCCTTGGAGACAGACGGAATCGTGTTGCTGCCCGACCTGGTTACCAGGCAACAGCTGGAGGCGATGCGGAACTGCTTCGAGTCTCGTCTGCGGCATCTGCGTTGGAATGACGTGGACGGCTACGAGATGACGGAGCGCTACCGACACATGGTTCAGGACGTGCTGATGCTGGATCAAGCCTTCGTCGATGTCGCGCTCCATCCCACGGTGAAAGACGGCCTGCGCGAATACATCGGTCCGCGGTTTGAGCTGGTGGAGGCCAAGGGGTGGAAGTCGTTGCCCACCACGCGCGACTTCCATGGCTGGCATGGCGATGCCTGGTACGACCAGACCAAGGTCGATTACATTCCACGGGAAGTGAAGCTGGCTCTGTACCTGACGGATGTGGAGAGCGGATTTTTCGAGTATGTTCGCGGCAGTCATCGGAAGCAGGCGCCTCGTCCGGTCAAGAATCAGGAACTGGCGGAGGTGGATCCGTCGCGCGTGATCCAAGCCAGGGGACCTGCAGGAATGGCGTTCCTCTTTGATACCTCCGGCATACACCGGCAGAGCGTGCCGATTCTCGAGCGGAGGTATGCGGTGTTCCTCAACTACCACGATGCCTCGATACCCTTGCAGAAAGAGGATGTGGAGTACAACCGCTACCATCCCCTGCTGCTGAACGCGGCGTTCCTGGGGGGTTTGACGGAGGAAGACCGCAGGATCCTGGGATTCGGCAACAAAACCAACTACGTGCCATGTTTTGAAAGACGGTCTCCGCACACCAGCATGCAGGCATGGTTTGAGCGCATGTTTGATCTCAACCTGGTGGCGGGAGAGTTTGCATCGCGTGTGGCCGCCAAGGTCAGAAAGCTCACCGGGCGGCGATAAGCTGAGCGTCCTGGGGAGGAGCATGGAGCAGGCCGGTGAGGGTTGGCTGGTAGGGTCACCTCCGACGCTTTGCGCCAGGAAAATTTGATTTTCGATTAACGCGTCGGACGCTCTCCGGTTGCGGGTCGTAAGGGCCCAGCAGTTGCGGCGTCCAGTTCAAGATTCCGCGATCTGTGAGGCCGAGTGACTGGGAGCAATACTGTCGTATCCCTGCTGAACCTGAATCCCCGCAAGTTCGGTTCCCTGGAAGAGTACCTGGTCTGTTTGTCGACCGCGTTGCGCAGTCAGGGCTGCCGGAGCGTCCTCGCATTTCCTCAAGCGGTCACCCCAGAACTGGAAAAGCAGTTTGAACAGTCGGGAGTAGTCCTGGAGCGGTTTTCGCTTGCCAGCACATTCTCCCTGTACCGCGGATTGTTGGGCATCCTGCGGAAATACCGGCCCGCGGTGGTTCATTTCCACTTTTTTGATCAGTTCTCTCTGCTGCCGTTGTTGGCCGCGCTCACCGGCTGCAAGCTGGTGGTGTTCACCGACCACTGCCGGTTGCCGCAAGCGCGGTGGCGGACGCGACTCAAATGCAAGCTGATGGACCGGCTGGTGTTGGGTCCGCTGGGTGTGCGAGTGATCGCTGTCTCGGAGCATGTCAGACGCACGCTGGTGGATTGCTATAGCACGTCGCCAGCCCGCATCCGAGTGATCCGCAACGGAGTGAGTCTGCAGCGATTCGGCAAGGTGAGCAAGGGCGGCCGCCAGACGCTGCTGGCAGAGCTTGGCATTGCCGAGGGCGCCAGGATAGTCGTCACCGCGGCCTATTTCATTCCCGAGAAGGGCTTGAGCGATCTGCTGGTTGCGGCCGCGCGGGTACGCGCAGCCAGGCAAGATGTCGCTTTCGTAATTGTTGGAGACGGGCCCCTCCAGCAGGCGTTGTTGAAACAGAGTCAAGAGTTGGGATTGGAGGGCACGGTGCATTTTGCCGGTCTGCGCTCCGATGTGGACCGCTTTATGGGCGCCGCCGATGTGGTGGTTGTGCCCTCGGTATGGCAGGAGCCGGCGGGACTGGTAGTAGTCGAGGCCATGGCAAGCGCCCGTCCCGCGGTGGCAACCAGGGTAGGAGGGATCCCGGAATATCTCGCCGACCGGCAGACGGGATTGCTGGTTGAGCCCCACAGCCCCTCGCAGATGGCAGAAGCCATCCTCAGCCTGCTGGAGTCACCCTCGATGGCGATGGCCATGGGTGCGGCGGGGCGAGCGCGAGCCGAAGCGTTGTTTTCCATGTCGCGATGGGTGGAGGAAACCCTGGATTTGTACGATTCCGTGCTTCCTGCGTCCAGGCAGCCGGCGCCTTCACGCCTGATGGCCGCGGACCAGCGATCGACGGCGCCACGATGAGCCGGTCCGCCATATTTGTAATATGAGCCTGTATCTGATCGGGATGATATTGCTGGTCGCGCTGCTGTGGTTGCTGCAGCGCGCGATCGCGTCAACCAGACTGCGGCAGCTGTGTCTGCTTGTGGCAAGCTACCTTTTCTATGCAACGTTCGGAGTGGGCTTCCTGGGCATCCTGATCGCCAGCTCACTGTTGAACTACTACTGGGGCGCCTACCTTAGGAGGCAACCGACCAGCGGACGCTTGTGGGCGGGCATTGGACTGAATGTGGCGCTGCTGGGCTATTTCAAGTACCTCCCGGCGCTGGCGTTTGCCGTGCCTGGAGTGTGGGCTGCCAGTCTGAAGAGCATCGTGCTGCCGGTGGGGATTTCGTTCTGGACATTTCAAGGTCTCAGCTACCTGTTCGACACCTATCGGGAGGAGGAACTCGATCCTTCCCTGCTGGAATTCTGTCTGTACATGGGATTCGGCCCGACGGTACTGTCAGGGCCCATCTGCAGGCTATCGGAGCTGCTGAACCAGTTTCGCGCGCCGTTCACGGCAAGCTGGAATGATGTCCGGGCGGGGTTGGGAAGGGTGTGGCTTGGGGTCTTCCTGATGACAGTAGCGCGCACCCTGGGCAGCGGCTTGCTGCCCGGAACCGGGGTGGATGCGGGCTTTCAGAGAATCCATCAGCTGACCGCACCCGATATCTGGATTCTGGCGGTGGGATACGGCTTTCAGCTGTTCTTCGATTTTGCCGGCTACTCCCACCTTGCGATCGGAACCGCCCGCTTATTTGGTTTTCGTCTGCCGGAAAACTTCGATCATCCCTATCTTTCCACCACGCCTTCCGTCTTCTGGACACGCTGGCACATGTCGCTTTCTTTCTGGATCCGGGACTACGTGTTTCTGCCGCTGGCGACGCTGCAGCGCAGCGTGGCGTGGAGAAACCTGGCGCTGGTGCTGTCGATGATTCTGTTCGGCATCTGGCACAAGCCCAAGCTGACATTTGTGGTCTGGGGAGCCTATCAAGGGATGCTGCTGGTGGGGCACCGGCTGTGGCAACAACTTGGGCGGCGCGCAGGGTTTGAATGGAAGGGCGCGATGGCCTCGGGCATCTCCTGGGCGGTCACCTTCTTCGGCGTGTGCCTGGGATGGCTTTTCTTCCGGGCGGAAGGACTTCGAGACGCAGGGTGGATGTTCAAAACGGTCTTCGCCAGGTCTAGTTACATTGGTTATTCCCTCTCGCCGCAATTCTTCGAGCTGGTGCTCGGAGTGTGTGTAACCTATTTCCTGCTCGAGGGCATCCGGCGATGGCGGGAAAGGCGAGAGGATTTCGTGTTTTCCTGGATGCCGCTGGAGTTCCGGTGCGCCTGCTACGCCGTCATGTTTTACCTGGTGGTTTTTCGAGCCGCTCAGCCGCAAGGATTCATTTACTTCCAGTTCTGAGCTGGCGAATCGGACGGCACGCAGGCCCACAATTGGGATGCTATGAGTCTGAAATCTGCAGCGCTTGAAAATAAGCCTCGGATCGCCTGTGCCTACAGGACTCTTCCCGAAGCCTTGTTCGCTGCCGATGCCAGCCAAGCCTTCGTCACCATGTGGAAGAGCGAGGATGAGGTCCACGAGGTTACCTTCGGAGAATTTCGTCGCCTGGTGATTGGGCAGGCGGCATATTTTCAAGCGCAGGGATTGTGCGCCGGCGACACCGTAATTCTGATCATGCCCCAGGGCATTGCTCTGATGGCCTCATTCATGGCCGCGATGCACCTGGGAGCGGTGCCGGCCATCCTGGCGTACCCCACCTTTAAAGTCGAGCCTGCCAAGTATCGCTTTGGCCTGGCGGGGGTTTCGGCGAATCTCAAGGCGCGCCTGATCGTGCTGGATGAGGCCTTCCCCGATGAACTGACAGCGCATGTTTCCATCGGGGAGAGGACGCAACTGCTGCGATACTCAGAGTCCGCCGCAGACTCTTTCCGGAGCGCAGAGGGACGGTCCATCGATCCGGCACAGGCGGCATTCATCCAGCATTCCGCAGGAACCACGGGGCTGCAGAAGGGCGTGGCCTTGTCCCACGCCGCCGTGCTCAATCACTTGAATCTGCTGGGGCCGGCGCTCGATCTGCGGGAGAACGACCGCATCTACAGCTGGCTTCCGCTGTACCACGACATGGG
>DATHDM010000243.1:0-3987 GCA_035319065.1 Terriglobales bacterium
GGGTGGATTACCGGCTGTCGGAGGGAGTGTGGATCCGCATAGCGCAGGGCGACTACCTGCTGGCCCACCTGTTCAGCACCACGCGCAACAACTTCCGGCTCAGCACCGGGGTGGTGTTCAAGTTCTAGTTGGGGCCGGAAAGCCTTCAGCACCCAGTCAGCCACCAGCCCTGAAATCAGCAAATCCAATTTAAGTACTCGCCCTGCATCACCACACCGGAACAAAGGTCCATCGCATACCAATAGGCGATTTCGCGGTAGTCCTTGACGTCGAAGATCGCGAGATCCGCATCCTTGCCGGGTTCGATACTGCCTTTGCGACCGTCGAGCCAGAGCGCGCAGGCCCCGTTGACGGTGGCCGCCGCAATGGCTTCCGCGGGAGACATCTTCATGTGCGTGCAGGCAAGGGAGAGCACAAAGGGCATGCTGACAGTAGGCGAAGTGCCGGGGTTGTAATCGGTGGCCAAAGCCACGGCAGCGCCGGCCTCGATCAGCTTGCGCGCAGGGGGATAGCGCGTAAGCCCGAGAAAATAATTTGCGCCGGGTAGCAGGGTAGCAACCGTAGGGCTCTTTGCGAGGGTGATTACATCCTCGTCGAGCACGTGGTCGAGATGGTCAAAGGAGGCGGGCTGGAGGGCCTGCAAGGGACCAAGGCCTGCCGCAGTAAGCTGGCAGACGTGCGCGCGGATCCCCAGCCCATGCTGGTGAGCTGCACGAAGAATCCGGGAGCTTTCTTCCATGGTGAACGCAGCGCGCTCGCAGAAGACGTCCACAAACTGAGCCAGATGTCGCCGCGCGACGCGAGGGAGCAGTTCCTCAAGGATCATCTGCAGGTATTCAGTGCGCCGTTGCGCATACTCCGGCGGGACAACGTGCGCGGCAAGCAGCGTCGGAATCACTGTTCCCGGCCAACGCCGGGCGGCAGCGTGAATTGCTTGCAGCGATTTGACCTCGGACTCAAGACTCAAACCGTAACCTGACTTGGCTTCCACGGTGGTGGTTCCCTGGCGAGACATGCGCTGCAGGGCCTGAAATACCGAATCGGAGAGCGAGCTCCTGCTCGCCTGGCGTACGCCCAGGATGCTGGAATGAATACCGCCGCCCGACTCTGCGATCTCTTCGTAGCCGGCGCCGGCGATGCGCTTCTCAAAATCGGTCAGCCGCGGCGTCGTAAATGCAGGATGAGTGTGCGAATCGACGAAGCCGGGAATTACCACTCCGCCCCGGCAATCGATCTCCTGGACATGACTGCGGTGGCGTTTCAGCCAAGGATCGGCGAGGGCTTCGCGGCGCCGTCCGACCGCGGCAATCCTGCCTGCAACGGCAAGGACAGCGGCATCAGCGAGGATATCAAGCTGCGCGAGGTCGCGGCCGCGGCGGGGGACACGGCCTCCGCGAAGCGTCAGGAGCTGGCCAATGTTGGTCAGAAGAAGGACGGGCGGACTGCGTCGGGTTGAGTTGCGCTGTCTGGTAGCCACCGCTCAGACGGTCCTCTTGCTGGCCATGGGGGTCTCGATTCCGGTTCGCTGGGCGAACTCGCGGGCCTGGTCGTAACCAGCGTCCACGTGACGCGCCACCCCGATCCCAGGATCGTTGGTGAGCACGCGCTCGATGCGCTTGGCCATGTCGGCGGTGCCATCGGCTACCGTAACCTGCCCCGCGTGCTGGGAGTAGCCGATGCCGACGCCGCCACCATTGTGAATCGAAACCCAGGACGCCCCGCTGGCGGTATTGAGCATGGCGTTGAGCAGAGGCCAGTCGGCCACGGCGTCGCTGCCATCGTGCATGGCTTCCGTTTCGCGAAAGGGCGAGGCCACGGAGCCGCAGTCAAGATGGTCACGGCCCATCACGATGGGAGCTTGGATCAGGCCTTTCCTGATCAGATCGTTGATGGCCAGGCCAAATTGGGCGCGCTCGCCATAGCCCAGCCAGCAGATGCGTGCCGGCAGGCCCTGAAATTTGATCCGCTTCCTGGCGAGATCGATCCAGCGGGTGAGAATCCGGTTGTCGGGAAACATCTTCAAAATGAGTTCATCGGTAACGACAATGTCGGAGGGCTCGCCCGAGAGCGCCACCCAGCGGAAGGGCCCACGACCCTGGCAGAACAGCGGCCGGATGTATTCGGGCACAAATCCCGGAAAGTCGTAGGCGTTCTTGACTCCGCGTTGGAAGGCAAAGGTGCGAATATTGTTGCCATAGTCGAAGGTGACCGCGCCCATCTTCTGCAGAGCGAGCATGCCTTCTACGTGGCGAGCGATCGAGTCCAGCGATCGCTCCTGATAGCCTTTGGGATCGCGCCGGCGCAACTCGGCCGCCTCTTCCACCGAGAGCCCCTGCGGGATGTAGCCGTTCAGGGGATCGTGGGCGGAGGTCTGATCGGTAAGCAGATCAGGCAATACGCCGCGTTCGGCAAGCTCAGGAATGACGTCGGCGCAGTTACCCACCAGCCCGACGGAGACCGCTTCTTTCTTGCGCACCGCATTTTTCAGGATGCGGAGCGCCTCGTCGAGGCTGTTGACCATGAAATCGCAATAGCCGGTCTTCAGGCGCTTCTTGATACGCTCAGGATCGACTTCAACGCCGAGGAAGGCAGCGCCATTCATGGTCGCGGCCAGGGGCTGGGCTCCTCCCATTCCACCCATCCCGCCGCTGACGATCAGCCTGCCCTCGAGGTTGCCGCCGAAGTGCTTCTCCCCCGCGGCAGCGAACGTTTCAAACGTTCCCTGCACGATCCCCTGTGACCCGATGTAGATCCAGGATCCCGCCGTCATTTGGCCGTACATCATCAAGCCGGCGCGCTCCAGCTGGTTGAAGGTGTCCCAGTTGGACCAGTGGCCGACGAGGTTGGAGTTGGCGATCAGAACTCGCGGTGCATATTCGTGGGTGCGGAATACACCCACAGGTTTGCCGGATTGCACCAGGAGCGTCTCGTCATTAGCCAAGGATCGCAGCGAGGCCACGATAGCGCGATAGCAATCCCAGTTGCGCGCGGCGCGCCCGGTGCCGCCATAGACCACCAGGTCGCGGGGACGCTCGCCTACATCCTCATCGAGATTGTTCATCAGCATGCGCATGGCTGCTTCCTGCTGCCAGCCGCGGCAGGAGAGCGTGGTGCCGCGGGGCGCTTTGATGGGAGTGTAGGCAGGAGCGCTGAATTCGGTTTCAACCGGCATGGCAATGATGTTAGAACGCGACGGCAGGCTGCGCAACGGCGCTCCGCTCGGCGCGCGGGCGGGCGAGGGCGAGATGGCGGGCTGTCGGAAGGCGAATGGTGAGGGCGGGCGGTGTTGATTGGAATGGGACTGGTCGGAATGACGCGGAATCAGGGTGCGTGCCGAGTCTCTTGCGGTCTCAGGGAAGGATGAATCGGGAGACGATTGATGCGAGCAGGAGCTGAATGCGGGGACTTGTGGCGCAGGTCAGTGAGCGAGGAGTTTGAGCAAAGCGCCTTCGATTGTTAGAATGAAATGGTTCGTGAGGGTTGCGTTGCGCTCGAGGTGCCGCGAAGCAGCGAGTCGTGCCGGCGCAGCCCGAAACTGCTTGTGCTCCGAATCAGCCCACCCGGCTCCCGCACGGGAGAGCGTTCAATGTGGCCAGGTAGCTCAGTTGGTAGAGCGCAGCCCTGAAAAGGCTGGCGTCGGCGGTTCGATTCCGTCCCTGGCCACCATGGATTCAATAACTTGCACTTGTCTCGCTTTCCGGTTGGTCCACTCTTGGTCCCAATTCACTGTACAAATTTGCTAAGACTACTCAGCCGATCCACCACGCGCCGCTGCGACTCAGGAACGAACTGCTGATAGATATCCAGCGTAGTGCTCGCTCGCGAGTGCCGCATCTGCGCCTGCGCATCTTTCACGTCGGCGCCGGCCAGCTTCAGCCAGGTCGCGTGCGAGGTGCGCAGTGATCGCCAGTTCACCCAGGGCAGCCCGATTGCGCGAGCTGCTGGTTTGATGAAGCGCGAGAGGATGTTGTTATCGCGAATCGGGCG
>DATHDM010000244.1:0-22624 GCA_035319065.1 Terriglobales bacterium
GTCTTCAACCCCAAAGAGGTTGCCGACAACATGCGCAAGTACGGCGGATTTATCCCTGGCATCCGGCCGGGGGTGCGAACCGAGAATTACATCAACGAAGTCTTGACCCGGATTACGCTGGTGGGTGCGCTGTACCTGATCGTGATTTCCTTCATCCCGGAGTGGATGATCGCAGGCATTCACCTCAACCACCTTCCGGGAGCCTTGGGTGCGTTTTTCGAGAAGTTTCCTGCCTGGGTCACCAACGGTCTGGGAGTCACCTTCTACTTCGGCGGCACGTCGTTGCTGATCGTGGTGGGCGTGGCCATGGATACCGTCCAGCAGGTGGAGGCGCAGCTGATCATGCGCCACTATGAAGGATTTACCCCGCGCAGTGGCCGCATTCGCGGTCGCCGCGCATGGTAAATGGTAAGAAGCGCTGGCGGACGCAGGAGCGGGCGGACGTCAGGCTATAATGCCGGGCCGTTTGCGTTACATTCGCTGGGCTGGTCTTTCCGGGGTGTCGGCCGCACGGAAGAGATCAAAAGACCGGCGAGAGGTGAAGCATGGATGCCCAGACCGCTTTATCGCCCAGCGTGGATAGCAAGACGAAGTTCGTTGGCACCTTAGTCCTGCTGGGAGCGCCGGGAGCAGGCAAGGGAACCCAGGCTAAAGCGATTTGCGCCAGATATGGGATTCCCCAGATGTCCACCGGCGATTTGCTCCGGGACAACATTGCCCGGCGCACGGAATTGGGAGCGAAGGCCAAGGTCTTCATGGACCACGGCGAGCTGGTTCCGGATCAACTCGTCGAGGACATGCTGGCCGCGCGGGTGGTTGGCGGCGCGGATACGGATCGGGGGTTCATCCTCGACGGCTTTCCCCGGACTCTACCGCAGGCCGAATGGCTGGACGGTTTCCTGGATGAATGGACCGCTCAGCATGGCGAAGGCAGGTCGTACCGGCCGGTTGTGATCAACGTAGTGGTCAGCTATAATGAATTGCTGCGAAGGCTTACCGGACGTCGATCTTGTCCCACCTGCGGGCGGATCTATAACGTTTACCTGCAACCTCCCCGCGTCGCCGACGTCTGTGATGTGGATGGCTCGAAGCTGGTTACCCGCCCAGACGACAGCGAGGAAGTGATTTCCGAGCGTTTACGGGTGTATGAACGGCAGACGCTGCCCCTGACGGACTATTACCGTGCGCAGGGGCGGTTGCATGAGATTGATGGTGATCGCGATGCGGCCACGGTTGCGGCTGACATCCTGAACCTGATTGAACATGGCGATCGTTTGTAAGTCGCCGGACGAGATCCAGAAAATGCGCCGCAGCGGCGGAATTGTGCGGCAGGTGCTGGATGAGCTGGCGGCCAAAGTTGAACCCGGCATCAGCACCATGGATCTGGAGCGGACGGCGGCCAAGCGAATCCGCCAGTTCGGGGCCAAGCCGGCATTCAAGGGCTACCACGATTATCCCTGCGTGCTGTGCACCTCGGTGAACCAGGAGATCGTGCACGGCATCCCCTCGGAACGGCGAGTGCTGAAAGAAGGCGACATCGTTTCGATCGATTGCGGAGTCGTCTTCGAGGGTTATTACGGAGATGCCGCGGTTACGGTTCCGGTGGGAAAGGAAGTGGCCCCGAATGTGCGCCGCTTGCTCGAGGTCACACGGGAGTCGCTGTACAAGGCCATTGATGTCACCCTGATCGGCAACACGGTGGGCGATGTCGGTGCGGCGGTTCAGGAGCACGTCGAGGCAAATGGCTTCAGCGTGGTGCGCGACTTCGTGGGGCATGGGATTGGAACCAGGCTGCACGAAGATCCCCAGGTGCCGAACTTCGGCAGCCGCGGATATGGTGCGCGATTGCAGGAAGGTATGGTTCTGGCGATCGAGCCCATGGTAAATGCCGGCAAACCGGGTGCGCGTCTGCTGGACGACAAGTGGACCGCAGTCACCGAAGACGGCAGCTACAGCGCTCATTTTGAGCATTGCGTGGCGGTGACCAGGGACGGGCCCATGATCCTGACGCAGTAAGCGGTGAGGTCGGGCTGGGGCGCTGAGTGGGAAGGAATTTCTGAACAAAGGATTGCATGAGCAAAGAGGATGCGATTGAAGTGATGGCAACGGTCATCGAACCGCTGCCCAATGCGATGTTTCGAGTCGAGCTGGAAAACAAGCATCAGGTTCTGGCGCACGTTTCCGGCAAGATGCGCAAGAACTTCATTCGTATATTGCCCGGGGACAAGGTCGCAGTGGAGCTTTCTCCTTACGATTTGACCCGAGGCCGGATCGTTTATCGCTACAAATAGCGGCCTGTCCGCAGCTGGGAAATGAGATGAAAGTACGGGCTTCTGTAAAGAAAATTTGTGACAAGTGCAAGGTGATTCACCGCCGGGGCGTCGTGCGCGTCATCTGCGACAACCCCAAGCACAAGCAGCGTCAGGGGTAAAGGATCCTGGCGCATATGAGCCTGGCTGGCGAGCCCGGCATCCGGCGAAAGCCGGCGAAATTAAGAGGAAACCAATGGCACGCATTGCAGGTGTTGATCTCCCGCGCAACAAGCACGTTGTGATTGCGCTGACGTACATCTACGGCATCGGAAACTCCCGAGCCGCCAGGATTCTGGAAACCGCGAATGTTGCCGGCGAAAAGAAGGTCCAGGACCTGGGCGAGGACGAAGTCAACCGCATTCGCCAGGTGATCGAGAGCGAGGGCGGGGTCGAAGGCGACCTGCGCAAGGACATCTCGATGCACATCAAGCGGCTGATCGAAATCGGCTCGTACCGCGGGTACCGCCATCGCCGCAACCTGCCCGTCCGCGGGCAGCGCACGCACACCAACGCGCGCACCCGCAAGGGCCCGCGCAAGGGCACCATCGCCAACAAGAAGAAGGCCACGTCGAAGACTTAACCGGTGGGCGGTTGCCGCACCTGGCGATCAGACGGCAAGCCGCATCCGCCAACAGAGAGACACATGGCAAAACCGCAAGCCGGCGCTCCTGCGCCGGAGAAAAAAGGCAAGACCAAGAAGTTCAAGCGTCGTGAACGCAAGAATGTGCCCTTCGGTCTGGTGCACATCCAGGCGTCGTTCAACAACACGATTGTGACCATCTCCGACCAGGAAGGCAACACTCTGGCCTGGAAGAGTTCCGGCTCGCTGGGTTTCCGCGGCTCGCGCAAAGGCACGCCCTTCGCTGCGCAGCAGGCGGCGATGAACGCCGCCAACATGGCGCGCGATCATGGCGTGCGCAGCGTCGATGTCCGCGTCAGCGGCCCGGGCTCGGGGCGGGAATCCGCGATCCGCGCCCTGGCTGCAGCCGGAATCGAGGTGCGTTCCATTCGCGACGTAACCCCGGTGCCGCACAACGGCTGCCGTCCGCCGAAGCGGCGCAGAGTTTAGGCGGTGGCCCGGGAGCGCCGAGGCGCGGCTGCGCATCGGCGACGAAGGTTTTTCAGGCAACCGACTGGGAAGACAGGAAACGCCAATCCCGTAAACCAGTCATGGGAAGGAGAGCAAATTGGCACGTTACAAGGATGCAGTGTGCAGGCTTTGCCGCCGCGAGGGAATGAAGCTGTTCCTGAAGGGGGCGAAGTGCTTCAGTGACAAATGCCCGGTGGAGAAGCGCAACTACGCTCCGGGTCAGCACGGTAAAGACCGCAAGGCGAAGGTTGTGGGCTACGGTCTGCAGCTTCGCGAAAAGCAAAAGGCGAAGCGTATCTACTTCGTCGGCGAAAATCAGTTCCGCAACTACTTTGAGGGCGCGGCGCGCCAGACGGGCGTCACCGGCGAATTGCTCTTGCAGCAGCTTGAGCGCCGTCTGGACAACATCGTGTTCCGGTTGGGATTTGCCCTTTCACGGCGCCAGGCGCGCCAGTTGGTTCGGCACGGCCATGTCTCCGTGAACGGCCGCAAGGTGAACATTCCTTCCTATGAGGTCAGCGTCGGGGAAGAGGTTGCAGTGCGGGAAGAGGCGCGCAATCTCGATTCCGTCAAGGCTGCGGTTGAATACAACAGTCATCAGACGCCGGCGGCCTGGCTGGAGATCGACCGGGAAGGGATGAAGGGCCGGATCAACGCAGTGCCGAAGCGCGATGACATCAATTTGCCCATCAACGAGCAGTTGATCGTCGAGTTGTATTCGAAATAATGAATCGCGCCGGCGGCCGCTTGGGCCGCAGACATGGCGCGAATTGCCCGGTTTGAGAGTTTGGCCCATTTCCGGGCCCGATCAGCCTCGGCAACCTAACCCCACCTTGGGCCAATTGGGGGTTGCCTTGAGCCACAGGGCCGGAAGGAGAATTGAATGCTTTGGAAAGGTTTTCAGAAACCCAAGCGTCTCGCGGTTGACATCGAGACACTTACCGACAAGTACGGCCGCTTCTGGGCGCAGCCCTTCGAGCGCGGCTTCGGCACCACCATCGGGAATGCGCTGCGGCGTGTCCTGTTGTCCTCGATCGAAGGTGCGGCCATCACCGCCGTCAAGATCGAGGGCGTGCTGCACGAGTTCCAGTCGATTCCAGGAGTGGTGGAAGATGCCACTGACATCATCCTCAACCTGAAGCAGATCCCGTTCAAGCTGAACGGTGAGGGGCCGAAGGCGATCTATTTGCGCGCGGAACAGCCAGGCGTGGTCACCTCCGGCATGATCGAGACCGACTCCGATGTGGAGGTGCTCGACAAGGAAGTTTATGTCGCCACGGTCAGCGAAGGCGGCAAGCTGGACATGGAGATGCGCCTCAAGCGCGGTCGCGGCTACGTCTCGGCCGACAAGAACTTCGACGAGGATCTGGGTCTGGGCTTCATCCCCATCGATTCTGTCCACTCCCCGGTCCGCAAGGTGAACTACACGGTGGATGCAGCGCGTCTGGGACAGATCACCGACTACGACAAGCTCAGTCTCGAGGTCTGGACCAACGGCTCGATTACTCCCGCCGATTCGATCGGCTTGGCCGCCAAGCTGGTGAAGGATCACATGAATATCTTCATCAACTTTGAGGAGGAGATCGAAACCGCGACCAGCCCGGCGGAGGAGCGCAAGCCACAAATCCGGAACGAGAACCTCAACCGCTCGGTCGAGGAGCTGGAACTCTCGGTGCGCAGCTACAACTGCCTGAAGAACGCCAACATTCAGACGATTGGCGAGCTGGTGCAGAAGAGCGAAGCGGAGATGCTCAAAACCAAGAACTTTGGGCGCAAGTCGCTGAACGAGATCAAGGAAATCCTGGCCTCCATGGGCTTGAGCCTGGGTATGAAGATCGACGAGCACGGCAACGCGGTGCCGGCAAGCCCGCCCGCCGCTGTCGGCAGCTTTGGGCTGGGCGACGGACAGCGCTAGGACTCACGTTTGCAATCGGGTAAGTCCGGGGATGAAATGTCCTCTGGGTTTCCCGATTGCAACTTACCAATTACCGACTGATTGCATAGCAATCAGAGTGTCGAAGGACGAATATCATGCGTCATCGTGTTGCAGGATGGAAACTCGGGCGTAACACCAGCCATCGCCGCGCGCTGCTGCGCAATCTGGTGACCTCGCTGATTGTGGAAGAGCGTATACAGACCACCGCCACGAAAGCCAAGGCCATGCGACCGCACGTGGAAAAGATGATCACCTTGGGCAAGAAGGGCGACTTGGCTTCGCGGCGCTTGGCCGCGGGATACCTGATGACGCGCGAGGCCGTGGATAAGCTGTTCAACACCGTCGCGCCACGTATGGGAGACCGCAAGGGTGGCTATCTGCGGATCATCCGCAGCGGCTGGCAGAAGGGCGACGGCGCGGAAAAGGTGTTCATCGAACTGATGGGCAGCGAGCAGGTCATTGACGAAAAACGGCAGAAGCGGGCAGAAGCCCGGGCCAAGCGCGCGGAAGAGGCCCGCAAGGCCCTGGAAGAAGCTCAGGCGCAGCCGGGTGGAGAGGCTGCCCCGCCCGAAGGCGGCGAGGGCCAGACAAAGGAGTAGGGGCTCGGGCTTTCGTCCCCGATCACAGTTTCCGAACCTGAAAGCGCAACCGATGGCGGTTGCGCTTTTTGTTTTTCGGCTACAATTTTGTTCTGGCGCCTGCAACGGGACTCTTCGTCGAGCGGCGCAACTTTTGTTGCAGATGACGGTTAACCCTAGTGGACGTCGTTTTCGGCGTTCCTTAATGAACGTGGAGGTTTTCGAATGAAGCTAAAGTTTGCCCTTGCTGTCCTGCTCGGCGCGCTGTTGGCATTAGCCGCGGTCGCGCAAGATTCTGCCGCGCAGGCAGGCACTCCCCCGGCCGATACCACCAAGACCTACCCGCAGGAAGGCCGCGGCTTCGTGCAGATGCTTTCGCAGAAACTGAATCTGACTGCGGACCAGCAGGCGAAGCTCAAGCCGATCCTGCAACAGCAGCATCAGCAATTCATGTCGGTCAGGGAAGACGCAACCCTCACTGCGGATCAGAAGCAGGCGAAGATGAAGGAAATCCGCGAGGCCACCGACACCCAGATCAACGGCATCCTGACCCCGGAACAGCAGCAGCAGTTTGCGCAAATGAAGTCGCAGCACAGGGGGCGCATGAAGGGTGCCGCCGCGGCTACGCCTCCGCAATAGCGCAGCCCGCGAACCGGACCAAGAGGAAGCCGCAGGCTGCCTTTTTTCTTCTAGCGCGCGCTCCCGAGATCAGCTGCGGGTGACTTCTTCGTGCACAGGTCGAGGAGCGTCGGGGCGGGCGAACGTCATCGCGGCGAACATCACCAGCGACTGCGCAAACAGTCCGCCGAGTGAGTCCAGTACCACATCATGGACTGCGCCGGTCCGATTGGGCAGAAGGGATTGATGCCATTCGTCTAGGGCAGCCACCAGCGTAGTCGACAATAGAGCCAGCAGCGCAGCACGCTGGTTCCAGCCCATGCGCAAGGTTTCGCGAAGGCATCTCGGAGTCGGACGACGATTGCGGTGCTCGTAACCGACTTCTTGCTGGACCGCCAGCGTCTCCCTCCAGCCGCGGTAGGCGAACCAGCTCAGCACTGCATAGCCGATGAAATGTCCGGTCTTGCGCAGAACGGCATTGATGAAATACAGCGAGTAGAGAGCTCCGGTACCAAAGAGCGCGACAAACGGTCGCAGCCAGACCGCCGTGTGAGCAGAGGAGAACACAGGCGTGGATTCGGCGGCTATGACCAGCAGCCAGAGTACGGCGGGAAGCCATGCCCGCCAGATGGATTTGCGATGCAGCAAACTGGAGCCCTCACGGTTGACTGGTTAGGAAGATTGTAATTGGTGAAAAGCCCCTTTGACCGGGAAGTTTGGCTGGGAAAGGAACCAACGTCGCTGACCCCGCAGACGCTCGACAAGCCGACTCTCAGGCCGGTGCTCGCCGAAGGCCCAGCCTGGCAGTCCATCCTGACAGCCCGTGGCATGCATGGAGTCGCGGTTCGAGAGGGGGTTGTGCCCCCTTTTGGCGAGAGCATAGCTGGCCCTGTCATTCGACGTGGTAGTTAGGAGCCTCGCGGGTGATTATGACATCGTGCACGTGGCTCTCGCGCGTGCCGGCCGCGGTGATGCGCACGAAGCGCGCCTTCTGCTGCAGCTCCGGAATGGTGTGGCAACCCAGGTAGCCCATGCCCGAGCGCAGCCCGCCGATGAGCTGGTGGACCACCATCGCCAGGGTGCCGCGATAGGGAACCCTGCCCTCAATTCCCTCCGGGACGAGCTTGCCGAGACGATTGTTCTGGCCGTCGCCTTCGTCAGTGGAAACAGGAACGGAGGAATCGTCGTCGGTCGATTGGAAGTAGCGCTCGCCCGATCCCTGGGCCATGGCGGCCAGCGATCCCATTCCGCGGTAGGCCTTGAAGGATCGCCCCTGGTAGAGAATCGTCTCACCCGGACTCTCATCGGTGCCGGCGAACAGAGATCCGGCCATCGCGACGCTGGCTCCCGCAGCCAGCGCTTTCGTGATGTCTCCCGAGTATTTCACGCCGCCGTCGGAGACAATTGGAACCTGGGCGTCGCGCGCCGCCCGTGCGGATTCGGCGATGGCGGTGATCTGGGGTACGCCGGCGCCGGTCACCACCCGCGTGGTGCAGATGGAACCCGGGCCAATGCCCACCTTCACTGCATCGACTCCGCAGCGGATCAGTTCACACGCGCCGTCGAAGGTGGCCACGTTGCCGGCGATCAGATCCACTTCGGGCAGGCGCGACTTTACTGACTTGATGGCTTCCAGGACGCGGGTGGAATGACCGTGCGCGCTATCGATCACCACCACGTCAACCTTGTTCCGCACCAGCTCCTGGGCCCGCTCCAGGAAGTCGCCGGTGGCGCCAATCGCCGCCGCACAGCGCAACCGCCCCTGGGCATCCTTAGCGGCGTTGGGATATTTGAGCTTCTTCTGGATGTCTTTGACCGTGATCAGGCCTTTCAGGCTGTACTTGTCATCTACCACCAGCAGCTTTTCCACGCGATGCCGGTGCAAGACCCTCTCGGCCTCTTCCAGCGTGGTGCCCACGGGCACGGTGATGAGATTCTCCTTGGTCATCACCTTGCTGATCGGGATGTCGGTGCGGGTTTCAAAGCGCAGGTCGCGATTGGTAAGGATGCCCACCAGTTCCTTGTTCTTGGTGATGGGCACGCCGGAGATGCGATAGCGGCGCATAACCTCCAGCGCATCGGAGACCTTGTGGTCGGGGGAGAGCGTAATGGGATCGACGATCATGCCGCTTTCTGAGCGCTTGACCTTGTCCACCTCTCCCGCCTGCTGCTCAACCGTCAGATTGCGGTGGATCACGCCCATGCCACCCTGCTGCGCGATGGCGATGGCCATGCGCGACTCGGTGACTGTATCCATGGCGGCGGTCATCAGCGGGATGTTGAGAGTGATGTTGCGGGTAAGGCGCGTCTGGGTATTGACCTCGGCGGGAGTTACGTCGGAGCGCGCCGGCAGCAGTAACACGTCGTCAAAGGTAAGGGCCTCAGGTACAGGAAAGTTGATCATTGCTTCTTCGCTTCGTCCGATGAGGAGGTGCATCCATTCTACGGGCGGGCGACGCGGGGAGCAAACCGGAGAGGATGGGTTCGGCTGAAATCAGCCCTCCTTGGGTCTGGCGTCGAATGGCCGTGTGCTGCCGTGAATCGGACACCTATATCATTCCGGCATATAATCCTCCGTTCGTTGGGGTGATCGCTTGCCACTTTCACGGCATATCGACCGGATCGGCGGGCTAAGAAAAAATTCCATCCTGCGATGGGATTGCTGCACCAATTAGAGGCGAACGCCAGCGCTCGGCGAAGTTCAAGCGCAACCGCGATCCGAGTGCTGGAATCAGATTGCCCTGCGAAGGGAAAGTTAGCCAACCGGGTCTTCGCGGATACGGCCCTCTGGAACAGATCATCTGGATTCTTGCAAGTCTTTAGAGAGCTGTGCGAGCTGGGGATTGACCGAGCTCGTAATTAGTGCCTTCAAGTAAGCAGATCTGCTGGGAAGGAGAACAAAAATGTCCAAACGAACGGCTGTATTCGCGGCAGCTGTGATTCTCGCCCTGGGAGTTCTCGCCTTGGGTATTCCCAAACAACCTTCTGTGGCTGGCTCGTGGCAAGTAGATTTCCGCCACTCCGATGCCCAGCTTGTCACCGACGGAACTACGGACTACGGGAAGACGAAGATAAATGTCACTCTGGGTTTTGCCAGGGTGAATGGAACATTGAAGTTCGACGATGCCGACCCCGCAAAGTCGAGTTTCGATTTCCGGCTCTATCCCGCAACTTCCATGGCGCCGCCGATCGAGGAAGACGGGAACTTCAAGAATCAATGGCTGGCGAATCTGGCCAACCACACCCTGATCTGTTTTCACTCCAAAGGGTTCACCCGGACCGCTGATGGGCGGCTGCAGACTACAGGGAATCTGACCCTCACACGCGTCGACCGCAATGTCGAGGCAACACCCAATGAAGCCTACGCCGGGCCGGTGTACGGCCCCCCGATCATCCACCGCGTCTCGCGCGAAGCCACGTTCGTTTTCGATGTTCCTGCCGAAAGCGCGAGCAAGCAGAAAGATGAAGGAATTCAATTGGCTGGGTCCACGATGATGTACCGGGAGAATTTCCCGCAGTTGTTGAAGGCGGTGGTCGGTACCTACTGGCCGCCTCTGGTTCAGGATAGGAATTGCCAGGCGCCTGCCGGCGTGAGTGAGGATTACCACGGCGCTCAGTGCACGGGAACCCTTATGATGCCTGCTGCTCTTCCCCAGGCGCCCGGAAGCCAAGTCGGAGAAGATTACCCTGGTCCGTCCAATTTCAACGCCGTCAATGGAAATCAACTTACGGTCCTGGTTCACCTGCGTTTGACGCCGAGACCTGGCGAGATGATGGCGGGCGGAGACTGAACACGGGCATTTCTCGAAGCTGCTTTCTGCGGGCGGAGCCATATCACTGAATGGCTGCAACTCGGATACGTGTGGAACAGTCTCGTCAGCGTGAAAATGGGCTGTTGAGAGGAGGCAAGATGCGTAACCCAGTGACCCTCTTGCGAATAGCGCGTGAAGCGCTACAGTCCCTCTGCGTCGCACTCCTGGTATTGAGTTGCAGCACCGTTCAAGCCCAGAACCGGGAGCATGGCGTCCGGAATATTGTGCTGGTTCACGGCGCCTGGGCGGACGGTTCCGGCTGGAAAGGCGTTTACGACATACTGGTGAAGGACGGCTATAACGTCAGCGTCGTCCAAGAGCCCGAGACGTCCTTCAAGGATGACGTGGCTGCCACGAAGCGTGTTCTTGCTCAGCAGGATGGACCGTGCATTCTCGTCGCCCATAGCTATGGAGGGGCCGTAATTACCGAAGCCGGAACCGATCCTGTGGTTGCCGGCTTGGTGTACATCGCGGCCCACATGCCGGATGCCGGAGAGAGTGAGGCGCAGGACGGGAAGCGCTTCCCCAGTGATCTCAGCAAGTCTGCTGCGATAAAAAAGACGTCTGACGGTTTCACTTACCTCGACCCCGCACAGTTTCACGGGTACTTCGCGGCCGATCTTTCTGCTGATCAGGCAGCGTTCATGGCACGATCGCAAGTGCTCAATTTCGCCGATAATTTCACGGCCGTCATCACCAGCCGGCGTGGAGAAGCAAGCCCAGCTGGATGCTGGTAGCGACGAAGGATAGAACCATCAATCCTGACCTCGAACGCTGGTATGCCGAACGGGCCAAGAGCCACAAGGTTGAGGTTGAAGGCGCTAGTCACGCGGTCTATGTCTCCAGGCCGAAGGAGGTGGCAGCACTGATCGAAGAGGCCTCCTCGCATGTGCCGTAGGGCCGTTGTTTCCAGACGATAGAATGCTGAAGGGGCGGTTGTGGTTGTCCGTCCGCATGAGTCTCAGCCGGGCCGAATCGCATCCAATAGGTACTGCGGCTTGGCGACGAGGGGGCGGTTTGTCTTTTGGGGTTTCCGGGCGTATCATTCCAGATGTAGCTGCTGAAAGGCACCGGCTGAGCTGAATCGGCCCGATTTGCGCGCCGCGCAGTAGGGCGGCCAGCTCTCCGGCCCGGGTGTTTAGCTTCGGCGAAGCAAAACGGTGGGCGCGAGCCCACTTTTTATTTCCGCTCCCTAGCCCGCCCGAGAGGGCCTGGCAGCCAGAAAAAAATGGCTATCGAGCTGGAAAGAATGCGCGCCATCGCCGATCGGGTCACCGCTTCTAACGGGTTGGAATTAGTGGACTTGGAGTTCCACGGGGGCGGCAAAGGGCGCGTCTTGCGCATCTTCATCGACAAGCCCGGGGGCGTGACGCACCAGGATTGCGCCGACGTGAGCCGCGAGGTGGGAACCATCCTCGATGTCGAGGATGTGGTTCCGGGCGGGGCGTACACCCTGGAAGTTTCCTCGCCGGGGCTGGACCGGAAACTGGTGAAGCCTGCCGATTATGAGCGCTTCAAAGGCAGCCTGGTCAAGCTGCTGACCCGGGAGCCAGTGAATGGGTCGCGGAATTTGCAGGGGCGCCTGGTCGAGTTTCAACCGGATCGCGTCACCCTGGAGGTGAAAGGGAAGAAGAAAGATCCGCCTTCCCGGGTGACGGTGGACCTGGCTAATGTGGCCCGGGCCAACCTGATGCCGGAATTCTGAGCTGCGAATTGGCGCAGAAGACAGCCGGCTGCAAGCAACGAAATTGGAACGCCTTTCAGGGACATCATGGCGAGCGAGCTTTACAACACGATAGACGCGATCAGCCGCGAAAAGGGGATCGATCCCCAGATCGTCATCAGCGCGGTGGAGGATGCCATTGTCATCGCCACGCGCAAGTCGCTCAAGACGCAGGAAAACCTGCGGGCTGAACTGGATAAGGAGACCGGCACCATCAACGTGTTCTCGGTGCGTGCCGTCGTGGAGACTCCCGAGCAGGTGGAAGACCCCAACTCGCAGATCGCGTTTGAAGAAGCCCGCAGCCTTGATCCCACCATCGAGATCGGCGGCGAGTTGCGCCAGTTGCGGGCCTCGCACCAGATGGCTCATCCCAGCGGTTTGGGGCGCATTTCCGCACAGCTGGCCCGGCAGGTCATCTTCCAGAAAGTGCGCGAGGCGGAGCGCGACACGGTGTTCAACGAGTACAACACGCGTGTCGGTGAGATCGTGAATGCCACGGTGAAGCGCGTGGAAGGCCCCGATGTGATCTTCGATCTGGGTAAGACGGAAGCGCGCATGCCGCGCAAGGAACAGTCGCGGCTGGAGTCGTTCGCCATCGGCGAGCGCATCCGGGTCTGCATCGTGCGCGTAGAGAAGGCCTCGAAAGGCCCGCAAGTTGTGGTGTCGCGCGCGGCGCCTGAACTGGTGCAACACCTCTTCCAGACCGAGGTTCCCGAAATCTACGACGGCACGGTGCAGATTCGCGCCATCGCCCGCGAAGCCGGCGAGCGCACCAAGATCGCGGTGATGTCCAAGGATAAGGACGTGGATCCGGTGGGCGCCTGCGTGGGCATGAAGGGAATGCGTGTGCAGTCGATTATCCGGGAGCTGCGGGGCGAGAAGATCGACATCATCGAGTACCACGAGGATCCGGTGACGTTTGCGGAAAAGGCTCTGCAGCCGGCCAAAGTGAGCCGGGTAACGGTGCTGGATTCCTCCGATAAGCACCTGGAAGTGATCGTGGACGACAGCCAGCTTTCGCTGGCCATCGGGAAGAAGGGTCAGAACGTCCGCCTGGCGGCCAAACTCCTGGGCTGGAAGATCGACATCAAGAGTGAGGAGGAGAAGCGCCAGGAAGTCGAGCAGCAAATGCAGGCTCTGGTGTCCCAGCCAGCGACTCCTCTGGACAATGTTCCCGAGTTGGGCGAGGGCGTAATCGAGAAGTTGAGCGCTGCAGGCGTGACCTCGGTGGAAGCCCTGGCCGATATGACCCCCGAACAACTGGAAGCAATTCCGGGAATCGGTCCGAAGACGGTGGAAAAAATCAGTATTGCGGTGAATAATTACTTCTCCAGCCTGGAGGCTCCCGGGGCCTCCCCGCAAGCGGATTCAGAGCTCCTGTCTGACCAGCCCGCAGGTGAGCCTGAAAGTGGCGTAGCGGTGGAAGAAGCGCCGCTTGAGGCGGAAGCTCATCCTGCCGAAGCCGAGGGTATCGCCCAAGAAGGCGCCGTGCAGGGGACCAAAGAACAGCCCCCAGCCGATGAGGTCGTCGACGTTGCCGCGGAAGCGCAGATCGAGCAGGTGGAATCGCCCGCCGCAGACGAGGCGGAGGGCGGGGAAAAGAGTGAGAAGGAAAGTTAACTCTGGCGGCTGGTAGCCGCCGGAGCAATTTTACCGTGAGGTTGATATGAAGACTTAACGGAGCAGCACGGAGGAGATTCAGGGCAGCATGGATAAGATTCGAATCAACGACCTGGCAAGAGAGCTGGAAGTGAAGAGCAAAGCCATCCTGGACGTCTTGCCCCTGGTCGGCGTCAGCGAGAAGAAGACCCATTCCAGTTCCATCTCCGTGGACGAAGCGGAACGGGTAAAGGCCCATTTTCACGGTCAAGCAGAGGTGTCGAGCTCAGCCTCCAGTTCGCTTGCGCGTGCTCGCGGGCCGGAGGATATCAAGCCCAAGTTTGATCTCTCGCACATCTCCCGTCCCGGTGACGTTCTGAAGGCTATCCAGCAGACATCCGTAACGCATCCAGTTCCATCCATTCCGCCGCGCCCTGCTGCTCCGATCCCGGCTGCTCCCAAGCCTGCTGCCCCTGCAGTCAGGCCTGCGACTTCGACGATTGCACCCCGGCCCACCGCCGAAAGCGAGCCCGCAACGCCCGCTCGGACGATGGCTCCTGCCGCCACCGCGGCGCCTGTCTCCGCCAGGGATGTGGCCGTAGCCGAGCCTCCCTTGGAGCGCCCGGCCGCTCGGCCGCCGCGTGTGATTACTCCCCTGCCCCGGCAAGCGCCGCGCATCGTGGTGCCACCGCAAAGCGCACCCGCGACGCCAGCGGTCGCACCGCCGGAGGCTGCGGCCGCCACGCGGGAAGCAGAAGTCTCATCTGTCGCCGCACCCGTGCCCCCGCCACCCCCGGTCCACGCTGTGAAGCATGCAGCTCCCAGCGACGGAAGATCAGCAGTGGAAACCAAGCCCGCACCCGCACCGTCGGGACCGCCGCGCCGGCTGATTGTGCCGCAGACCGGCCCGCGACCGGTATACACCGCTCCCGCGGGATCGATGCCGGCGCCGGCGGCCGGCGCCGGACCGCGTCCCCAGCCTGGGCGCCCGGTGCCCGGACAGCCGATTTTCCAGCGACCTCGTCCCCAGGCCGCGCCTCCCGCAGCCGGCAGGCCTCCGCTGCGTCCCGGTGAGCGGCGTCCGATGCATCCCACACGTTCCGCTCCCATGGGAGGCCTGCGTCCTCCCGGCGTCGGACCGGGTCTGCCACCTCCGACGGCTCCGGGACGTCCGGCGGGAAGGCCAGGCGCTCCCTCGCGCCGGCCAGGACAGCGCTACGTTCCCCGCGGAGTGAAGGAAGGCCCGATGAAGGGCTTTGTTCCTCCGCCGCGAATGGCGACGCTTTCCACCGAGCCGCTGCCTATTACCCGGACGGTGACCATCACCGAGGGAGTCAGTGTGAAGGATCTGGCGGAGAAGCTGGAAATTCGCGCCAAGGACCTTATCGCGCGTCTGCTGGCCCGCGGAGTCTTTGCCACCATCAATCAGACTCTGGATTCCGAGCTGGCCACCGAGATGGCCAAGCAGTTCGGGGCCGACACTAACGTGATCAGCTTCGAGCAGCAGGCAGCACAGCAGACGGGGGAAGCCCAGACCTCGGCGGAAGAAGCGGCAGCCTTGGTGCCGCGGCCGCCCGTGGTGACCATCATGGGCCACGTCGATCATGGCAAAACCAGCCTGTTGGACGCCATCCGCTCCACCAACGTGGCGGAGGGCGAAGCCGGAGGCATTACCCAGCACATTGGCGCTTACAAGGTATCGATCCAGGACAAGGATTCGCCGGCCTATGGACGCCAGATCGTGTTCCTCGACACTCCCGGTCACGAGGCGTTTACCCGTATGCGCGCCCGCGGAGCCAAGGTCACCGATATCGTCGTCCTGGTGGTGGCGGCCGATGACGGCGTGATGCCGCAAACGCTGGAGGCCATCGACCATGCCAAGGCCGCCAATGTACCCATAATCGTAGCGGTCAACAAGATCGACAAACCCGAGGCGATGCCGGAGCGGGTCAAGAAGCAACTAGCCGACCGCGGACTGATGCCGGAGGATTGGGGCGGCACCACCGTCTTCGTCGATGTCTCCGCCAAGCAGAAGACCAACCTGAACCTGCTGATGGAAATGATCTGCCTGGTCGCCGACCTGCAGGAATTGAAGGCCAATCCCGATCGCGCGGCCCAGGGCGTGGTGCTGGAAGCCAAGCTCGACCGCGGACGCGGTCCGGTGGCGACCGTGCTGGTGCAGAGCGGAACGCTCCATACCGGCGACTACTTCGTCGTCGGCGACGTGTTTGGACGCGTACGCGCGATGTTCGACGATCGCAGCAGCGCGCTGGATGATGCCGGTCCCTCTACTCCAGTGGAGATCCTGGGATTGGAAGGCTTGCCCCAGGCGGGCGATCAGTTCATCGTGGTGGCGGATCGCGAGAAAGCAGTCTCCATCGCGGAGTATCGCCAGCAAAAAGCTCGCGAAGCGGCTCTGGCCAAGACCACCAAGGTTAGCCTGGAGGGTCTTGCCGAGCAGCTCAAGACCGACGGCGTCAAAGAGCTCTCTATCATTCTGAAGGCCGACGTGCAGGGCTCCGTCGAGGTGCTCAACGATCTGCTGACCAAGCTCTCCACCGACAAGGTCAAGATCAACGTCCTGCGCAGCGGCGTCGGCGCCATCACGGAGAGCGATGTGCTGCTGGCTTCTGCTTCCGACGCCATTATCATCGGCTTCAACGTGCGTCCGGAGCGCAAGGCGCAGGAGTTGGCGGAGCAAGAGAAGGTCGATATCCGCCTGCACTCGATCATCTACGAGCTGCAGGATGAGATCAAGAAGGCCATGACCGGCCTGCTGGAGCCCACCATTAGGGAGACTTACCTGGGGCGGGCGGAGGTGCGCGAGACCTTCCGCATCCCCAAGGTGGGCACCGTGGCCGGCTGCTACGTCCTGGACGGCACCATCAAGCGCGATTCCGAGGTGCGCCTGCTGCGCGACAATGTCGTGGTCTTCAAGGGCAAGGTCGGCTCCTTGCGGCGCTTCAAGGAAGACGTCGGCGAGGTACGCAACGGCATGGAGTGCGGAATCGCCATCGCCAACTATGGCGACGTCAAAGTTGGCGATGTGATCGAGTGCTTTGTCACCGAGAAGATTGTTGCTGAGGCAATCGTCTAGAGCCCGTTGAAGCGTGGCCGGTGGATCGTGGTCAGAGTACATGGCCACCTCGCTGGCCATTTGCTTTTGCACCTCGGCCCCCGCATGCATCGGCGCGAAACGGCGCATGATCGCCTATCTCACGCTCGAAATTCGTATCGAAGGGGCGCACTCGCTCAAGGAAAAACGCCAGGTGCTGCGTAGCCTGAAGGACAAGCTGCGTGGCAGCTTCAACGTGGCGGTAGCCGAGCTGGAGCAGAGCGACTTGTGGCAGCGGGCAACCCTGGGCGTGGTGAGCATCTCCGACTCCAGGGACTACCTGCGTGGGCTCATGGAAAACGTGGAGCGCGCCGCCGGCAGGATCGCCAACAACTCCGGGGGCGAGGTGGTGGACGCCTATGTGGAGTTTCTTGACGGACGGGAGTAGAAGAGTGGGATTAGCCCCCGAGTGGAGACTTGCTGCCGAGCGCTGCTCGGTTGAATGGGCGCTGAATGCTGACTGCTTGATATGGAGAACCGCGCACAACAACACCATCGCGAGCGCCTGAGCGAGGCAATCCGCGAAGAGATTTCCGCCATGATCGAGGGCGAGCTGGGCGATCCGCGTATCGGATTGGTTACGGTGAACGAAGTGCACCTGGCTGCCGATGGCAAGTCTGCCCAGGTCATGGTGGCCGTGACCGGCGACGCCAAAGAGCAGGAACAGACGCTACAAGGCCTGAAGGACGCCACCGGCTACATCCGCCATGAGCTGACCGATCGCCTGCGTTTACGTCATGCACCCGAACTGTTTTTCCGACTGGACAAATCCGAGCAATACGAGTCTAGAATTGACGAGTTACTCAAACGGATCGAGAAGCGCAAGTAATGTCCGCCCGAGCAGTTCACTCCCCCGGCGGCCAGGCGAGGCAGCTTGCACGGGGTTCCGCGGGTAGATGCTGAAGGAAGTTCTCAGGGAAATTGACCGGCGTCAGCGTTTTCTTCTGACCTCGCACGCGCGGCCAGATGGAGATGCTGTCGGCTCGGTTCTCGCCTGCTCCCACATTCTTCGCGACCTGGGAAAAGAGGCGGAGGTAGTGCTGTACGACCCGGTGCCGCACATCTACCGGCTGCTGCCTTTGGCCGATGAAGTCGTGCGCGCCCAATCGGTCAATGGAAAGTACGAGGCCGCTATCCTGCTGGAGTGCGACAGCGTTCAACGCACCCGGCTGCAGGGTTTGGAAGGACATTTTCAGATCAGCATCGACCACCATGTGAGCGGCAGGCCCTTTGCCGACGTCAACTGGATTGATCCCAGCGCCTGTGCCACGGCAGAAATGGTCTACCGGCTGGCACGGGAGGCGAACGTGAGGATCACACCCGAAATAGCTACCTGCCTCTACACTGCTGTGCTCACCGATACCGGCTCTTTTTGCTTCCTGGGAACCAACGAGCGCACCTTCCGCCTGGCCGAAGAGCTGGTTCGCTGTGGAGCGGATCCGGCGAGGATCGCGCAAGCGGTCTACTTCTCCAGTCCCGTGTCCAAGATGCGGCTGCTGGGAGCAGCGCTCTCCAGCCTGCACTGCGATCACCATCTTGCCTGGATGCATGTAACCCGCGAGCAGATGGAGCGCTGCCAGGCGGCCGAGGAAGACTGCGAAGGCCTGGTGAACTATGCTTTAGCCATGGAAGGCGTCGAAGTCGCGCTGTTCTTCCGTGAGATTTCCGAGCACAAGTGGCGAGTCAGCCTGCGCAGTAAGGGAGCAGTGGACGTATCAGCGGTAGCCGCGCTCTTTGGCGGCGGCGGCCACCAGTGCGCCAGCGGCTGTTCGGTGGATGGGCCCCTTTCCGGCGTGACCGAGCAGATCACCGCGCAGCTGCGGCTGATCGGGGAGACCAGGGCGGGCGTAGGAAAGCTCTCGAACTGGCGTTTGTAAGCGACTGCGATCCCCGCCGCCCGAGTTTTCGCAGCACATCCGTGCACATGGCCTATGGGCTGAGACCTGTCCTTGGGGCGAACACAGCCAGAAGCCCCAGCCTGCCGTTACAATCACACTCGCATGAAAGCATCCTCCACAAGCCCGGCACCGGACGCTGTGCCGATTCGCAGCGCAGTCTGGGTGGAGTTGGCGACCCTGGCCGGCCTTTGCGCATTTCTGTTTTTCTTCGGGCTGGGCAGCGTTGGGCTGATTGGAGCGGATGAGCCCCGCTACCCGCAGGTCGCGCGCGAAATGCTGGCCCGGCACGACTGGATTACCCCGGTGCTCGACGGCATTGCCTGGCTGGAGAAGCCCCCGCTCTACTACTGGGGCGCGATGCTGTCGTACCGCGTTCTCGGCGTCACCGATTGGGCGTCCAGAGTTCCGACTGCAGCCATGGCAACTGCCTTGCTGTTCGCGGTGTACCTGTTCGTTCGCCGTTTCCGTCCAGGCTCCCAGTTGGATGCCGCGTTGATCGTAGGATCCTCGATCGGAGTGGTCGGATTTGCTCGGGCCGCCTCGACCGACATGCCCCTGACCGCCACTTTCACCATCGCCATGCTTGCGTGGTTCACTTGGCTCGAGATCGGAAAGAAGCTCTGGCTGCTGGTCTTCTATGCCTTCATCGCTCTCGGTACGCTGGCCAAGGGGCCCGTTGCCCCGGTGCTGGCTGCTCTAATCATCGTGGTGTTTGCCGGGCTGCAGAAGGAATGGAGCTTGATTACGCGCACTCTCTGGTGGCCGGGAATCGTGTTGTTTCTGGGAATAGCGTTGCCCTGGTTCGTTCTCGTGCAGGTGCGCAACCCGCAGTTCTTGCGCGTGTTCATCCTGCAGCACAACCTGGCTCGCTACAGTACGGACGCCTTCCGCCATCGGCAGCCCTTCTGGTACTTCATTCCGGTGATAATCCTGGGCCTGCTTCCATGGAGCCTGCTGGCGATCGCGGGCGCGGTTAGATCGCTGCGAGACTGGCTGCACAGCCAGACCCCCGAGATCTCCGATCTGCAACTCTTCCTGTTTCTTTGGGGCCTGCTGCCGGTCCTGTTCTTCTCGATCTCGCAGTCCAAACTGCCAGGATATGTGCTGCCGGCGGTTCCCGCATTCGGGATGCTGGCGGCGAACTGGATCGCACAACAGTCCTCCGCCGGAGAGAAGCCGCACTTCTGGCTCCTGGCGCTCCACAGCGCGATATCGGGCATGCTGCTGGGTGGCGTACTCCTGGTGAACTACAGCCTGCTGCACATAAAACCAGGCAGTCTGGCGGCCTGGGTAGCAGGGACCGCTGCCGCGCTGACGTTTGTTGCCATCATGGTCAGCGTCAGGGTCTCGGGCGTG
The DNA here is from genome assembly GCA_035319065.1 of Terriglobales bacterium. GTDB lineage: Bacteria > Acidobacteriota > Terriglobia > Terriglobales > Acidobacteriaceae > DASPRM01. The sequence continues at coordinate 20,038 of DATHDM010000244.1, forward strand.
CGCCTGTTGCGCTTTGTGACGCTGCTGCCGCTCGTCTTAGGACTTGGGTTTGTCGTCAGATATGCGGCGCCAACCATCGACTCCCGGCTATCGGCGCGCCCGGTAGAGCGGGAGATTGCCACCATCGAGACCACGCGCTCGACCCTTGCGGTGTTCGAGGTTTCCCGCCAGTTGGAGTTTGGACTGACGTTCTACCGCAATCAGCCAGTTCATCGCTACGAGCGGGGTGAAATTCCTGCGGGCGAGCACATCCTGGTGGCGCTCGCTGGATCGCAAACCAGGGTGCAGGAACGGGTTGCCGGCAGAAGAGTGTCCAGAATCGGCGAGTACCCGCCGCAGAAGCTGGAGTTCTATTGGGTGCAAGCCGCCGCCAGGAGCCACTAGGCTCAATATCAGAATGCGGGGTTGCCGCTTCTTGTTCCGCGGTTTGCGCACACGTGAGTCGGAGGCTTAGACTGCGAAGTTTCGCTGCCCAAGACAGCTGCGAGCAGCAATTCATTACAGCTTACGAGACCAGCCTTGGAGATCATTGACCTGCGGCATTTCACGTCCGCGGACTTACGACCCCTTCTAGAAGAGGAAAAGGAAGTGTGGTCGAACCTGCTGCTGTGGGACTACGGGCCATCGGCGGACATGATCCTGCGCTACGTGGACGCCCGCATTCTTCCCGGGTATGCCGCGGTGGAGCGCGGCTTGCTCCACGGCTATTCCTTCTTCGTCTACGAAGGCAACAAGGGGGTGATCGGAGACCTGTTCGTGACAGGAGAAAAGTCCAGGGCTCACGCCGAAAATCCTACCGAGGTCAGGCTGGTCACGCACGTCGTAGAAACCCTGCAACAGTCCCCGGGGGTGCGTCGCATTGAGGCGCAGTTGCTGGTGCACGAAAGTAGTGCGCTGGCTCGGCCCTTCCAGGAGGAAGGGTTCCAGCGGTTTCCAAGGCTGTTCATGGCCCTGCCGCTGAAGAACGGAGCAGGTTTTCCCGCAGCCCCAGATGTCCTGCCGCCGGAAATCGAGATCCGGCGCTGGTCGGACCAGGACTATCAGTCGGCTGCCTCGCTGATCACCGCCTGCTATCGCGGACACGTGGATTCCGACATTAATGACCAATATCGCAGCATTCAGGGCGCTCTGCGATTCCTGAACAATATCGTCCGTTTTCCCGGATGCGGCACCTTCGATGCAGGTGCCTCGTTCCTGGCGTTCGATCGCCGGTCGCGCACCCCTATCGGACTCATCCTCTGTTCTCGCGTGAAGCACGACGTGGGGCACGTGACCCAGCTTTGTGTGCTTGCCGACTACCGCGGCCAGCACGTCGGGCGAATGCTGCTGGCGGCTACAAGCCGAGAATTGAGGCGTAGAAGTTTTCAGCTGCTGTCATTGACGGTGACCGAGGCCAATCGTAGGGCCGTTGAACTATACAAACACATCGGATTTTCGGTCGGTCGGGTGTTCGATGCCTTTGTCTGGGAAGCTTGAGTCGACGCTGCTGGACGCCAACATCCGCGGCCCTAAAATAGAGGGTTTCGCCGAAACCGGGTTCTGTGTGCTTTCTGACTGACCAGCAAAACTGATGAACTCGGGGTTCTTTTTTTTATCGAACTCTTCTATTCAGTGCGCCTGCCGGTGTATGCTGGCCCGCCACAGCCACAAATTCAGGGCACTCGAGGGTAAGCCGTGATCCTGCCTGGTCCCCATCTCCGACTCTTGCGGGAGCAACTCGGTTACACGCTGCGCGATGTGGAAATTGCCAGTACCCGCATCGCCGCTCGTCACAAGAACGAGGAATTTGCTATCCCCGTCAGCCGCCTGTCGGACATCGAGATTAAGGGTTTCCAGCCCAGCATCTTTCGCATCTACTCGTTGGCGGTCATCTACCGCATCGACATCCGCGAGATCCTGGCGCTATATGGCGTGGACACCAGCGAGATGCCTTACGATCTGCCCCTCGCGGAGGCGCCCCGCACCCACCTCAGCAAGGCGATGGAAGCTGTGCCCTCAGCGCAGCTGCCGGTGAAACTCGATCCTGCCTTCGATTTGCGCAAGACCACCAACCTGGGGCGCATGATTGAGCGCTGGGGCATTGTTGGGGTGCAGCAGATCGCGCCTCTCATCAAGACGGACTTCACCTACGGATATGTGGGCACCAGTGACTTCACCATGTATCCGATCCTGTTGCCGGGCTCTTTCCTGCAGATTGATGAGTCAAGGAACGAGATTGTGGAAAGGGCGTGGAAATCGGAATACCAACGTCCCATTTACTTCATCGAAACTCGTGCCGGATACTTCTGCTGCTGGTGCGCGCTCAAGGGAGAGCAGATCATTCTGCAGCCTCATCCGCTGTCTCCGGAACCGCTGCGCATCATGAAACATCCACAGGAAGCCGAAGTCATCGGGCAGGTCGTGGGGATCGCGATGCGGTTGGATCAGCTTTACGATTTTGGGAAACCACCAGACACCAGATTGCCTCCAAGACTGAACTGAAATGCCGTTGGGAGCCGCCGCCGCAATCTACCGGAATTAATTTCGGCGCATGCTGCCGAAGCTTCTCCAGGTAACGGATCCGGTCGGCCTCCGACCCGACGGCTCC
>DATHDM010000245.1:0-28967 GCA_035319065.1 Terriglobales bacterium
CCACGTTAGCCGGCAAGGAGCTGAGCATTCCGGGCTGCGCCCCGGAACCCCCATCGTTGCCGGCGCGGGGGATCAGGCGGCGGGTGCGGTCGGCATGGGCGTGGTGGAGGCGGGAACCATCCACGCCACCATCGGCACATCGGGCGTAGTGTTCGCCTCCACCGACCGGCCGGCGCTCGATTCCCGTGGCCGCGTCCACACCTTTTGTCACGCCGTTCCTGGACGCTGGCACGTCATGGGCGTGACCCAGTCTGCGGGCCTCTCGCTGCGCTGGTTCCGTGAAACCTTCGGCTTTGCTGGCGCCGATGCCTACGATCGCTTGACGGCGGAGGCGGCGACTGCACCCCCCGGCAGCGAGGGCGTGCTCTGGGCTCCCTATCTGATGGGCGAGCGCACTCCGCATCTCGATCCCAACGCGCGCGCTGCCCTCGTCGGGCTCAGCGCCAGCCACACCCGCGCGCACATCGCTCGCGCCATCCTGGAGGGCGTCGCATTCAGCCTGAAAGATTCATTTCAGATTTTGGATGAGATGCAGGTTCCCGTGCGCACCGTCCGCCTCGGAGGAGGTGGAGCGCGCTCCCCGCTATGGCGCCAGATTCAGGCCGATGTCTACGAGCACGTCGTCGAAATCCTTGCGGTGGACGAGGGCGCAGCCTATGGCGCAGCTTTGCTGGCCGGGGTCGGCGCCGGATTCTGGCCCGACGTGGACACAGCTTGCAAGGCCGCCGTGCAGGTGCAGAGACGGGTCGCGCCGCAGTCGGAAAATCAGGATGTGTTGCGCAGGCAGTACGCCGCGTATCGGCGTCTCTATCCTGCCCTGCGCCAGATTCGGGGAGACTGATCCCTGGTGGTGCGCGGGCTTCGATGGCCCGCGCCACACCAAAGCGAGAATCAGAAAAAAAGCAGGCTCAGGCGCCCGCCTCACCTTCAACCGCTAACCGCCGGTTCCGCAGGTGCAGATTCCTGCGCCGCTGCCCAGTTGCTGTACAAACAGGCAGCTCAGGCCCAGTGTGCTCAGCTCGCTCGCCGACAAAGGGGTGGAGGTGAAGGGAGCCTCCGAAGGAATCAGCACTCCTTGACCCGCACCGTGCAGGTGGGTCGCCCAGGCATTCAAGTCGGGGGTGGGCACAGGCCCGAATTCCGAGCAATTGCTGAAGGCATCCGAAACAATCTTCACCACTCCGTTGTTAGGTCCAGGGGGCCCGGTGAGGGGTTTGTTCAGCAGATTGTTCTTGAGCGAAAGCACCAGCAGGCCGTTGGGAGAGATGGGGCAATGACAGCATTCCAGCATCTCTTGCCGGTAGTCGAAGACGTAAATATCGGCGCAGAGATAGCCCTGGGTGCTTCTCAGTTTGGGTCCGCCTTGCAAACCCGGGTTGATGATCTCGATCTGCTGATCGACACCGGAGTTGGCGTTGAGAAAATACGTGTCCTGGTAAACGTCGGTACAGGGAGTGGTGCATTGAGCCCACCCCGGCAAACACGCCACGGTGATGACCGCCACCACCGCGGCGGCCAGAAGAAACACTCGTGTCAACGATTGGGCGCCTGTGTTCATTCCACTGCCTCCTAATGGTCTGCTCGGTAGTCTTTATTGGGGCCCTACGGGTAAGTGCGGTAAGAGGATTTCGGGGAAGCATGCGCCCCGAATTGCCCCGTGTCAAGCGCACAGACTGTTAAAAGCTGATGTATGCAGGAGTTTGTACGCCGGAGTGTGAAACAGATTGCACTTCGGCAGGAAGAACCATGAGCATTCCGCTGGAAACAGCCTCCTCGGTTTAGCGCCGGACGGCGCGCCGGGAATCCGGGGTGCTGCCCCGGGCTTGGCTGCTGCAGCAGGGTCCGGGCGGGATGGGCGCTCCGTGCGGGCATGTCTTGGGATGTCCCAGGAAAGAGCAGATCTTCTCCGTCGCCTCCGGAGAAAGGATGTGTTCGAATTTGCACGCCTGCTCGGCAATCTCCTCCTGGTTCTGCATCCCCAGGCTCTCGATGAACAGCCGCTCTGCCAGGCGGTGCCGGCGAATGACATCCTCCGCCCGCTTGCGCCCCCGGTCGGTAAATTCGATGACGCGATCGCCGTCCACCGGGAGGTTGCCGCTGGGGCGCAGCGTGTCGTGGCAGGGATTCACCACCAGGTGGTGATGATGCCGCTCGTCCGGATGCGGCCGCGTCTGTACCAGCCCCAGTTCGGTCATCTTTTCCACCGCCATCTCCAGCGACAGCGTGCCGTGTACCTCCATGCGGCCGATCTCGGGCGCCTGCCCCGCCTCCTCCCACACCCACATCTCCTCCAGGATCTCGTCGAACTGCTCCTCGTCACCCATCTCGAAGGCTTCCTGGGTTACGATGCGCCCGTGATGCAGCTCCACTCGCCGGTCCGCCAGCCGCGACACCAGCGGATCGTGCGTCACCATGATGATGGTGCGCCCCTGCTGGTGAAGCTCGCGCAGCAGGCGCAGAACCATCTCCTCGTTGCACGCATCCAGGTTGCCCGTAGGCTCGTCGGCGAGCACAATCCTGGGGTCGTTGATCAGCGCCCGGGCGATGCACACCCGCTGCTGCTCTCCGCCGGATAAATGCGCGGGCAGGTGTTGCGCCCGGTCTTTCAGACCCACGCGCTCCAACGCCTCCAGGGCCTCACCCTCGTCGGTGAGACTGTGGAAGTATTGCGCCAGCACCACGTTCTCGACCGCCGTGAGGTAGGGGATCAGGTGAAAGGACTGGAAGATGAAGCCGATCTTCTCTGCGCGGATGCGGTTGAGTTGGGCAGCCGACAGCCTTGCGACGTTCTCGCCGTCGAGCCAGATTTCGCCCGACGTCGGGCGGTGCAGGCAGCCAATCAGATTCACCAGCGTTGACTTGCCCGAGCCCGAGGGACCCATCACCGCCAGCCACTCGCCCGCCTCGACGCGTAGCGACACGTGGTCCAGCGCCTGGAGCATGGGCTTCTCGCCGCCGTCGCTCTTGCTGGCCGCTTGCGCGGGGTACAACTGGCTGACTCGCCGAAGCTCGATCATCCCGCTCTATTCTCCCCTAAGCATGGCCGCAGGCTCAATGCGCCGCAGCAGCGACAGGGGGACCACTGTCGCTGCCAGCGCCAGCGCGATGCTGCCCAGCACGATGCCGGGAAGCAGCGCCAGTTGCGGGGCTATGGCCGCATGGAAATTTGCCTGCCCGATCCACCGCGCCATGACGGCGCCGATCACAAACCCTGCACATCCGCCCAGTGCGCCCATCAGGCCCGCCTGCATGGCAAAGAATCCGTTCACCAGGCTGTCCGACGCGCCCAGCGCCTTCATCACCGCGAAATCCTTGCGCCGGTCCAGCACCCAGGTGGTCAGCGTCGCCAGCATACACAACACCGCGATGATGACGATCAAGGCGGAGCATGCTGCCACCAGCGCATGGGTCTTGTCCAGCACCTTGGCCTCTGCCTCCACCATTTGGCGAACCGGCCTCACTTCGCCTTCCGGTAGTGCGGCTGCCAGCTCATGGAGAGTCGCCGTGATCTCTTCGGCCGGGCCATTCACCGCGATTTCGATCAGCGATGGCTTCACTCCGGTCCAGGCGGCAAATGCGCCCATGGGCAGATAAACGCGCTCGTCCTCGGGCCCGCCGCTTTGGAGGTGGCTGCCGCCGTCGAGGTGAATGGGCCTACCATCATAGTTCAGATCGAAACCGCCGCCGTCTGGCGAGAGCGCAGGCGCGGTGCGGGCGCCCAGCAGGCAAGCGCCTTGTCCCTGCGGCCAGCGATTCACCGACCACCAGGAGTTCAGCCTGCGCGCCTGATCGAAGTCCACACCCGCCACAACGACCGGCAGTCCGCCATTCGTACGCGCCACCGCGTAGCCGAATTCTACCGCCAGGCTGCCTGCCGGAAGCAACCCTTCGATGCGGCTAAGTGCCGCATCGGGAAGCTGCTCTCCGTCTCGGGCGGCAACGATCACATTCGCGCCGTAGCTGCGGAATTCCGTCTGCAGTTTCGCCTGCGCACCCAGATACAGATTCAGCATCGCCGTGGCGATCCCGGCGGCAATCACCACCGCCAGGAATGCTGAGGCGATCCGCCCGGGCTGCACCAGCCAGGCGCGAAGCAGCATCCGGAAAAACATCCGCCGCCGCGGTGCCCGCGCTGTGCTCATGCGTCGCCCCGCAGAACCAGGGCTGGGTCGTAGCGCACCGCGCGCCGGATCGCCAGCGCGCTCCCTGCAAACGTCACCACGACGGCAACCGCAATCACCAGTGGCAGCAATACCGGCTGGGCTGGGATGCCTGAATCGAACACCCAGCGCCCGATTTCATTCGCCAGCATCGAACCCAGCACATAGCCGATCGCGCCGCCCAAAAGCGCCAGCAGGGCAGCCTCGGCGAAAAACAGGGAAACGATGGCGGCGTTGCCCGCGCCCAGGGCCTTCATCAGCCCCACTTCCGCGCGGCGCTCAAAGATCGCTGTCGCCATCGCCGCCGAGACCGCCAGCCCCGCCGCCAGCAGGGCTGCGATGGCCATCAGCAGCATCAGCCCTTGAATGCGTGAGAGCACCCGTCCTTCATTCTGCGCCACCTGCCGGATCTGCTCGGCCCGCGCGTGCGGAATCGCCTCCTGCAGCTGGAAGGCAATGGAATTTGCGTAGGGAGAGCAGTACCAGCGATCGCGCATTTCGGGCGACATGGTCCGCGGATCGCGGCGCGCGAATTCGTCCTCCGGCTTGGTGATCGCGCTCACGTAGACCTGCGCGACCGCGCCCGGCTGGCGCAGCATGTCCTGGGCCAGGGGAAGGGGAGCAACGATAGCGTTGTCCTCGCTTCCCGCTGCCGAAAGAATGCCGCTGATCGTCAGCCGCCGACCCGCAACTTGGATCTGGTCGCCGGCTTTCACGCCCAGCTGCTTCGCCAGCTTCGCACCCGCCAGCGCCTCGCTCACAGGTTCTGTGGCGGTTTCCTTCGGCCACGCCCCAGCCACCTTCCACCAGGGGTGGGTTATTTCGACCCCAGCAACGAACGTGTCTCTGCCGAAGGAAAGCTGCTTGTGAAAGTAAGTCCCGATCAGCTGCGCCGGTAACTGCTGCTGTCCCACCCTGACCGTGACCGGCAGCATCGGCGCAAAGCCCACGATGTTGTTGCGCCAGAAGATTCCCTTGATCGCAGGCAGGTCGCTCTCGCGCAGATACGCATTGGCCCCGGCGGGCTTCAAATTCACACCTGCGATATCGACGCCCAGCGCGTGGGTATCCGGATAAACGAGAAGATTAGCGCCGTAGGCACGCAGCTCGCGGCTGATCTTATCGCCCACGCCGCTCGCCACCGCGATCATGGCAGTAGCCACGGCGATACCCAGGGTCACCGCGGCTCCCGCCAGCAGCTTTCGGCGCCGCTGGCGGCGAAACGATTCGTAAACCAGGCGAACAAACATGGCTCAGGGTTTAAACCAGTGCGCTCCCGCACTCAGCGCGGCTTCCTGGATCACCAGCGCATCGCCCGCCTGTGCGGTGTCGAGCGGAATCGGGTTGCAGCCCCCCGCCTTGCCCAGGGACTGGAGATTGATGGGCGCGGCGCAGTTCTTGCAAATCACCCCGTTGTCCCCGCGATAGAAGCCGGCGGGACCGCAGATGGTGCAGGCATCAAAGAGCGCCGCAAATTTGCCGTCGGGCTTTTGCATGATCCAGAAGCGCACTTCCACGCCGTTCATCCGGGCAGCGTAGCGGTGCAGGTCGCCGTCGCTCACATCCTTTACCGGGATCCGCACCTCGCCGTTGGCAAACACCACCGCGGTCGCCGGCGAAAGGGAGGTCGTACTCTTGGCGTAAATAAACTCGGCGGTTACCAGCAAAATGAACAGGAACGAACTGACGTAGACCGCGCCCATCCACAGGCGTTCCCTCCGGAAGCCGAGTTCGGCCTTGCGGCGCTCGGCGTTGGAGGCGGCGGAGGGCGCCGCGCGCTGCCGCCGGCGGTATTCGAACAACACCATCATGGCCGCCAACACCAGGATAGTGACGAAAAAGAATACGTCGTTGCGCACGATGGGGCCCACCAGCGCCATCTCCTGGCGAGAGGAGGGAAGTACCCCGTTCTCCGAGAGCTCGTGCAGGCCGGAGATCAATAGCTGAAACGCCACGAAGAGCAGAATCACCGTGGTGACGCGGAAAAACTTGCGCAGATCGATGCGCACGCTGCCTTTGACGAAGGTGATGCCGAACAGCACCGCCAGCGATACCCCAATCAGCGTCCCCAAAAAACTCGCCAGGTCTGAGGAATTCAACGAGACGGCCGACAGGATCAATACCGTCTCCACCCCTTCCCGCAGAACCATCAGGAAGACGAACGCGAACAGGCCTATCTTCGAGCCGGTTGAGGCCAGCGAGCCCACCCGGGTCTCGATCTCGCCCTTCAGCCGCGCGGCCGTCCGCATCATGAAAATGATCATGGTGACGACAAATACCGCCGCCACCAGCATGATCCAGCCTTCAAAGATGTCCTGGTTGAGCCGCAGCCGGGAGAGCACCACTGCCGCCGCCAGGCTGCCGACAAAGGCAGCGCCCAGGGCTGCATAGACGTAGCGCTTCAGATCCGGCCGCCCGACCTTGGCCAGGTAGGCGAGCACGATGCCCACGATCAGGGCAGCCTCAACGCCCTCGCGCAGAGTCACTACTAGAGCCTGGAGCATGGGGAAGGATCCTCAGACGGCCAAAGGATACTCGAGCGCCGCTGGATTTTTGAAAATGAATTTCAATTTCAACTTTAGATCATACCCCGCCCCCGCCCCGCCGGTCAACCGCTCCCCGCCCACTCCCATCGCCTCAACCGCGAGGTTTTCTGGATGGCAGAGCTTCACGGCTTCAGGTCGAGCACCGCCCTGCCGCTTTCGAAGTCGATGGGAACCGATATGTGATCGTGGACGATGAACCACTTACCATTAATCCTTCGAACCCCGCTGGTCGCGCGCAGCCACAAGTCCGAGGGCTGACCGCTTTTCAGTTTTCCCGTGAATCTCTCCAGGGCGTGGATAAAGCCGATGTCGCCGCTGCTCAAGATGCGCCTATCGCGATACTCCACGTGCACAGGGCCGTCATACTGGGCCAGGAACTCCACGTAGTCTTTCCGATATGCGTCGTAGCCTTTGTACTGAAGCGGCGGCACAACATCGTAGGCGATCAGAGCGTCGCCAGGCGCATACACCGCCATGATTCCGTCGATGTCGCGAGCTTCGAAAGCCTTTGCCCATCGCTTGTACAGGGCTTGAATCTCGGATTCGTCGCTGCCGGCTGTTGTTGCTGGTTTGCCGGACCGGGCTTGTCCGGAGAGGCAGAGCACGGTCAGGGTGAATGACAACACCACAGCGCGCAGGGGCTCATGTGTTCTTCCTCCGAACTGGTAGGATTTTTCAGGGGCGGAGGGAAAGCATACTACCGCTTTAGATCAGCTTCAGAAACCCCTTCGCCTGCGCCAGGTGCGGGAACAGCCTCTCCTCCTCCTGAAATTGCGCCGAGTGCACGCAGCGCCGGCTGCCCCGCAGCTTCACCGGATGCTTCAGGTGCAGCATCTCGTGGTACACGATGTACTCGACCACGAAAGGCGGCACGTCGATGTGGTCGAAGATGCGGCTGACGACGATGGCATTGTGGGCGGGGTCGTAGTGCCCCAGCGCATTGCGCGAGTGATTCTGGCTCCAGGTCAGTTGCGGACGCGCCAGCAGGCCGTGAAAGAAACGGGAATTCAAGTCCTCAAAAATCGCTTCTAGGTCATAGACGTTGCCCAGCGGGCCCTCGATCTTCTTGCGCCCGCGCATGCCCCGAAGCAGCAGAGCCTTTTGCGAGAGCTCGCGGCTGCCCACGTGGCGGCGATAGCGGGCGGCATGACCATCGTCGATCGGCTTGCGGTAGATCTTGGCCAGCAGAATATGCGCGATGGCCCGCAGGACAGTCTCCGGCGCGCCCTCCAGCAGATCGGAGATCCTCACCAGCAGCACGCCCTCTCGCAGCCGCACCGTGCTGTTGATGTTGGCGAAGGGGAAAAAATCGATTCGCATCTCGGGCATGGCCGCCCGGGGGCGCAACTCACGGTAGGCAGTCTGAAACATCTCCAGCAGGGCCGGCTTCACAGGCTCAGAGTAACACGCACGGCAGGAGCGTACGCAGTGTCATCGAGCGAAGGTGCGAACTCAGTAACGCGGGCGCTCAAAGTCATGGAGGTTAAGTCTCTGCGCTTGCAGCTGCGCGCCTTCTCCGTTCGCCGGGTCCGCACTCAGCTCAACGGTTCTTCTCTTTTTCCTTCTCGTGCTTCTCTTTGGCTTTCATGCTCTCGGTCTGCTCCTCGAGCAGCTTCCGGGCATCGTCGACGCTGAGGTTGACGGCCTCGATCGCGTCCTGCAGCGCGAAGCCGTACTCCCGGGCGGCGGAGGTCTCGTCCTTGGCGGTCGCTTCCTTGAAGGTACGCAGCCGGTTCTGGAATTCGGTCTCGCCTTCGATCACCAGCTTTAATGGTTTTCGCAGGTCGAGGTGACGGGAGTTGTAGTCATCGATGTTGTCGTCGATCTCATCGATGAGCGTGCGAAAGTCGTCCAGCAGCTCATGAATCTTCTGATTCTTGTCCTCGAGCGTGGGATCGGCGTGCGCCTGCTCGAGGGACGTCAGGCGTGCGCGCGCGAACCTGACCATCAGCGGCAGACGCAGCAGGGGCTCCTGCGCGACCTCCCGCAACTGGTCGCTTTCCACGTCGGTGAGCGGATCGCGACGCTGCGCTGCCAGCAGCACAGACGCGGCCAGGAGCAAGGTTGTGACAAAAATCGGCTTCGCGATGTTCACCGGGCCTCCTTGCCAAACATTCTCTCCAGCAGCTTGCTGCGCGACTGTTCCACCTGTTGGATGGCGGAGTCGAGTGGCGCGCGATCCTCCAGGTTCAGGGTGCGCTTGATCTCCTGCATCTTCTCCGTCAGCTTGCGCAGCGCAATCTCAGTCTGCTTTAGCCGCTTGCCCGACTCGCGAGCTTCCTTGCTGGCCTTCTCCGCATAGGTTGCCGACTCAAAGAAAAGCGCCTGCCCGTGGCTGACGTTGCCGGCAATGTAGTCCCTATCTGAGAGGTCCAGCAGTCTCTTGGCCAGATCGCAATAGAGCTCAATCTGCTTGGCGCCGGTGGCCGCCTCGGCGTGCGCCTTCATCTCGTCCACCGACTGCGGGGCCACTCCCATTGCGGCCGCCAGCATCACCACGACGGGAAGGCTCTTCATGTGCATCGGCTATCGCGTTCCCTCAATTGCGACCAGGCGGTGCTTGGCCTGCCACTCCTCATCGGGAAACTTGCCGGCGGCCGCCTCCAGAAAGCGATGATAATTCTCCGCCGCCAGCTTGTAGTTGCGCAGATGATCGTATGCCGTGGCCCGCAGGAAATAGGTGCTGGGGATCTCCGGCAGGATCTTGGCGCGGGCATCCAGAGCCTGAATGGCTAAGCGATAATTCTGGTTCTGCGATGCGGTGAACGCAAGGTCTCCGTAAACCTCGCCCTGGTCGGGCTTGAGCTTCAGGCTGCGCAGAAACTCCGCTTGCGCCTCGGGATAGCGCTTCAACTTCACCAGCACATGTCCCAGCAGGGCGTGCAGCTCGGGATCCCGCGGTGACTTCTGCAGCGCCGACTGCAGGTGGCGCACCGCATCATCGTAGTTCTGCAGGCGCACATAGAGAGCCGCGATCTCCGTTTCCGCCGCCGGATCGCCGGGGGCAAGCGCCAGCCCTTTCTCCAGTTCGGGCAGGGCTTCGCCCCCGCGATTCAACAGCACCAGCATTCTTCCCAGTTGCACGTGAGCCGATGCGTTCTCCGGCTCCAGCGCCAGGTATTTCCGCAGGCTGGCTTCTGCTTGCTCGTACTGCTGGGCTTTGATGGCAGCATTGGCCAGCCCGGCCCAAGCCTCCGCCGACTTGGGTTCTAGCTCCGCCGCCTCGTGATATTCCTTCATGGCTGCGGCCGGATCATTCTGCTGTTCCAGCAGCAGGCCGGCGGAGAGATGCGGCTCGGGATCTTTGGGCTGGAACTGCGCCGCGCGTTGAAATGCCGCCAGCGCTTCCTTCGGCTTGGTGGTCTTCAGGACTTGCCCAAGGGACAGCCAGGCGCGCGCCAGTCCCTCCTCCGGCTGGGAACTGGGCTGCAGCGAGGTAGCGGCGCGCAGATATTTTTCCGCTTCCGGATCCGTGGTTTTGGCCAGCATCAGGCCCAGGTTGAGGTTGGCTTCGAACACGTCGGGCTTGGCGGCGACGGACTTGCGGTAAGCCTCGATCGCTTCCTTCTCCCGCCCGTCGGCGTTGAGCACGTATCCCAGGTCGAACCAGGCGCGGTAGTTGGAGGGGTCCTTGACCACCACCTGGTTGAGTAGCTTTTCGGCGGTAGGGAAGTCCTTGCCATCGAGCGCCTCCTCGGCCTGGCGAAGCTCGGGAGTGAAGATGGGATCGTCCACCGCTTCGCGGTGCTTGCGCACAGTCTTTGTTGTTTGGATGGTCTGGGAGAGTCCGGTGCACACCGTGAGCAGGAGGAGAACGCCGATCAGTGGACGCCTCAAGACGAAGCACCTGCTGCTGTGGTCGTCAGGTGACCATTGCCGGCGGTGCTGCCGCGCCCATTGCCGGATCCATCGGGCAAAATGCGCGCCAGCCACTTCCCGGTGTACGACTTTGCCGACTTGGCAATCGTTTCCGGTGTGCCGGTGGCGACCACGTATCCCCCGCGGTCTCCTCCCTCCGGACCCAGATCGATCACCCAGTCGGCCGTCTTGATCACGTCCAGGTTGTGCTCGATCACGATGATTGATCCGCCGGTATCAATCAGCCGCCGGAAGGCGGAGAGCAGTTTGCTCACGTCATCAAAATGCAATCCCGTGGTAGGTTCGTCGAAGATGTAGAGCATGCGGTGCGGGCGCGGGCGCTCCCGGCCATTCTCCCGATCGTGCCGCACCGGCTCCTTGAGCTTGGGTTGCAGGTGCGCCGCCAGCTTCATGCGCTGCGCCTCGCCTCCGGAAAGCGTGGTGGCCGACTGGCCCAGCCGCAGGTAGCCCAGGCCCACTTCCTCGAGCACCCGCAGCTTGTCGGTGATCTTGGGTAGGCCGGAGAAGAAGTGCAGTGCCTCCCGCGCCGTCAGGTTCAGCACCTCATGAATGTTCTTTCCCTTATACCGGACCTGTAGCACCTGCGGCTTGTAGCGCGTTCCTTTGCACTCCTCGCAGATCAGCTCCACGTCTGCCAGAAACTGCATCTCGACCGTGACCGTGCCGTCGCCCTGGCAAGTTTCGCAACGGCCTCCCGGAATGTTGAACGAAAAATGCCCGGCCGTGAAGCCGCGCTTCTGCGCTTCCGGCAGCGAGGCAAACAAATCGCGAATCGCGTCGAAGGCCTTGATGTAGGTCACGGGATTGGAGCGTGGCGTCCGGCCGATTGGCGATTGATCCACCAGCACCACCTCGTCCAGATATTGCGCTCCTTCCAGTTGCTCCAGCGCGCCGGGCGGCGGCCCATTTCCGTTGGCTTGCCGCTTGACCGCGGCCAGCGCTTGATACAGAACGTCGTGCACCAGCGTCGACTTGCCGGATCCCGAAACTCCCGTCACGGCAACCAGAATTCCCAACGGGATTCCCAGATCGATGTTTTTTAGATTGTGCGCCTTGACGCCAGTAAGCTGAAGTTTTTCTTTACCTGGCTTGCGGCGCGCTGCCGGCAGTTGAATGCGCAGCTCTTCCGCCAGGTAGCGGCCGGTGAGCGATCCCGGCGCCTGCCGGATCTGCTCGTACGTCCCCACCGCGATCACCTGGCCGCCGTTCTCCCCGGCGCCTGGACCGAGGTCCAGAATCCGGTCCGACGACCGCATGATCTCCGGGTCGTGTTCCACCACCAGGATGGTGTTTCCCAGGTTGCGCAAGTCGCGCAGGATCTTGATCAGCCTTTCCGTGTCGCGGCTGTGCAGGCCGATGGACGGCTCGTCCAGCACATATAGCGTCCCAACCAGCCGCGAGCCCAGGGAAGTTGCCAGCTGAATCCGCTGGGCTTCGCCGCCGGAGAGAGTCGAGGACAGCCGGTCCAGGCTCAAATACTCCAGGCCCACTTCGTTCAGGAAGCGGAGGCGATCGCGGATTTCCTCCAGCAGCTTGCCGGCAATGTCGCTCTCCTTGCGCGAGAGCTCGAGCTTGGCAAAGAATTTCGCCGCCTCCTCGACCGTCATCTGGCAGACTTCGCAGATGTCCTTGCCTGCGACCTTTACCAGGCGAGCCTCAGGACGCAGGCGCGCTCCCCCACAGGTGGTGCACAGCGAGTAGCCGCGATATCGGCTGAGGAATACCCGCACGTGCAGCTTGTATTTCTTGCGTTCCAGGTGCTCGAAGAACCCGCGTATGCCCCAGAACTCCTCGTCGCCATCGACGATCCGCTGGCGGTGCTCCGGCGCCAACTCCGACCATGGCACATCCAGAGGAATTCCCGCGGGCTTGGCGTACTTCTTCAGCTCGTTGAGAAAGGGTCTGTACTTGGGCTTGGTCCAGGGCTCAATCGCGCCCTGCGCAAGGGTGAGGCTTTTGTCCGGGATCACCAGGTCGAGATCGAAGTCAATCGTATTGCCGAAGCCCTGGCAGCGCGGGCAGGCGCCATAAGGGTTGTTGAACGAAAAGAAGTGGGGCTCCGGCTCCTCGTAGCGAAGTCCGCAGTTCTTGCACTCGAAACGCTGGGAGTAGCGGAAGCTCTTGGGCTCGCCTTCGCCGGGGAACGCTTCAACCGTAACCTCATTGGCCTCTCGGTAGCTGGTTTCGATGGCATCCACCAGCCGCGAGCGGATCTCCGGGGCAACGGACAGCCGGTCCACCAACAGGAACACAGGCCGGGTGAAGTCCACGTTCAGCAGCGACTCGGGGGTCGAAAACTCGTAGATCTCGCCCTTTTGATACAACCGGTTGAAGCCGCGCTTCCGCAGCTCGAACAGCTTGATCTTCAGCAGGTCGGTGTGCGATGCCTGCGCCTCTGCCTTCTTCTTGCGGCCGCGGGCTTTCTTCTCCGGCTCGGCGGGCGGAGCCGTCAACTGCAGGGGGAACAGTATCTGTATGCGCGTCGACGGCGGCAGCGCCAGGACCGCATCTGCCACTTCGTCCACCGTATCCTTCTTAACCTCCTGCCCGCAGCGCGAACATAGCGTGTGGCCCACGCGGGCGTAGAGCAAACGCAGATAGTCGTAAATCTCGGTGGCCGTGGCGACCGTGGATCGCGGATTGCGCGTGGAATTCTTCTGCCGGATGGCGACCGCCGGAGCTATGCCGTCGATCAGGTCGGCATCCGGCTTTTCGATGCGCTCCAGGAACTGCCGCGCGTAGGCCGACAGCGCCTCCACGTAGCGCCGCTGGCCCTCGGCATAGATAGTGTCGAAGGCGAGCGAGGACTTCCCCGAGCCCGACACGCCTGTCACCACGGTCAGGGTGTTATGCGGGATTTCAAAATTGATGTTCTTGAGGTTGTGAACCCGAGCCCCGCGAACAACAATGCTCTCCATCGACATTGATAGGGAACCACCGGCAGCCGTCCAGCTTCAGCTACTCAGGGTTCATGGCCGGAGCAGCCCTACAGACGAGAACAAAACGGCATGCGGAAATGCTTATTATAAATCGTCGGGGAGGAGAAGCGCTGGTGCGCCGCACCCGCGCCCACCCCGCATGCTCTCCACCCCGAAACCACAACGAGGAGCGGTGATGACCGGATCTTCCCCCGAAAAGCGCGCTGAAGCGGAGGGTCTCGCGGTTGCTCCAGCCGCCAACTGGAAACAGAGCAAGTGGCTGGCGTTGGTCGAATTTGCGATCGTTGGCCTGATCTTTCTCGCCGATGATCGCCACCTGATCCCCTTCAGCAAAACGCCGCTGCTGCTTCTGTTCGGCTGGGCCTCGCTGCGGTTGCGCGGACTGCGCTGGCGTGACGTCGGGATCACCCGCTATCGCTCATGGCTGGTCACCGCCGTGGTGGGAGTGGCCGCCGGGGCGGTGTTGGAAACCTTTCAGCTGCTGGTCACGCAGCCCGCCCTGGCGAGCCTCCTGCATAAGCAACCCGACCTCAGTGATTTTCGCGTGCTCACCGGCAATCTGAAACTCACCCTGCTGGGAATCGCACTTTCCTGGACGCTGGCCGCCTTTGGGGAGGAGATGGTGTATCGCGGATATCTGATGAACCGGGTTGCCGATGTGGGTGGCCGTACCCAGCGCTCCTGGTGGCTGAGCTTGCTCGTAGGGAACATCGTCTTCGGCCTGGCGCATGCCTACCAGGGGCCGACCGGCATTATCGAAGAAGGAATCGCCGGGGCGCTCTTGGGGGTGATGTATCTGCGCACCGGCCGCAACCTGTGGGTGCCGATCATCGCCCACGGCACGTCCGATACCATCGACGCTATTTTGATCTTCTTGGGAAGGTTCCCGGGGATGTGACCGCTCGAAGGTTTTCGGTGAAAGGCCGCGGCGTCAGCCGCGCGACTCCTGGTCGCGCCGCTTGCCATAAATCACCGCCAGCCCAGCCATGCTGCCCATGAGCCCCAGGGTAGGGAAGAGCATCACCGCCACCGCTCGGCTAAGCGCCGTCTGGCTGCGGTGGTCGGCGTGCTTGGCCGAGGCGTAGCACATGGCGCAGCCCTGCGACAACGCCGGCGCGGCCCACAGCGCCACTCCCAGCACCGCACCTGCCATACGTATCTTCACTGCGCACCCATCCTCAGGATGCGATAAGCGTCGGGAAAGAAGATGCACATCAGGCACAAGCACACTACCCCGGCAATCATGATGATACGCCGCATCCGCGGAATCTCGTATTTCATGTGCATAAACCAGGCGATGATCAGCGCCGCCTTGACGATGGAAAGCACCATCAGAAAGCTGAGCATCCTCACTGGGGGCAATCGCTGATACGCCAGCATCACTTCGACTCCCGTCAGCACCAGCAACGCGATCCACACGATGTAGAACTGCGTTTTGGAGTGATGCCGGTGGGCTTCTTCCACTTGCGCAATGACTGCGTCTTCGCTTGCCATCCTCAGCTCCGGTTAGGTGATCTTGGTCGACATCAGGTAGACCATGGGGAAGATGAACATCCACACCAGGTCCACGAAGTGCCAATACAGGCCACTGACTTCCACGTCCTCCGGCTTGAAGTACTTGCTGCCGGTGCGGATGGCGATGATCCCCAGGTAGATCACGCCGATGGTGACGTGGGCCATGTGCAGCCCGGTCAGGGTGAAGAACGTGCCCCCGAATTGCGGCGCGCCCCAGGGATTCTTCATCGGCGTCATGCCTTCGGAAATCAATCCCAACCACTCCCGCACGTGCAGCACTACGAACATGGTGCCGCAGAACATGGTGGCCAGCAGCCATCCAATCGCCCCCTTGCGGTTGTTGAAGCTGGCGGCGGAGACTGCCATCACCATGGTCAGCGAACTGGTCAGTAGGAACCCCGTCATCACGGTGGCGTTGACAATGCTGTGCGAACCAAAAGGCGTCGGCCAGTCGGGATTGGATATGCGCCCGTAAGTATAGGCAAACAGCAACGCTCCGAAGGTGAGCGAATCGGAGAGCAGGAACAGCCACATGCCGATCTTTTTCGAATAGGTCCCGAACAAAGACGGCTCGTACGGCCGTTGTAGAACTTGCTCTACCGTGGTATCCGCCATGCACTTTCTCCCAGGATTCTTATTCGTACCTCTCTGAACCGGCGGCACCCGATGCCGCGCAGCTCATCTCTTCAAGCCTCAAATTTTAAGAGTGCAAAAATATAAAGCCACAACAGGGCCATGAAGTGCCAATACCACGCCGTGATGTCGACGATGATTCGCTTGCGCTCCAGCGCGCGTGTGCGGAAGGCCACGATCGTTGCCGCGTAGAGCAGCGCGATCAGCCCCCCGATCAGGTGCAGGCCGTGCATTCCCGTAAGAACGTAAAAAAAGGAACTGCTGGGATTGCTTGCCAGGTAGAAGCCGCGCCGCGCCAGTTCCTTCCAGGCCATCCACTGTCCGATCAGGAAAGCGAAACCCAGCAGCAGCGTCAGCGGCAACCAGGGAGCAGGGCTGCGTTTCTCGGCGGCAATTCCCGGGATCGCCACTACCGGCGCCATGACCGCAGCCTGAAATGCCGTCCGGCGCGCCATCTCGATGGTGAAGCTGGCCGCCAGGATAAACAGCGTATTCATCATCAGCAGGCCCATGGGCAAGCTGAGCGGCCGCCAGTCATTCACGTAAGTCTGCGTCTGCGCATCCCAGGTTCCCAGCCCCTGGCGGACGATGTAGGCGCTGGTGAAGGAGACGAACAGCATGAGTACGGCGGCCAGTCCCACCGCCAGCCCCAGCCGATAGCGGCGCAGGGTCTCGCCAAAGTCGGGGGAATCGTCGCCGCGCCCGCCCCCTCCGCCACCGCCGGGAAAGCGTGAGACAGGCCCCCCACCGCCCCCGCCCATCCGCGGCTTCGGTTCCGTGATGGTTGGACTAAACGTCGACATTGCACTGCTCGTGTTGGCTTCGCCGCGCCATCGCTGCTCTTAATGCTTCGCTGCCGGAACTGGCGGGTCGGTCTGCATCACGTAGTCCCGGGCTACGCCCGGCACGCCATACTCGTAAGGTCCGTTGTTCACCACCGGAACCTTGCCGCCAAAATTGTCGTGCGGCGGCGGCGTAGCCGTAGTCCACTCCAGCGTGGTCGCCTCCCAGGGATTGTCGCTGGCCTTCTTGCCCTTGAACATGCTCCAGAATAGGTTGAACAGGAATACGAACTGGGCGGCGATGGTTAGAATCGCGGCCACCGTGATGAACAGCTCCAGTGGCTTCATGGGGTGCAGGAACTGCACCACGTCCAGCGACGAGTAGCGCCGCGGACGTCCCGCCAGCCCTTCGTAATGCATGGGCATGAAGATGGCGTAGGTTCCGATGAAGGTGATGAAGAAGTGTATTCGCCCCAGCGACTCGTTCATCATGCGGCCAAACATCTTGGGGAACCAGTAGTAGGTGGCGGCGAAGATGCCAAAGATCGCAGCTACGCCCATGATCAGGTGGAAGTGCGCCACCACGAAGAATGTGTCGTGCAGAGGAATGTCAAGCGCCGGCTGCGCCAGGAAGGGGCCGCTCAGTCCGCCGGAGACGAACAGCGAAACGAAGCCGATGGCAAACAGCATCGGTGAAACGAAGCGGATCTTGCCCTTCCACAGCGTTCCCAGCCAGTTGAAGGTCTTGATCGCCGAAGGCACCCCGATGGCCATGGTCATGATGCTGAAGGCGAACGCCGAGTAAGGGCTCATGCCGCTCATGAACATGTGGTGGCCCCAGACCACAAAGCCCAGAATCCCAATGGCCATCATGGCGTACACCATGGCCTTGTAGCCGAAGATGGGCTTGCGCGCGAACGTGGACAGGATCTGCGAGGTCACGCCCATGCCCGGCAGGATGGCGATGTACACCTCGGGGTGTCCGAAGAACCAGAACAGGTGCTGCCACAACAGCGGTGAGCCGCCTTTGTGCTTGATCACCACCCCGCTGACGTTCAGTCCGCCGGGTACAAAGAAGCTGGTGCCCAGGTTGCGATCCAGCAACAGCAGCACGCCCGCCGCCAGCAACACGCCAAACGCCAGCAGGCCCAGAATTGCGGTGACGAACCACGACCAGCAGGTCAGGGGCATGCGCATCAGCGTCATGCCTTTCGCCCGCAGATCCAGCGTGGTGGTGATGAAGTTCAAAGCCCCCAGCAGGGAAGCGATGCAGAACAGCGCAATGCTGGTGATCCACAGGTCCATGCCGGCGCCCTGCCCGGGCCCGGCCAGCGGAATCGCGCTCAGCGGAGCGTACGCTGTCCACCCGCCCAGGGGCGCGCCCCCGGCCACGAAAAATGCCGCGATCAGCGCCACGAAGGCCAGAAACGTCACCCAGAACGACAGCATGTTCAGCGTGGGGAAGGCCATGTCCGGGGCGCCAATCTGGATCGGAAGGACGTAGTTTCCGAACCCGCCCTGCGGCGCCGTCGTCAGCACGAAGAACACCATGATGGTGCCGTGCATGGTCAGCAGCGTGAGATAGGTTTCAGGCTTGATCTCACCGAACAAAGGGATAGGCACATTCGGCCACACCAGGTGGATGCGCATGAATAACGAGAGGATCATGCCTACCCACACCGCTGTCAGCGCCAGAAAGTAATACTGCAGCCCGATGACCTTGTGATCTTTGCTGAAGATGTATTTGCGGATGAACCCGGTGGGCGCTGCGTGCGCGTGTGCAACCGCAGCTCCGGCCCCATGACCATTGCTGTTCGACATTTATTGCTTCTCCGCTACCCGTTGTGCCATCCAGTTGTCGAATTCCGCTTGACTCACGACCCGGAGCACGGCGCGCATCTTGTAGTGGCCCAGGCCGCACAACTCCGCGCACGCCACTTCGTAGTCCCCTTCTTTGGCGGGGGTGAAGTGCATGTGGATCATCAGCCCGGGAACCGCGTCCTGCTTGAAGCGCATGGCTGGAACAAAAAAGCTGTGGATCACATCCACGGAACGAAGAGTGAGGTCAACCTGGCGGTTGACCGGCACCACCATCGTGCTGGTCACCACGTCATCCTTGGCGGTGGGATCGGTCGTATCCAGGCCGATGGCCGCTTCCGCCCCCGCCGAGGGATCTACGTTCTCCGCCAGCGTCCGCCCGTACTTGCCGTCCTTGCCGGGATAGCGGAAGTACCAGGCAAACTGCATGCCCGTGGCTTCCACCGCCAGCGCTCCGGGCTCAGCGGGGACAAAGCGCTCGGCCGCCCAGATCTCAGCGCCGAAAGCTGCTAAACCCAGGAAGAGGATCGCGGTCAGCGTCGTCCAGATCACCTCCAACCGCGTATTGCCGTGGGAATACTCGACTCTGGTGCCGCTGCGGTCGCGGTACTTCCAGACGAAAAGCCCCAGCCCCGCCTGCGCGGCTACAAACACCACGCCCATGGCCAGGAAGGTGCGATTGAATTGTGCGTCGATTGCGCCCCCCGTCGCGGATGCCAATGGCGGGAGCCACCATGTGTGTGCTGCGAAAAAGTAAGAACTAACGAATGTGATAACCCAAATCACTAACAGGAGCGCAAGGCCCATCCTTACCAGCCCTCCTCCGGACCGAATTGTCTGTCTGGATCACGCGCCGCGGAGCCCCACGCTTCCGCAAGAAACAGCGGCGCGAAGTCTATCACAAAACAATTACGCGTGGTTACTCTCGACAAATGGATTATTTCGCCGCCACTTGGACCGATCAGCCAATTTCTCATCGCCCGATCGCTCAAGTGCACTGTGAAGTGTGAACTGCATCAAGTGTGAAGGCGAAGTGTGAATTACGAAGCGAAAGAAGTGATCGAGCATGATGGGGTGAAGTGCAGCGGCCCGCGATAAACTTCTCATCCTTCACACTGCTGCCGACTTCGCAGTTCATCGTTGCCCCTGCCGCGGTCATTGTTCCTTCGGACAGGGGAGCGCCGCAGCCGCGGGAGACGGGACATGTCCCATCGGTATCTGCTTGGGGACGAGCTTTGCATTTACAGTGACCGTCTCCCGCCGTCGCCACCGGGAGGTGGGCCGGCGGCTTCCTTCCTCGATCCGCGGATCTGATCCCGCGGGCTGGCGCAACTTTTACCAAGCCGCTGTCCCTGGCGTCACTCAGCTCGCTCAACACACAAGCACGACTCACAGCACGATCACGCCCAACTCGGAGCCTTCCGTGTGCTCCGGAAAGGACACTCGCATGTTGCAGTCGAATGTGTTGCGGGTAGTGAGTGCACTGTTTCTCACGCTCGCGCTCGGTGCTTTCAGTCTCGTCGTCAGTCAGACCCCAACCCGTTTCGCCGCTGAGGCCCCAACCGGCTTCGCCACTCCAACCTTGACCGACAACCCCGGCTCCAAAAGCGTCAGCAATGGCATGCAGGAGCCGCCTGGCGACAGCTTTGCCGCGGATCAGAGCACCTTCGAAGAACAGGACGGGCTCGATAAGGGCCTCGGACCCCTCTACAACGCCCAGTCCTGCGTCGCCTGTCATCAGAACCCTGTCACCGGAGGAGTCAGCCAGGTGGCCGAGTTGCGCGTCGGACACGCTGACCGCTCCGGCAATTTCGTCAATCCCACCGTCCCCATCAACAATGCCCAGAACACGGTCGCCGGTCGCTCCTTGATCAACGATCGCGCCATTTGTGCCGAGGCGCAGGAGCGCACTCCCAACAGCGAAAATCTCCGCACCTTCCGCATGTCACTCAATACCCTGGGCGATGGCTTTGTGGAGGCGGTGGACTCCAACACGCTCATCAACATCGCCATGAGCCAGCGTTTCCAGACGCGCGGCCAGATTGCTGGCGAGGTCATTCAGGTGCCCGTGCTCGAAGCTCCCGGCAACCATCGCGTGGGGCGCTTTGGCTGGAAGAATCAGCACGCCAGCCTCCTCTCTTTTGCCAGCGATGCCTACCTGAACGAGCAGGGCATCACCAACCGTCTCAATCCTAGCGACACGACTTCCGTCTGCAAGACCACGTCGGACCCGGAGGACCAGCCCGACAGCAACGGCATGGCCGACATCGACCGCTTCGCCAGCTTCATGCGCGGCACCATGGCCCCGCCGGTGGACGCGGTGCTGGCGGCGACCCCCGACGCGCAGGCGGGTTCGGACCTGTTTGATCAGATCGGATGCGGCTTCTGCCACGTCCGCACCCTGATGACCTCCCCTGCAGGCACGGTCATCAACGGCGGAACCTTCACCGTTCCCGCCGCGCTGGGTAGCAAGATGATCCATCCCTTCAGCGATTTCCTGTTGCACGAGGTGGGCACGGGCGACGGCATCGTGCAGAACGGGCCGCCCGACACGGCCAACAAGTTCCGCACTGCGCCGCTATGGGGACTCCGCACCCACGACCGCCTGATGCACGACGGCCTGTCGTTGACCCGCAACGATGCCATCCTGCGGCACGGCGGCGAGGCCGCGGGTGTGGTCAATAACTACCGCGGACTTTCGTCCCGGCAGAAGAACCAGTTGCTGACGTTCCTGGACTCCCTCTGAAAGTGTTTGGGCGCGAGCAGAACTGCTCGCGCCCCTTTCCTCATTCCAATCCGCCCGACCGCGGATGAATCAGGCTTCGGCCAGTTGTGGACGCTGATTTCCGCTCCAGCCGTGTAATCCCTGTTTCAGGATCCAGCGCACCACGTTGGAGTTGTTGTAGTAGTACCCCAGCACATATTGGCAGGTGGAGAGGCAATGCGAGTTGCACACCTTCTTCATCTCGTCCAATTGCTGCAGGTCGAACCGGGGCTCCCCGATCTTTCCCCAGTCGGTGTGCGCCGAGTACATGGGGAAGCAGGGGGCGAGCGAGCCGTCGGTGCGGATCACGCAGGAATTGTGCCCGGCCCGGCAATTCCAGGGATAGGTGACGCCCCGCATGAAGTCCTTCATCTTGCGCAGGTGATCCTTGGAGTTCACCATGATGTAGCCCTGCGCGTTCTTTTCGATCAGCCATTCCAGCAGTTCATCCACCTTCGGCCAGTCCTGGGGGAGGATGTAGGTGACGTTGTCGTTCAGGTGCTGAAAGTGCGGCTGCTCGATGTAGGGGGGCTCGTTGATGTGCACGTCGCTGGAGATGCCGTTGTCGTGGGCAATCTCGGTGAGCAGGCGCACGTCATCCATGTTGTTGCGGCAGATGTTGGTGTTGAACACGATCATGTAGCCGTACTTGCGCTGCTGCTGCACCAGGTACTTGAACTGCTTCTCGATGCGGCGGAAGTTCTTGGGAAGACCAGGCTTTTCTTCCACGCAGTCCACGGCCAGGTTGATCGCGGCTACCCCGCGCTCGCCCACCTTGTCGATGAAATCCTCGTTCATCAGGATTCCGTTGGTGGGCAGATAGACGAAAAAGCCGTTCTTGGTGCCGTAATCCACCACCTTCAGAATCATGTCGCGGCGCAGCAGGGGCTCGCCGCCCATGATGGCGATCACCCGGCAACCCACCGACTTCAGCCAGTCGATGGAGCGGATCGCCGTCTCCTCGGTCATACCTTTGACCTTGTTGTTGAACGCCCAGCAGTAGTGGCAGTCCACGTTGCACTTCCACTCGGTGAACAGATAGGAAAGCAACGGACGGAACTTGTCGGGCATCATGCGCGACTGCACATAAGGGACGAACCAACGGCGGAAAGCACGCAAGAAATTATTCGCGTGGTAACTGCCAGTATTTAACTCCGGCATCCTGCCTCCTGTTTGGCGGAGTTCATGATGTAGCCTTGCCGTAGGCAAACCGCTGTTAACGGTTTAACATACATCCTCTAAAGATATCGCAACGTCCACAGCGCACCAGTCCTTGAGCAGTGTTCAGTTGCGCTCACGCGCTGAAAGGCGTAGTTAAGGGATTGAATGGAACCCACAAAGGATTCAACTCCTGACGTTCCCTCCCAGGACCGCTGTTGGGAATTTGATTCCAACGAACGTGAAGCCTGGAATCGCCGCTACTCCCAGCATCCCCACATGTCGTTTGAGCCCGACCCCTTTCTGCTGGAGGCCTACGAGCAGTTCGTGCACCCCCTGCATCCCAAGGCGGGCTGCGCGCTGGATATCGCCGGCGGCATGGGCCGCCACGCCATCTGGCTGGCCGAGCTGCGCTGGAAGGTCTCGGTAGTGGATATCTCCGAGGTTGCCTTTGAGCGCGCGCAGAAGAAGGCCGAAGAGCGCGGCGTGAATATCGACTTCCTGGTTCGCGACCTGAATACCTGGAGCCCCGACCGCAAGCGCTATGACCTCCTGCTGGTCTTCTACTACCTGCAGCGCGACCTGTTCGCCGCCCTCGAGGCGGCGCTCAAACCCGGAGGCCTGCTGATCTACTCCAGTTACACCGGAGAGCAGCTGAACTATCCCACCGGCCCGCGCAATCCCATGCATTTGCTGAAGCAGAACGAGCTGCTGCACGCCTTCCCCAACCTGCGCACCCTCTACTACCGGGAAACGATTCAGGAGAAGGCGGTCGCCGAGTTGGTGGCTCTGAAGCCGAAATAGGGACGCCATGGCCAAGAGCAAGACGGTTCATGGGCACGGCACTCCTCGTCACAGCCTGCCGCGCAACTACTGCTTCGGCTGCGGCAAGGACAACCCTGACGGCCTGCAACTGAAGTTTGTGCTGGATGAGAAGGCCCAGCGCTGCCGCTCAAAGTTCCGCCTCGCGCACCGCTACTGGGGGCCTCCCAAGCACGCCCACGGTGGCATCGTCGCCACCATTCTTGACGAGGCCATGGGCAAGGTGAACAAGCTGCGTCACGTCATCGCGCTGACCTCCGAGATGTCGGTCAACTACCTGAAGCCGGTCCCCCTCGGCAAATGGCTGACGGTCGAATCGTGGGAAGAGAAGGTATCCGGCCGCGAGCATTACAACCTGGCCGAGATCCGCGACGGCAACGGAGAGGTCCTGGCCAGCAGCCGGGGGAGGTTCATCGCCATCGACCCCGAGCGTATGTTCGCCAAGTATCTCGCCAAGGCGACCGGCAAACCCACCCCTTCGCCCTGAGCAAGAGCCGAGCCGAACGGCGAGCCCCGAGGTGAAAGGACCTGCTCTTTGCCACCGCCGCCCCGTTTGGAAGTCCCGCTGCTCTAGCCGCTCACTTGCTGACTACTGAGTGCCAACTGCTGAGTGCTATTGTTACAATAATTACGTCCCGCTCATTCTGGCGCGCGCGGTATTCCTGCAGCCCCGCTGCGCCGAGGGCTATCTAAGTCCTGGGAGTACGTCATATGTCAACCAACAACGGAAGCAGCGGCCTTCGCCTGAAGGTAGGTCTGGCGGAGATGCTCAAGGGTGGGGTCATCATGGACGTCACCACCGCCCAGCAGGCGGAGATCGCCGAGCGCGCCGGCGCAGTAGCGGTCATGGCGCTGGAGCGCGTGCCCGCCCAGATCCGCGCCGAGGGCGGCGTGGCCCGCATGGCGGCGCCCAAGAAGATCAAGGAAATCATGGAAGCGGTCTCCATTCCGGTGATGGCCAAGTGCCGCATCGGCCACTTTGCCGAGGCCCAGATCCTGCAGGAAATGGGAGTGGACTACATCGACGAATCCGAAGTCCTGACCCCGGCCGACGAAGCCCATCACGTGGACAAGCACGCTTTCACCGTCCCCTTCGTCTGTGGCGCACGCAATCTGGGAGAAGCCCTGCGCCGCATTGCCGAGGGCGCGGCCTTGATCCGCACCAAGGGCGAAGCCGGCACCGGCGACGTGGTCCATGCCGTCAAGCACATGCGCCAGATCGTCGGTGAGATGCGCCAGCTGACTGTCCTTGGTGATGACGAGCTTTACACTGCCGCCAAGAACCACCAGGCCCCCCATGAACTGGTGCGCATGGTGGCCCGCAGCGGAACGCTGCCGGTGCCGAATTTCTCCGCCGGCGGCATTGCCACTCCCGCCGACGCGGCCCTCATGATGCAACTCGGCGCGGAAGCCATCTTCGTGGGCTCCGGCATCTTCATGAAGAATTCCACCGAGTTTGCCGATCCCGACGATGCCTTCAAGCGCGCCCGCGCCATCGTGCAGGCCACCACTCACTTCAACGATCCCAAGATGCTCCTGGAAGTCAGCCAGGATGTGCCTTCTTCCATGAAGGGTCAGGCCGTCTCCGCGCTGGCGGAGGGACAGTTGTTGCAGACGCGGGGCTGGTAGGCATGCTTTCTGGGCGGCGATCATGAAGATCGGGGTGCTGGCCCTGCAGGGCGATTTTGCCGCTCATCGCCGTCGCCTCGAGCAACTGGGAGCCGAAGTCCTCGAGGTGCGCAAGCCCGAGCAGTTGGACGAAATCGATGGCTTGGTCATCCCCGGCGGTGAGTCCACGGCCATTCTCAAGCTCCTGGGGGAAGCCGGGTTCCAAAAGCTGCAGCGCTTCGTTCAGACCAGGCCGGCGTTTGGCACCTGTGCCGGCGCCATCATGCTGGCCGAGCGCGTGGAGAATCCCCGCCAGCAGGGCTTGGGCGTGCTTGACGTCACCGTTCGCCGCAATGCTTACGGTCGCCAGATTAATAGCTTCATCGGCAGCGGCTCCGCGGTTGAGGAGTTGGAAGGCGGCGGCCCGCTGGAGATGGTCTTCATCCGCGCTCCCAAGTTCGAAAACCTCGGCAGGGAAGTGGAGGTGCTCGCCCGCCAGGGCGACGATCCCGTGCTCATCCGCCAGGGCAAGGTAATGGCTTCCACCTTTCATCCCGAACTCAGCGACGACCCCCGCGTCCACGCCGCGTTTCTGAAGCTGGTGCGGAACGGACACACTCACACATCGAAGTAGTCCGCCAGACATAATCCACCTTTGACTTCGCTTGCTGACCGCATCTAATCCCCCATGAAACGGCCACAATCGCGGGTATACTGGGGCTGGATATGGGGGCGGATTCCCAAAAGAGCTTCTACCTGGAGACCTTCGGCTGCCAGATGAACGTGCACGACTCGGAGAAGGTCGTCGGCACGCTGCTCTCGGAGGGCTACCGGCAGGTGGAGACGGTCGAAGAGGCTGACCTGATCCTCTACAACACCTGCTCTATCCGCGACAAAGCCGAGCAGAAGGTCTTCCACCGCCTGGCTGACTTCCGCAAGCTCCAGCAGCAGGGCAAGAAGTTCGGGGTGCTGGGCTGCGTGGCCCAGCAGGAGGGGCAGAAGATTTTCGAACGCGCTCCGCATGTCTCGCTGGTTTGCGGTTCAGCCTCCTATCGCAACCTGCCCGCGATGCTGGTGCAGATCGAGGCGGGGAGTCGCCGTGTCACCGGCCTTGACGACCGCAACACCGACCAGACCTTTGAAACCGAATTCACCGCGCGCAGCAATCCCCATCGCGGCTACATCACCATCATCGAAGGCTGCGACAAGTTCTGCGCCTACTGCGTCGTTCCCTATACCCGCGGCAAGGAGCGCAGCCGCAGCTCCGACTCCGTCCTTCGCGAAGCCCGGGCCATGGCCGAGCGCGGCTACAGCGAAATCCAATTGCTCGGGCAAAACGTTAATTTTTACCTGGATCCATCTGGAAAAAATAATTTTGCAGAATTACTGGCAGCGGTGGGGGAGATCCCGGGCATCCGTCGCGTGCGCTTTACCACCTCTCACCCCCGCGACTTCAGCCGCGACATCGTGGATGCCATCGATTCCGCTCCCGCACTCTGCGACCACGTCCACCTGCCGGTGCAGAGCGGTTCTGACCGCGTGTTGGACGCCATGCAGCGTCTCTACACCCGGGAGCAATATCTGGAGCGCATCGCCTGGATGAAAGCGGCGCGGCGCAGAATCAGCATCACCACCGACATCATCGTTGGCTTCCCCGGGGAGAGCCGCGAGGACTTCGAACAGACCATTTCGCTGCTGGATCAGGTGGGTTACGACGGCGTCTTCGCCTTCAAGTACTCGCCCCGCCCCAACACTCCCGCGCTGAGGTTCGCCGACAGCATTGCCGATGAGGAGAAGGCGCTGCGCCTGCAGATACTTCTCGATCGCCAGCGGGAGATCCAGGCGGTAAATAACCAGCGTCACCGCGGCCAGATCACCGAAGTGATGGTGGAGGGCCGCAACCCCAGCCGTAAACAGTGGAATGGGCGGACTTCCCAGAATAAAGTGCTAAACTTCACCGCATCTGAGGCAGTTTCTCTGGCGCCGGGAAGCTACGTTCAGGTGCGCGTGACGCAATGCTTCCCCAACAGTCTGGCTGGGGAACTGGTCGAGGAGGAAAGGGGCCCGGTTGAGCCCGCGTTCGATTCTTTTCAAGGGGAGGATCCATGGAAGTCGAAATGAAAATCCGCGGGCTCATGATGGACCCGGTCACCAACATGCCAGTCGTCATCCTCAAGGATGTCGGCGGCGACGCCGTTCTCCCCATCTGGGTGGGAATCTACGAGGCCAATGCCATCGCCCTGGAGATTGAGAAGATCGCCACTCCCCGTCCCATGACCCACGACCTGCTCAAGAATCTGCTCATCGGCGTCGATGCCCAGGTGCGCAAGGTCGTGGTCAACGATCTCCGCGACGATACGTTCTTCGCCGTCATCTGGCTGGAGCGCAATGGCGGCCAGATCGTCAGCATCGACTCGCGCCCCTCCGATGCCCTGGCCCTGGCCCTGCGCGTGGATTGCCCCATCTACGTCGAAGACGAAGTGCTTAAGACCTCAAAGGTCGCCAGCGCGGTCTCTGACAAGATCTCCAGCGAGGAGCTCCGCAAGTGGCTGGAGAACCTGGGAGAAGAGGACCTGGGCCGTTACAAGATGTGACTTGGAGCCATCGCTCCTGGTTTCGTGATTGCGGCGCTGCCTTTATGCCCGATCCCGCCGAACAACTGCAGCGTCTCTTCCTCGCCGGCTTCGAATTCCAGACCTTCGATCGATTTCCTAACGCCGTGGGCGCCGTCAAGGACGGCTGCATCGCCCTGCTCAGGCCGACCACCGAGGGCCTGGAGTTGATCGGCGCGCCGGGATGGCGTATGGGGGAAGTGATGGGTGTGCTGGTCGAAAGGGAAGGCCGTCCGGTCTTCCAACACAAGGACGAAGTTCTTCCCGCCACGCCGGAGAAATTGGAACTGTTGCGTCGATTCTCAGAAGAGTTAATCAAACTGCTGGCCGCTTAACTCAACGCCGAGGAATGCCGGTCCGCCTCGAGGGACGCTCCCGCCTCTAGCCGCTGGTCAGGGGCAGCCCTTTCTCCCGCCAGACTCGTATCCCACCGTCCATCGAGATCACGTTCTTGTAGCCCATTTTTTGCAGGTTGTCTGCGGCGAGGGCGGAGCGGAAACCACCCCCGCAGTAGAGGACCAGGGGCGTGTTCAGGTCGGGAACCTTGGCCTCCACGTCCCGCTCGATGACGCCTTTGCCCATGTGAATGGCGCCCGGCAGGTGATCCTTCGCCCACTCGCTCTCCTCGCGCACGTCCACCAGCGTGAACTTCTCGCCGCGGTCGAGTTTCTGCTTCACCTCATCCACCGTCAGTTCGTGCACTCGCTTCTTGGCATCGGCCACGATCTGCAAAAAACGAGGAGAATGCTGCGGGGCCATGGGAGCTCCTTCCTGATATGACGCCAACATTCTAAGGCATCGCCGTGAACCAGCATTCAGAGCTCAGGGCCCGATCGTCTCCCCACCCCGCGCTGGGCCGGTTGCAGCCGCCTTGAAAAGGGGGAGCGATTCGATCAACGCGAATGGCTGACTGATCGCCGACTGCCCGATTTTTTTGCGGCGCCGTCGTTACTTAACATAATACTTGTTATCGGACACAAACTCTCCCGACAAGCACAGCCAGCAACGCCGCCTCCCCTACGCTCCCCCGCTCAGCACCACCTTGGGATGGAACAGCGTTCCGGCCACGCGGGTGGCGATCGCTATCAGCTCCCGCTGGCCGGCGAACACCTTCACCCGCGGCGCGCGCGACACCTCCGGCAGGTTGACCGCATGTCCGTGGCGAATCCTGCCCACGCTCTCTTCGTCGGCGGTCACCGAAGGAAACTCCGGCAACAGCTTGCGGGGATGAACCAGAACCTGTTCCAGCTCCCCCGCCTGGGCGCACGCCTCCAGCCGCTCCAGCGTGATAGCGTCGTCGAGGCCGAACTCCCCCACGGCGACGCGCCGCAGTTGTGCCAGGTGCGCTCCCACCCCCAGGGCCTGTCCCATCTCGTGGGCGATCGAGCGCATATAGGTTCCCGAGCCCACCTGCGCCCGAAAGAACGCCTGATCTCCCTCTGTTTTCAGGATCTCAAACTGCCTCACCTCGACCTCTACCGGCTCAAGCGAAACCGGCTTCTGCCTGCGCGCCAACTTGTAGGCGGGGACGCCTTTGATCTTCTTCGCCGAAAACGGAGGCGGCATCTGCTGAATCCTGCCCTGGAAGCGCCTGGCCGCGGAGCGTACCTGGTCGAGGTCCAGCGCGGCGACGGTCTGCAAACCGCAGGGGTCGCCGTCTGCGTCGTAGGTATCGGTGGCGTAGCCGAAACGGATTTGCCCCTCGTAGGTCTTAAGCGACGTGGTATAAAA
>DATHDM010000246.1:0-11203 GCA_035319065.1 Terriglobales bacterium
GGGAATGTCGCGCGTGCAGCGCAGCAAGTCTTCCAGTTTCTTTGCATGCAGGGCCACGTGCACGGAATTCAGGTTCTCGCGACGAAAGGCAGCGTTCATCATCAACGGCGACAGGGAATGCTCGATGGGATCCCCGGCTACCCCATAGACGCGGGTGGCAGCATCGATCTGGGCGATGCGGTAGGTGTCTCGCAGCGTGCGCGCGGTCATCTGTCCGGAGGCAGTTTCCTCCCCCGCGCTCAAGGAGGCGAAGGTGAACATGCTTCCAGCCCGCACGCACAGAATGCGGCTGATGATGCCCTGTTCTCCCATGCAGAGCCCGACCAGCGAGTAACCGTCGCTTTGTTCCTCCAGCAGCTTCATCATGTCCACGTTGTCATGCAGGCTGGTGGCGGTGGTGACCAGCTTGAAGACATCGGCGGGGTAGGAGGTCATGTTGTGAAAGGTTTCTTCAAGCCGCTTGGTCGCGCGAAAATCGTGGAACGACAGGGCCAGGCTGGCTCTGGCCCTTATCTTGTCAAAATCACTAGCCTTCAAGGCGGTTGCGCTCTGCAGTTCGATGTCGACCATCTGACAGCCCGCCCCCGCTGCCTTCATCAGAATGTCGATCTGGGAGGCCACCGTTCCCCGGAACTTTCCTCCATTAACCGCCCGGCGACAGGTTGCGATCGCCGTGACTTCCGGGTGATAGGACATGAAATTCTTGATCTTCGGGACCGCCAGCATCGGCGTGCGAAGGTAGTCTAAGCGGAACTCAATAAAGGGGTTATCCCTTATCGTGGCCTCCGCTCGCGCCATCAGCTCTGCGGGGTCGCTACCGATGATCGCGACGCACACTCGCGGCGGACGCAGCGGGAAGGGCCGCGGCGCGTAACTGGGTGCGTGGGCAGTCATTTCCTGGCGAAAAGTCGCGCCATATTACAGTTGCACTGCTGCATATGCAACGATTTGCTTGGAGGTACACGGCCGGAAGGGCAATGTGTGTACCGCTTCGGTAACTAACTGCTTCCTTGACTATAACTTACGGCTTTGTTAGCTTCCACCAGTCGGGGAGAAAAAACGGGGAATTCGACGCTGATTGAGTACTCTCCCCTACAGCTGCGGCTAAGAAGGGGCTTCCCGGCTTGGGGAGTCAGGAGAGGGTCATGAGGAAATCGGCATTGTTTTTTTTCACACTGGTTGCAGTCGGCCTGATGGCACAGGAGGCACCGGCTCCGGCACAGCAGCCCACGCCACAAATTAGCAGGACGAACCTGGTGGAGAGGGCCGCGGGCCCAAGCTACTCCGACGTCTACTGTGCCGGTTTCATCACCAGGCCGCTGATCAGCCACGTGAACGCGGTCATCGGAGGCCTGGGCACACCCCACGCCATCCATTTCTCCGAAGGAGAATACGTTTTCCTCTCCAGCAGCGGGCTGCAGGAGGGCACGCGCTACGCCATAGTGCGTGAACTGAAGGATCCGAACGAGTACGAGATGTTCCACGGGCAAAGAGCCGCTATCAACGCCGTCGGTCAGCCCTACGCGGAACTGGGGTATGTGCGCGTCCTGCAGAACCGTGGAAATATTTCGATCGCGCGGGTGGAATTCAGCTGCCAATCCATCACAGCGGGCGACTTAGTCGTGCCCTTTCAGGAGAAGGCGCCGCTGTTTTTCCACGATAAGCACAGCCTTGATCAGTTTCCTAACGATGCTCCTAAGGTTTCCGGCCGCATCGTGCTGACCAAGGATTTCGACTCTGAAGCCGGTACCGGCGACAAGATCTACGTCAATGTAGGTGCGGAACAAGGAGTGAAGCCGGGCGACTACTTGCGGGTGATGCGGTCCTACGATCCCGACAAGATGGATTATGTGGACGCGCTGTCCTACCAGAATCCCGCTGGCGAAGACACGCAGAAGAACTACCCCAAGATCAACAAGGCCGAATTAAAGCTGATTCCCGGCCGCGCGATTGGGGAAGGCATCGTGCTAAGCGTGACCCCTGCCGGTTCTACCTTGATGATCACCTTCGCCCGCGATGCCGTTCAAGTGGGGGACGTGGTGGAGATGGAGAGCTTCGCCAAGTAATCCACGGAAATCTGCGAACACTGGGATCAAGCGGCGGCACATTTTGTGCCGCCGCTTTTTGTCTAAGTGGGAATATCCGGGGTTCCGAAGATCTCAGCCGTAAACGCTTCCAGGGTCGCTCCCCGCTGCCAGGCGTCGGGAGGGAGCCCGGCCTTGATACAGGTCTGCGCCAGAAACGTCAGCCGATCCCAGTGATGCTCGATGGGCACCTGGGGCAGCAGCAGGCCGCGGCGGCTGCCGAAGGTCACCACCAGACCATGCCGCCCGACCTCCACGTCCTCCGCTTCCAGCGGCTGTAGGGGAGAGAGCACGCTGATCTGGATCTCGAGTCCTTCCGCTTCCTCGGGTTGCAAGGGAGGGAAGCGGGTATCGTGAAAAGCCGCTGCTACGGCGGTTTCCGCGACCGTGCGGTAAAGCGAGTGGGTGGGAAAGACGTAGCCCACGCAACCCCGCAACTCGTGCCCGATGTGCAAACTGGTGAAGGCGCCGCGCCGCTCAGCCAAGTGCGCGGTAGGCGCGGCGAGGTCCAATTCACGCTGATCGAACTGGGCGAGAATCGCCTGCCGGGCCACCGCCAGCAGTAGGCCGCGTTCTTCCTGCGAGAACTCGTGAGGTTCCCGGTCGGAGTCCGAAACTGCCGTCGTGGAATCAGGTTGGCGCGACATCGCGTTTCCGGCGGCGGGAGAGCACGAACGTGCGCCGCCGCTGGCTCCGAACTACCTGCCGGTCGATCTTCGACCAGAAGGCTACAAAGTAGTCGATGGCCGAGGCTAAGGAAAGAGCAACCATAAACCAGATGGCCATGCGCGCGATCAAGTCCACCGGAAAGATGAGCACGCGTGAGGAAGTGAGAGGAATGGGCCACTCGTTCCAGCGATGTTCCAGAATGGCAGCCACCACGGCCACAATCTGCACCACCATTTTTGACTTGCCCAGGTCGCTGGCTTCGATGGTGAAGCCCTGCGCCGCCGCAATGGAGCGTAGGCCGCTGACGAGAAATTCGCGTCCGATGATGACCACTGCCATCCACGCGGGCACGATATGAGGATTGTATTGCACCAGGGTGATGAAGGCGGCGGCGATCATGAGCTTGTCCGCCAGCGGATCCAGCAGCATGCCCATGGTGGTGATCTGCCCGCGGCGGCGGGCGAGATAGCCGTCGATCCCGTCGGTGATCGAAGCGGCGATGAAAACCGCGCACGCCAGCAGCTCCTGTTCTCCGTGCACGCCCACAATGCGGCGAGTCGTCAACAGCCACATGAAAATCGGAATGCTGAGAATGCGGGTGAGCGTAATGTAGTTGGGAAGGTTCACGGCTTCCAGAGGCGGCCGACGCACACGTCCAATCGCACATTATAGCGCTGTTGAGCTCGGCATCCAGTCCGATCGCTGGCCCTAAATGGGAAGCGTCCCGCTGACGAGGAACTCCCGCACTCGCCCGGGGCTCGGGATGCGGCAGCGCCTGCGTGTTGAAACCAGGGGCCGCGGCCCCGCTACCGTGTTTACTGTATGGGTAATATCTTCGTGATGAATTCAGAAAGTTCCCGCTGCCTTCCCTGCGGCTCAAACCTATCGCCTTGCAAACGTGGAGTCGACTGCCTGGCAAGCGTCGTGCTTTGGTGCTGGCAGCGCCAATGCTCTACTCACTTTGCATTTGGAGGATCAGGTGAAAAAAGAACTGACGATACTTGCTACGCTCGCGCTGGCAGCATCCCTGACCAGCTTTGCCCAGGCTCCTTCCCGCACCCCGGCGGGTTCCGGTTCCACTGCCCAGCAGCCCATTTCCGATCCGAGTATGCAGGGGCAGCCTGGCGCCACCACACCAGGCTCCGGCTCGGGGATGTCGCAAGCCCAATCGACCTCCATCTCTGGGAAGGTGGAGAAGTCCGGCAAGAAATTCGTGCTGAAGGCCAGCAACGGCACCAGCTACCAACTCGACGATCAGGAGAAGGCCAAGAATTTTGAAGGCCAGCAGGTGAAAGTTAGCGGAAGCCTCGATCCGACCACGAACACGATCCACGTCTCCGATATCGCGCCCTCAGGGTCCTAAGCCCGCCTGGGACTGCAAACAGAAGGGGCGCCCAGCAGGCGCCCCTTATTGATTCTCGAAGAAGCTCCGTCGTTCAGCCCGGCTTAATCTCGTCACTTTCCAGGATTCGCTGACCCAGCGCAAACCGCCAGGCGGCGTCTGAAAAAGGCGCGCTCTCTGGCCGCCGGGGATATACTTCCCCTCACCCGCACAGGGCGTTATCTTTGGCGTGTGCCAGCCTTCAGTCTCGGAAAGGGAGTGATTGTGCGGCTTCTCCGGGGAGGTTAGACGGTGGAGCTCGAATTTCGGATCGTGTGGCGGAGGAGTGTAGCCGTGGTTTACTGTCGCGGCCGCCTGATCTACGGTGAAGACACGCGTGAGTTGGGCCGCGCGCTGCGGCATCTTCTGGAGAGCAGCAAACAGGTCGTACTGCAATTGGCCGCTGTCAGCCAGATCGACAGTGGTGGCGTGGGCGAATTGGGCGCGGCATATCTGGCCGCTCATCGGCGCGATGCAGAGATCAGCATGGCCAGTTTGTCACCACGAGTCTCCGAAGTCTTGCGAATTACCGGCCTGGAGCAACTCTTCCAGATTCACCCGTCGGAAGAGGAAGCTGTGGAGGCGTTTCTTCTGCCGGCAGCCATGCAGAAAGCCGGCTGAGGAAAGTCCGTTGCCAAGGCATCTGCCGGTCGACGCCGATGCCCGTATTCGAAGTCACAAAGGCGCGGCGGGAAATCTCTCGCGCTAATTCACCTTTCACTCTGCCCATCGCTAGTCTGCGGAACTTTCCAACCTTAAGCATGCTCTACCCATCGCATCTGGCCGCCAGCAGAGGTGAATAAGCCGTTGGATTACAGAGTTCACTGTATTTACCGGCTGGCGCGGCTTTTCTATGTTCTATTCGACCACTTCAGAGGCGTCGCCGGAAAGGTGAACGAGTCGCGCGCCTCCTGGCTGGGCGCGTATTCATGGCGACTCGAATTCTGATAGCCGATGACCACCCCTTCGTGCGCAGAAGCCTGCGCACCCTGCTCGAGGGTAGCGCCCACGACTGGGAGGTTTGCGGCGAAGCCGAAAACGGCCAGGAAGCGGTAGCCAAGGCGCAGAACCTCTGTCCCGACCTCATTATCCTGGACTGGGTGATGCCGGGGGGCGATGGCTTGCAGGCGGCGCGGGAGATTCTGAAAACTCAGCCCTCGGTGCGGATTGTCATGCACACCTTGCATAACGGGAGAGAGATTGAGAACGAAGCAAGAAAGGTCGGAGTGCAACACGTGGTATCGAAAACCCACGGCGGCAGCGCGCTGATTCGCGAGATCGAGACACTACTGCAGGAAGGATTACCCCTGGAACAGGCCGCGCCAGCCCAGAAGAGCACTCCCCGCGTACCGGAACCTGGGGCTCCTGGGACTCGAGACGGGGAAAGCGATCCGCCGCTGAAATGCGGAGGCAAAGAGCAATCGTAAGGTTGGCTGAGTCGGCCCCCGGCGAAAGCAACCCCTCTTTTTCCGTTCCTCATCGGTCCGGCCCGCCAACACGGTCGCCGGCCATCCGCAAAAGCGAATCGAGTCCGGGACCAGCCTCATCTAAACGGCCAAACCCGCTTAATCTGCTTAAGCCGGTAAGCGCGCCAAGTCTCTTCAGGTTCAAGGCCCAGAAATAGATCGAGTGGTCCACTTTTCCTTGCTCGATGGGTTGGATAAACTGAGTTCACCAGGAGCGTGGGGACTTGAGCGGCGCCAAGTCATTTTCTTCCGAGAGCTCCCCCCCGCAAGAAATCGGCAAACGCTTTCCTGAACGCGCGGCATGGGCTGCGGTCGGCATCGCGTTGCTGGTGTTGTGCGTGATTGTCTTTTACGCGTATCGGACTATCGCTGCCCTGGTGCGGAGTGAGGCGGCGGTGGCTCACAGCCATCGCGTGCAGACCGCCCTGCAGGATTTCCGCGCCGACCTCCTGACTACGCAAACCGCCCGCCGGGGATATGTGATCACCGGAGACGCCGCTGAACTGCAGCCGATTCGCCCCCTGCTGGAAGTGATTCCAGCAGAATTGGAGGGGCTGAAGAAGCTCACCGCGGACAATCCCACCCAGCAACGTACCCTGGCTCAATTGAGGCCGCTGGTGCAGGAGCAACTGGACCTTCTTCATCAGTCGATCGCCAGCGAAGCCGGGGTCCTGGGCCCTGAAGACCAGGCTCGTATCACTCACGACGGAACGCGCCTGGTTGGCCAGATCTCCGCCTTGCTGGCCCAGATGGACAGTGAAGAAAGCCGCTTGCTGCAAAAACGGCAGAGCCGTTCCGGCGAAACCTACAGCCGCACCCTGCTGCTTTTTACCGCCGCGTTCGTGATCGCGGTGGTGGTCCTTATGGGCGGTTTCAACGCGCTGCTCCACGAACTTCACCGGCGCAAGCTGGCGGAACAGACCGCCCGATCGCAAGAGGATGTGCTGAATGCCTTCTTCGCTTCCTCCCCTCTGGGACTCGCCATCGTGGATGCCGGCCTGCGCTTTCAGAAGGTCAATGCTTTCCTGGGAGAGATCAGCGGGTTGCCAGGCGAGCAGCATATCGGGCGGACAGCGGGCGAGGTCTGGGGTGAATTCGCGGCGGAGATAGAGCCCATGTGCCGGCAAGTACTCTCCACCGGCCAGCCGGTCTTGAATCAGGAACTCAGCCGCCCGCCGGACGGCGGCTCGCCCGGCACCCACTGGATTGTGAACTATTTCCCCCTGCAGCCCGAGCAGGGGCAGTGCCAGCAGGCTGGCATCGTGGTTCTCGATATTACCTTGCGACGCCAGGCGGAAGACGCGGCGCGCCGCCTGAGCACTCGCTTGCTGCACCTGCAGGATACGGAAAGGCGCCGCATGGCGCGCGAGTTGCACGACAGCCTGGGTCAGTACTTGACCGCCTTGACCATCTCCATCGAGCAGCTGAGTTGCGAACACCCAAGCCCGGCGTTTACCGGAGAGGAAAGAGCGAAATTGTGGAGCGAAGCGCGCGAGGTGCTGCAGAGAGCGCTGGCGGAGACGCGAACCATCTCGCATCTGCTGCATCCGCCGCTGCTCGACGAGACAGGCCTGACCTCAGCCGCCCGCTGGTACGTGGAAGGCTTTGGCAAACGCAGCGGGATTGAAGTGAACCTGGAAATCCCGCCTGACCTCGGCCGGCTCCCCGAGGGTGTGGAACTCGCGCTCTTCCGCGCCCTCCAGGAATGCCTGACCAATGTTCATCGCCACTCCGGCAGCGACACCGTGGACGTGCGCATCACGCGTGATGCGGCGGAGGCCGGCCTGGAGGTCGAGGACCACGGCTGCGGCATGCCCCAGGCTTTGCTCCGGCGGCTGCGGGCTTCGGGCAGCGATGCCGGCGTCGGCTTGGCCGGCATGCGCGAGCGGGTCCATGATCTTCGCGGAAAGCTGGAAATCGACTCGGGTCCGGCCGGAACCAGGGTGCGGGTTCGCATTCCCCTGGGCCGGGAGACCTCGCCGGAGTCTGTTGTCCCCTCCCCCTCAAAGACTCGAGTCTCCGCGGCCTGATACCGCTCCTGTGCTTGCCCTTTCCTCCTGTACCATATACCGAAGTATAGGGTTGAAAATAGGACACCATGCGCATTGGGGAGCTGTCCCGCCAGGCGAGAATCAACGTCCAGACCATTCGCTTCTACGAGCGCATACGGCTCCTGCCGCGGCCCGCGCGCACCCCTTCCGGATACCGCTGCTACAGCGATGCCGATCTGGAACGGTTGCAATTCATCCGCGAATCGCAACAACTGGGTTTCACCCTCAACGAGATCAAGGATCTTTCGCATTTCCACGAGGCGATGATGCGGCTGCCGTTGCGGGAGGGAACTCCGTCGGCAGAATTGCAGGCGATTATCCGCATCGCCCAGGACCGGGTGGCTCAGGTCGAAGACAAGATCGCCATGCTGGCGGCCATCCGGCGTCAGCTCCTTTCCGCTCTGAAGCGTCTGCAGAGCGCCTGCCCCACTTGTCCG
Organism: Terriglobales bacterium; assembly: GCA_035319065.1. Classification (GTDB taxonomy): domain Bacteria; phylum Acidobacteriota; class Terriglobia; order Terriglobales; family Acidobacteriaceae; genus DASPRM01. The sequence goes on from DATHDM010000246.1 coordinate 8,089, forward strand.
GCGTCGCGGCCGCGGGCGCGGCGGAGCTGGAATTGAACCACTCGTCCCTGCGCTCTTGACTCTATACCTAACTACACACTTCAGACTTCCCGTATTAACAATGTCGGTGGAGATGGTCGCGGAGTAGTGCCGATCTATCCCGCAAGGGAGGAATCATGGCGGCAGGGGATCCGCAGTGCGGGCGTGAACGCGCGGTATGGACGACCGTGATCCTTGCCGCGGGCTTGCTGATCGCGACCGCCATCTGGGGCGTGGCGGCTCGAGCGGCAAAGATGAAAGCAGGAACCGCCGCGGCAGAAAGCGGCCAGTTTGGCAGTTTGGCTCCGGGATCGAAAGTCAAAGTCGTGGTTGCGGTTGAGTCCGTCAGCCCAGAGGGGCTGATCCACGGCGAGGTGCTGGATAAGAAGAGCGAGGAAGACTACGTCCACAGCAGGAAGGCGGTAAACATCCGATCAGACGCTGCGACCACCTTTGTGATGGGCAAGCAGAGCGACCTCCGCCCTGCCGCCGTCGTCCACGTGAGCGGCAAGTTGCTGGAGGACCGCAGCCTGCGGGCGGAGCAGATCGTGATCCTCACCGGGTATGTTCAGGTACAGGAGCGATGACGTACTTCTACGTGGCGGCGAGCGGCTGGATCGGCGTGGTGCTGTTCGGACCGCAGGTTCTGTTGCCCTATCTTCTGGGACGTGGCAGCTTGCGCGGACGGCTGGGGCTCGCGTCGGCGCATGCTCAACCTTACCTGGAGAGAATGCGGCCTCACTATTGGCTGGGGTATGGCCTGCTGGGACTTTCCTGCGTCCATGCATGGATGGCGATGGTGAAGGGCCACATGGGAGGTGTGAACCTGACGGGAATCTGGCTCGCGACCCTGGCCTTGATTCTGTTATTCGCGCAACTCGCGCTCGGCCTCTACCTCCAGAGTCCGGAACCCGCAGCCGCGCGAGCCAAGGTCCGCCGCTGGCATTATTGGATCATGATCGCGAGCGTTGGCTGCCTGGCCGCGCACGTCGTCCTGAATAAATAGCCAGGAGGTTCGGATGGCTACTGCGGCGAAAGGAAGCGGACGGTGACCGCGTCCGGCCCCAGGATGGTGAACGCGGTGGTGGTTTCAACCGGCACCGGCTGGCCGTCAACCACGTAGGGGGGATACTGCCATTGCTTGACCGCACCGGCCACGGCCTCCGCCAGCGCGGGATCGCCCTTCAGAACCTTCACCCCCTCCACGGTACCGCGAGGGCTCACCACGGCTTTGACGATCACCTCAGCCTTCCTCGACCCCAGCCTCGTGGACTTTGGAAAAACGGGATAGATCACGTGCCGCGGAGCCTGGGACACCAGCAGGCGCGGCGCTGGCGGTCCCGCATCGGGGTCGGGAGTGGCGATGTGATTCGAGGCCGCGGTCTCGGAAGCCGTAGCGAACGATCCGCCGGCGGGTGCGATGCCGGATGACGCCAATGGCGCCGCGAGGATGGTGCCAACTGGGGGCGTGACCGCCGCAGCATTGGGAAGTGCCGGGAGTGCCCGCTCAGGTGGCGCCACTCCCGACGGCGGATCTGCCGCTGCACTTCTGCCCACGGGCGCACTCGTGGCTGGCGGCTTGGCGATCGAGGCGGGAGGCTGCGGGCCACGCGGCGCAGGCTGGAGGGCGTTTGCCGCGGCCGTTGCAGGAAATGGCGGTACGACAGGTGGAGTTGCCGTGACGGCTCGCGGAGAAGCCTGCGGAGCGTTTTCAGGTCCCGTCCTGTAACGGACTGCCAAAGCGGCGGAGAGCACCACCACCGCCGCAGTCAGGGCCAGCCAAGCGGAGCGCGAGTTGGCTCCCGCGGTGATCGCAGATGCCGGCTGCGCTTCTCGCCTCCCTTCCGGGCGGGAGAGAACCGGCCGCGCCCGCTCCCCGCGGCCATGCCGGTCGCGATCAAAATTGGCCTCCGAAGGGCGGCTCCCAGCGGGCAGGAGAATGGGAGACGGAGCGGGCTTCACCAGCATGGGCATTAGCGTCGGGCCCGGCTTTGCCGTCGAGGCGGCGGAGGAAGCATTCGCAACTGCAGTTGCTTCGGGGGCGGAAGCGGGAACGGGCTGCGAGCCGGAGCCCGTCGCCAGCAGCCTCTCGAACACCGGCCGGGAAGCGACGCGCGAGATCGGCTTTCGGCCCGGGCGAAACGGGAACTCTGCCCGGCCGATCACCAGCAGCGGATCGATGTGCTGACTTCGCAACGGAAACTGAGACCGCTGCGCCAATCGTTCCACCATCTGCTGTTGCCCGGGGCTGAGAACCTGCAGCGGCAAGCGGTGAAAATTGCGGAAGACCCACAACAGGTAGAGCCGCTCCCAGAAAGTGGGGCGGATGTAGCGGGATTCGCCGTCAGAAAAAATCTCGACTAGCCCATCGCGAATCTTTGCGATTGACATGACGCTACCGTATGTTGGAGCGACGCCGAGTCCCGGGAGTTTGGAGGGCTAGCTCTTGCGTTAGATTTTACGACCTCGCGGTGCGGTTATGGTGACGAGGAAAAGAATTTTTGGCCGCCGGCACGGCGAAGCAGAACAAAAGTTTAGAACACCAAAAGTTTAGGTGCGGAAGTTCGCGCCTCGATCCGGGCAAGCAAGAGCCCCACCAGGCCAAGGGCCGGGATGGGGCTCGACCTAAAGAGTCGCTCGCCTGCACTTAGTTTGCGGCAACAACACTTCCCTTGGCCTTGGCCTGGGGCACGAATTCATCCATGACCGCCTTGCGCAGCATGGGGGGAGGCAGGAGCCCCTGCGCCAGGATGAAATCGTGGAATTTCTGTTGATCGAAGTTCTTGCCTAAGGCCTGCTGTGCATCTTTGCGCAGCCCGACCAGCTTGGTATATCCGTAGAAATAAGAGGTAGCCTGGCCGGGAGCCCAGAACATATAGCGCTCGACTTCCTGGTTGGCCATGGCATCGGAGAGAGCTACATCCTGCGTGAGCGCCCGCTTGGCCTGCTCCGGGGTAATCTTGCCCGCCTCGAGCTCGGGATCAAGAAATGCGCGGGCGGCGCGCTGCAAGCGGGCCTGCAGCGAGATCAACTGGCCATCCGGCGGCATGTACGGCTGCATGATGTATTCCGAGTAGAGCCCCCAACCCTCGACGTT
>DATHDM010000247.1:0-2615 GCA_035319065.1 Terriglobales bacterium
GTCTCGGTGATCAAGGCGGCTGATCTCAAAAAACCCGAGAGCGCCTTCGGGTACAGCTTTCGCGACTATTGCCTGCTCGAGCAGGCGCTGACCCACAGTTCCTACGCCCGCGAGCTCGAAGCCCAGCAGCCTGGTGAAGGCACGGCCGCCAGCGACAACGAACAACTGGAATTCCTGGGCGACGCCGTATTGGGGCTCGTCACCAGCCAGGAGTTGTACACGCGCTTTCCGCACTTTCGCGAAGGACAGCTCTCCAAGCTGAAGTCCTACCTGGTCAGCGAGAAGCATCTCATCCTGGTAGCCCGCAAGCTCCACGTCGGCAAATACCTGCGGCTGGGGCACGGCGAAGACAAGAGTGGCGGCCGCGAAAAAACCGCTCTGCAGGTTGACGCGCTGGAGGCCCTGGTGGCCGCCCTTTACCTGGATGGCGGAATCGAAGTCGCCCGCACCTTCATCCTTGAAAAGGTAGTGGGTCGGGAACTGCAGAAGCTGCAGCGGCGTAGCACTCAGGAGATGCTCCCGGTTACCGATTACAAGTCGGCTCTCCAGGAGACCGCGCATCTGCTGGGCTTGTCGCCGCCCATGTACCAGGTGGTGCGCGAGCAGGGCCCGCAGCACAATAAGATGTTCACCATTGAGGTGAAGATTCGCGGCAACGGGCACGGAGGACTCGAGTACGCCGGCCAGGCGCAGGGCTCCACCAAGAAAAAGGGTGAGCAGGCTGCGGCCAAGGACGCCTTGGCGCATCTGCGCTCCCGGCAGAAGCGGGAAGGTGCGCGCCGCAAGAGTGAGACCAGCAGGGCATGAGCGAACCGACGGAGCAACCACCAACTGCGACTACCGCCGTGGCTGAGGCGCCGGCCCCGGCCAAGCCGAAGCACGCCGACAGCGACTATCACTCCGGATGGTTCGGCGTGGCGCAGTGGCTCGCCGGGGTCGTAGTGATTGCCGTTTTCGTCATGACCTTTATCGTGCAGGCCTTTGAAATTCCCTCCGAGTCGATGGAGGACACTCTGCTCATCGGCGACTACCTGCTGGTGGATAAGATCGACTACGCCAGCGGCGGCGCCTGGGGTCACATCCTTCCTTACACCCCGGTCAAGCGCGGCGATATCATCGTTTTCCGCTATCCCGTCAATCCCCAGCAGCATTTCGTGAAACGGGTGATCGGGCTACCGGGAGACCGGGTGCGAATCGCCAACAAGCAGGTGTTCGTGAACGGCCAGCCGACGGACGAGAAGCGCTATGTGGTTTTCAAATCGGCATCTCGCGATCCCTTTCGCGACGACTTTCCCAACCCGCAGTACCCCGCGGCCATCGATCCCAAGTGGTGGGCGCAGATGCGCAAGCTGGTGGAGCGCGGCGAGCTGATCGTTCCCAGCGGCCACTACTTCGCTCTCGGCGATAACCGCGACGAGAGCCTGGATAGCCGCTACTGGGGTTTCGTCCCTGAGGAGAACATCGTGGGCCGCCCCCTGTTTATCTACTGGTCGGTGGAGAAGGACAGCGCCATCCCTGAGTATGACGAAAGCGGCAGTGTTAAACTAACTCGATTCCTCTATGCCATGACCCATGTCTTCAAGGAAACCCGCTGGGACCGCACTTTCCGGCGGGTCAAGTAGTCGGGGCGCGCGACAGGACGAAATCTTGGCCAGTAAGAACCGCAAAAGCAGCAATATCGATCCCGCAAAACCTGAAAAAAAGGGCGAGACCGCCATGGAGTTCATCGCGTCCATGGCCCTGGTCTTGGTCGTAGGACTCTTCATTATTACCTTCAATCTGCAGGCCTTCGAAATTCCCTCCAGCTCCATGGAGAACACCTTGCTGATCGGCGATCACGTGTTTGTCGATCGCGTTACTCTGGCTCCCAAAACCAACTGGGTGGGACCCATCATCCGCTATCGCAATGTGCAGCGCGGCGACATCGTGGTGTTTCTGTCCCCGGCGGAGGCCGGTCTCTACGTGGTCAAGCGCATCATGGGCATTCCCGGGGACCGCATCCGCCTGCGCGATGGAGCGGTGTTTCGCAACGGACAGCAGCTCGACGAACCCTACGTCATCCACAACGGCAGCTACAATTCCTACCGCGACAACTTTCCCGGCGTCGCCCCCCCCGAAGGCGGCGTCGTCACTCCCGACTGGCACCTGGCCATGAACTCCTACATTAAGGATGGCGAGCTGGTAGTTCCGCCGGACCGTTACTTCGCCATGGGCGACAACCGCGACGTCAGTTACGACAGCCGCTACTGGGGGTTCATCCCACGCGAGAATATCGTGGGACGGCCGATGTTCATCTACTGGTCGTTTGAGACCCCTGCCGGCCAATACCTGAAGACCAGCTTTCAGGACCGGCTGGCATTTATCGGCAAAGTTATCATCCACTTCTTTGACGAGACCCGCTGGCGGCGGATGTTCCACCTCGTGCGCTGATGCTCACGCGACCCCAAAAGCGCTTCTTGGCCGCCAGCGTGTTGATCCTGGGCGTAGCTCTGTTCTTGGTCCCCGCCACCAACTTCAGCCGCTATCGGGCATCCGTCGCCCGCTCCCTGGGCCAGGCCTTGGGTCGTGACGTCACGATGCGCGGCGTGCATCTCAGCCTGCTGCCCCCCGGATTG
>DATHDM010000248.1:0-4379 GCA_035319065.1 Terriglobales bacterium
GTAGAGCAACCTTGCATTATAGGAGCATTGTTATGCAGCAGGTCTTGACGTGACCGGTATTCAGAGACCGCAATTCGCCTCGGCTGCGGGTCTTGATGGGAGAACGATTTCCCTGCCACATCTTTGTCTCCAATTTGTAAAAAGTTCCCCGCACCGCACCGCAAACTCACCCACTCCCCGTCCGTATGTGCCATGGCCTCAATCTCTTACAACTCTTACCTCGTGGAGCGACATTGTCATGCCTGCGCAAACCCTGCGACGGCTGCCGGGATTGCTCATCTATACTCTGAGCGCTTGGCAGCCTTGGGGCTCGGGATTTCGATGCGGCGTTGACCTCGTCGCTGTGACTTCACGCCGAGCCAACTCATAGGGCAGTTCCAGCGCTTGGCGCATGATTGCGCCAATTTTCCGATCTTGCTGGGCAGGTTATGGAAAAGATTCTGGTGATTGAGGATGATCGCACCGTCCAGAAGGCCCTGAAGCGCCTCTTCGAAGGCGCCGGCTATCGCGTGGACTCGAGGTTTGACGGCTCGGCAGGCCTGGAGGCGTTTCGCGCGCTGCCCCCTTCGGCGGTAGTGCTTGATCTGCGCATGCCGGGGCGCCCGGGGCAGGAAGTTTGCCGGGAGATCAAACAGCAGTCGCCCGCCCTGCCCATCATTGTGCTGAGTGCGACCACGGATGTGACCGACAAGGTTCTGCTACTGGAGTTAGGGGCCGACGACTATGTCACCAAGCCCTTCAGCCCGCGCGAACTCTTGGCGCGAGTGCAGGCGGCCATCCGCAGGTCGAACCGCTCCGTCACCAGCGACGTCTTTGGCTTTGGCGATGTGGCGGTGGATTTCGCCCGCATGGACGTCGTGCGCGACGGGCGTCCCGTGGTTCTGACCGCGCAGGAGTTCAAGCTGCTGAAGTTCATGGTGAAGAATCAGGAACGCGTGTTTTCGCGCGAAGAATTGCTCAACGAAGTCTGGGGCTACGAGAACTATCCTTCCACCAGAACCGTGGACAATCACGTGCTCAGGTTGCGGCAGAAGCTCGAGAAGGATCCGGCGGATCCAGTTCACTTCCGCACCGTGCACGGCGTCGGCTACAAATTCATTCCTTAAAGCCTGGGGTTTGGGGGAGAGCGGGCGGGAGCGGTAAATCACTTGAAACTGCGCACGAAGTTTCTGCTGTCGCTGCTACTCGTCTCCTCGGCCCTCACCTGCGCCACGCTGCTCGTGGTCAGGCGGGCCTATGAGGTGCAGATCCGAAGGATGCTGGTCGAGGACCTGCACGGCGCGGTGCTCACCTTCCAGAATTTCGAACATGACCGGCAGCAGAACCTGACGCGTTCGGCAGAACTGCTGGCCAGCCTGCCCAATCTGAAGGCGCTGATGACGACCCACCACGCTGCCACCATTCAGGACGCCTCGGGAGAGCTGTGGCCGCTGGTGGGAAGCGATCTGTTCGTTCTCTCCGACCGCCAAGGGCAGATTGTTGCGCTGCATAGCTCGGCGGCGGGAGTGACCTCCCAACCGGCCCAGGAGTGGCTCCAACGTTCCCTTCGGAATCCCCAGGAAGGGAACTGGTGGTTCATTTCCGGTCACCTTTTCGAAGTCTTTTCGCAACCGATCTACTTTGGCGCGGCGGCCGATTCACATTTGCTCGGCATCCTCTCGGTCGGCTACGAAGTCAACGATCGCGTAGCCAGGGAAGTCGCCTCTATCGCCGCAAGCCAGGTCGTCTTCCGCTACGGTGACACACCTGCGGCAAGCACGCTTGGCGACGCCGAACGCGCGGAAGTGGTGAGGGTGCTTTCCAGCAGTCATCTCAGCGATTCCAAGCCCGTGGACATCACGGTTGGCCGCGAAAGCTTCCTGACCACCACCGTGAGCCTGGGAAATTCGCCTGTCCCCGTGCGCTTGGTGGTGCTGAAGTCGTTCGATCAGGCGACGCAATTCCTGCGCACGGTCAATCAACTGCTGTTGGGTTTGGGCCTGGTGGCCATCCTGGTGGGTTGCGGGCTGGTATTCCTCATCTCCCACACCTTCACGCGGCCGCTGGAAGGCCTTGTGGCGGGGGTGCGCGCCTTGGAGAAGGGAGATTTCCACTACCCCCTGGGAGCCTCAGGAAATGATGAGGTGGCGGAGCTGACCAGCGCCTTCGATCGCATGCGGCGCAGCCTGCTGGTGGCGCAGGCGAAGTTGCTGCAAACCGAGCGGCTGGCCACCATCGGCCAGATGGCCAGTTCCATCTCCCACGATCTCCGCCACCGCCTGACCGCCATCGTGGCTAATGCCGAGTTTCTGGTCGAGACTGGGCTGGATTCGAGCCAGCGGCAGGAGCTCTACGATGAGGTGGGCGCCGCGGTCCGGCAAATGACGGACCTGCTGGAATCCTTGCTGGAATTCTCGCGTACTCCCGAATCCTTGCACTTGGAATTGATATCCCTTGAGGATGTGGTGCGGCGGTCGCTAGCGGCGGTTCGCACTGATCCCGCTTATCAGCATGTGGTAATCACCATCGAATCCGAGGGCGACGTGCAGGGATGGTTCGATCCCAAAAAGCTGGAGCGCGTCTTCTATAACCTGCTGCTGAACGCTTGCGAAATGCTGCCACATGATTCCGGGAGAATCGATGTGGCCATTCGCCGCACCCCGGATAGCGTGCAAATCCATGTCTCGGACAACGGCCCCGGTATCCCTGCTCACTTGCACGACAAGATATTCCAACCGTTCGTGAGTTACGGCAAACAGAACGGCTCGGGATTGGGCCTTGCCATTGTGCAGAAGACCTGCCAGGACCACGGGGGGGAAGTTTCGCTGGAGAGCGCAGTGCCGGGCAGCACCACGTTCAAAGTCGTGCTCCCCGTCAATTCCGACCGGTCAGGGGAGCAACAGGTCTCCCCCGCGGCGGCTGTGCTGCGCGGCGAAGGCTCTGCCCAGTCCTAATCCGGCCGCAAGGGAGGCGCCGAATGGACCACAACAATGTATTGCGGCTCGCCAGGAGAGCGGCGCTGGTAATGCTGCTGGTGAGCGTCGCGAACGCACAGAGTGAGAGTGCCCCAGCCCAGGCTAGCTCTCCATCCCAGATTTCCCTGGCCGGCGCCATGCGCGAGCTGGAAGCTCAAATCCAGCAGCTGCGCGCGGAGTTGCAGGAAGTTCGCCAGGACGCGGCTCGCTCGCATGCTGACACCCTCGAGCTGCGCCGCGAGCTGGAAGCCACGCGGGCGGAGCTTACCTCAGTTTCCGCGCGCTCAGCAGCCGGCGTCGCCGCGGAATCCCGCTCCACAGAGGCTCTTCCGGCAGAAGGCAGCGGCTCGTTGGAAGCCGTGAAGGAAGACCTGCAGCTCCTGCGGGCAAAAGTGGATGAGCAATATCAGACCAAGGTGGAGAGCGCTTCCAAGTACCGTGTGCGACTGTCCGGCCTGGTGTTGCTGAACATGTTCGGCAACGTTGGGACGGTAGATCACATCGAAAATCCGGCTCAGGCTTTGCCGCAGCAGGTTGGGCGCTCGAACGGAAGCTTTGGGGGAACTCTTCGCCAGACCCAGCTTGGATTTGAAGTCTTTGGCCCGACCATTGCCGGTGCGCGCACCAGCGGCAACATCGAGATGGATTTTGCCGGCGAGTTTGCCCCGGTCCCCGGCGGCATCACCATGGGCATGATGCGCTTTCGTACCGGCACGGCGCGCCTGGATTGGGAGCGGACATCCATCGTAGCGGGACAAGACAGGCTCTTCTTTGCCCCCCAATCGCCCACCTCCTTTGCATCGCTGGAAACTCCCCCCCTGGCGTATTCTGGAAACCTCTGGGCGTGGATTCCGCAGGCCAGGGTCGAGCATCGCTTCGGCGCATCCTCGGCCTCCAACCTCACCGTGCAGGCCGGCATTCTTGATCCTGTCTCCGGCGAGCCGCCTTCCAGCGTCGGATACACGCGCAAGCCGCAGCCAGGCGAACAGACAGGCATACCAGCCTTCGCCGGGCACGTGAGCTGGTCGCGCCCGCTGTTTGGCCGTGTGATGACCGTTGGAGCCGGTGGCTACGGCAGCAAGCAGGATTGGGGGTTTGACCGCATCATCCACTCCTGGGTGGGCAGCGCTGACTGGGACTTCCCCCTGGGGCGTTGGGTCAACCTGAGCGGCTCGTTCTATCGCGGCAACTCCATCGGAGGCCTGGGTGGTGGACTTGGCCGCAGCGCGCTTTGGACCGGGTTCCTGTCTAACCCTGCGACATACGTAGCCGGTCTGGATACGCTGGGCGGCTGGGCGCAACTGAAGGTTCGGCCTCTGCCCAAGCTGGAATTCAACACCGCCTTTGGGCAGGACAACCCTTTTGCTTACCAGTTGCGTGAATTTCCGGGTTCGCCCAGCTACCTCGATGCTTCCCTGGCGCGAA
>DATHDM010000249.1:0-5351 GCA_035319065.1 Terriglobales bacterium
CGCAGTACATCCGCAATCTCATCCTGATTGCCCATGGCCTGCACGATCACATCGTCCACTTCTATCAGCTTTCTGCGCTGGACTGGGTCGACGTGCTGCAGATCCCGAAAGCCGATCCGGCCGCCGCGTCCAAGCTGGCCGAAAGCCTTTCGCCGTGGCCGCGCAATTCACGCAACGAACTCAAAGCCGCGCAAGACAAGGTCAATGCGGTGGCCGCCAGCGGGCAGCTGGGCATTTTCGCCAACGGGTATTGGGGCCATCCGGCGATGAAGCTGTCGCCCGAAGTGAACCTCCTGGCGTTTTCGCACTATTTGCAGGCGCTGGAGTATCAACGCAAGGCCCTTCAGGTGGTTGGGATGCTGGGAGCGAAGACCCCGCATATCCAGACCCTGACGGTCGGCGGCGTCACCAACGCGATCGATCTCGACAGTCAGGGTGCCCTGGGCATAGACCGTTTGGAGATGATCCGCGAGTTGCTCGCCGAGGTAGCGCAGTTCGTCCAGCAGGTGTACTTCGTGGATGTGTGCGCGGTGGCGGCGATGTATCCCGATTGGTTCCGCATCGGTGGAGGCGTGAAGAACTATCTGGCGGTTCCCGATCTTCCGCTCGACAGCAAGGGCAGCTCCTACGATCTGCCTGGCGGCTTCATCATGAATGGCAACATCGGCGGGACGCGACCGTTCAAGACCGCCGCCGACCAGGAATTCCGCGAGGGTGTCACCGAGGACGTGACCCACTCCTACTATCAGGGTGCGAAGCCGTTGCATCCGTGGAAGGGAGAGACCGAACCTGAGTTCACGGGTTGGAACGGCGAGCAGAAGTACTCCTGGGTGAAAGCGCCTCGTTTCAAAGGGCAACCCATGCAGGTTGGCCCGCTGGCGCAGGTACTGGTGGGTTACGCACAGGGCCATCCGCTGACTACCAAGTATGCCGACCTCGCCCTGAATCGCGTTTCCGCGATCGCCGGGGTTCATGCCACGCCCGACATGTTGCACTCCACGCTCGGCCGGCACGCGGCGCGTGCCATTCGAGCCGCCATGCTGGCGGACTTGGCGCAGAAACACTGGCAGCTGTTGGTCAACAACATCGCCAAGGGGGACTTTTCGGTCCACAACCCGCCGGTCTTCGGTCGCGAAGTGGAGGGCGTAGGCACCCACGAGGCGCCACGCGGCACGCTGTCGCATTGGGTGGTCGTGAAGGATGACAAGATCAAGAACTACCAGGCAGTTGTCCCATCCACCTGGAACGCGAGCCCGCGTGACAACAACGGGGCACACGGTCCCTACGAGGCTTCGCTGCTGCACAGCCCCATCGCGGACGCGGAGAGGCCTCTGGAGGTTCTGCGCACCATCCACTCCTTCGATCCATGCATGGCGTGTGCCTGCCACACGTTTGATCCCGAAGGCAGACGGATTGCCCAGGTGAAGGTGCTATGAAGAAAGTACTAATCGCCGGTATCGGAAATATCCTCCTGGGCGACGACGGCGTCGGGCCGTACGTGGTGCAGGTCCTCGAGTCCGCCTACGACTTCGACGAAGGTGTCGAACTGGCGGATCTGGGAACGCCGGCCCTCGACTTCATTGACCACATCGCCGGTCGGGATGCCCTGATCGTGATCGATTCGGTGGACAATGGGAAATCTGGCGGCGCGCTTACCCTCTATGGGAAGAAGGACCTGCTGCGCAATTCTCCTTCGATCCGCTTGGATACGCACTCGCCGGCGATCACCGGAACGCTGGTGGCCGCCGAGGTCTTCTTTGGCGTCTCTCCCCGGGATGTCCTGCTGATCGGCATCAGCGCGAGCTGCTACGACGCAGGCTGCACACTGAGCGCGCCGGTCCAGGCGGCGACCGGAGACGCGGTGCGTGCAGTCCTGGCAGAACTGGACCGGCTCGGAGTCGGCTACGTGCGCAAGCCACTGGCAGACTCGAAGGTTTGGTGGATGAACGCACCTCAGCCGCAGATCGCCTGACTTCACGCGCGGCCCCCATATGTGATCTTCGTCACTGCGAGCGGGTGAGGAGTTCTCAATAATTCCCGCATATCACCGACCGGGGCGATCGATATGACAAGAACGGATACTGGTACTGCTTACACGGCCCCCATCCTGGTGCTCGGTTTGGGCAATCCCAAGTGCGGCGACGCGGGGCTGGGTTCCATCGTGCTGGACGAACTGGCGCAGTGCTATCGCTACGCTGGCGGGTTCATCGAGTTCGTCCACGGCGGGACAGAGGGGTTGGAATTGCTGGACCGCTTCCCTGGACGCCAGGCGATCGTCGTGCTGGATGCACTAGCCAGTGGCGCTGCCGCAGGGGCCGTTTCTGTACTCGAAGGTGCAGAGGTCCTGCGCTACGCCACCGGAAATTCGGCGATCGCCCACCAGGGCGATGCGCACGAACTTCTGGCTACCGCGGCCTTTCTGGGCGATCTGCCCGACAATTTCTATGTAGTTGGCGTGCAAGCCGGGGACCTTAGCGACGGGCCGACCTTGTCTGCTCCTGTCCGGAGCGGAATCAAGGCCGCGACACAAAAGGCTCAGGAAATCATCGACCATTGGCTGGTCGAACTGGTGGAACCGGTTCAGGCCTGAAAGGACAGTCGAGCATGTGTCTGGCAATTCCCGGAAAAGTTCTCACCAAGGAGAACATCGGCGGGGTGGAGGTCGGGCAGGTGCAATTTGGCGCGATCACCCGCCAGGTTGCACTGGGCTTCGTCCCCGAGGCGGAAGTGGGCGACTACGTCATGGTCCACGTCGGATTTGCCATCAGCAAGGTGGATGCGGAAGAAGCGCAGCGCACCTATGCGATCCTGCAGGAACTGGGGGCGCTGGAAGAAGAACTCGGCCCCGAGGAAATGACCGCTGAAGTGAACTCCTGAGCCGCACCCGCCTGGGCAACCGGTGTCCGCCGCGCTGAAGTGCTTCCCGCGCCTGCGGTCGCCGCGGATATTCCTCACAACTCCGTGTGACCTGTATCACCGATGGCATGTTCACGAGCGGCTAGAGTGGGCCCAGTGGGGGCCGCGGCTAGACCATGAAATACATCGACGAATACCGGGATGGGCGCATTGCCAGGGCCTTGGCTGCGGAAATCCACGCCCATTGCACGCGTCCCTGGGTCCTGATGGAGATCTGTGGCGGCCAGACCCACACCATCATGCGGTACGGCATCGATGACCTGCTGCCCGGGGGGCTGGAACTGGTTCATGGACCGGGATGCCCGGTCTGTGTGACCCCGCTCGAGACGATCGACAAAGCGATTGCGCTTGCCGAACGCTCCGAAGTTACGCTGGTCTCCTACGGCGACATGTTGCGTGTGCCGGGCTCGAACTCGGATCTGTTCCGGGCCAAGGCGCACGGCGCCGACGTCCGCGTCGCATATTCGCCAATGGAGGCCGTCAAGATCGCGGGCCAGCATCCCGATCGCAAGGTTGTCTTTCTGGCGATTGGCTTTGAGACGACGGCTCCGGCAAATGCAATGGCGGCGTGGACCGCCAGGCGCCAAGGTTTGCGAAACTTCTCGATGCTCGTCTCGCACGTGCTCGTTCCGCCCGCGATTCGCGCCCTGATGACTTCTCCGGACAACCGGGTGCAAGGCTTCATCGCACCCGGGCACGTCTGCACCGTGATGGGCTGCGAAGAGTACGAGTTGCTGGTGCGCGACTTCGGTGTGCCGATTGTGGTCGGGGGGTTTGAGCCGGTCGACATCCTGCAGGCAGTTTCCATGCTGGTAAAGCAACTGGAGGAAGGCCGGGCTCGGCTGGAGAATCAATATGTCCGCTCCGTCAGCTACGAAGGGAATCGTTTTGCCCAGCAAGTGATGGCGGAGGTCTTCGAGATTGCTGACCAGAAATGGCGGGGCATCGGGATGATTCCGAAAAGCGGCCTGCGGATGCGTGAGGAATACGCGGCCCACGACGCCAACCGGGTTTTTGATTTGCAGTTGATCACCGCGGAAGAGCCTGCCGAGTGCATCAGCGCCCAGGTGTTGCAGGGAGTGCGCAAGCCGACGGATTGCCCGGCCTTCGGATTTCGCTGCACGCCGGAGAATCCATTGGGCGCTCCCATGGTCTCCTCGGAAGGCGCTTGTGCCGCGTACTACCGGTATCGGCGGCACGCCCCCGCGGTGTGAATAGAGATTGAATATGGCTGACGCCGTGAAGACGATCGCAACCCTGACATGTCCTACGCCTCCGCCTACGAAGGACACGGTGGTGCTTGGCCATGGCAGCGGAGGCCGGATGAGCGGGGACCTGATCCGCGAGATATTCCTGCCCGCCTTTCAGAACCCTTTCCTGGAGCGACTGGACGATCAGGCCATCGTGCAGGTGAACGGTTCACGGCTGGCGATCACCACGGATTCCTTTGTGGTGAAACCCCTGTTTTTTCCCGGCGGAGACATTGGATCGCTCGCTGTGCACGGTACGGTGAATGACCTGGCGATGGGCGGTGCGCGGCCTCTCTATTTAAGCGCCGCATTCATCCTGGAAGAAGGTTTGCCGATGGATGTGCTTCGTCGAGTCGTGCAATCGATGCAGGCGGCCGCCCAGGCTGCCGGTGTATCGATCGTGACCGGCGATACCAAGGTGGTGGAAAAGGGAAGCGGAGACCAACTCTTCATCAACACCACTGGAATCGGCGTTGTCCCCGCGGGAGTGAACCTTTCGGCGAACCGCGCTCGGCCCGGAGACCGGGTCCTGCTCAGTGGCACCGTCGGAGACCACGGAATCGCGATCCTCGCCCAACGCGAGGGCCTGGAATTCGAATCCGCGATCGAAAGCGACAGCGCGGCGCTGCACGGGCTGGTTGCGGAGATGTTGCAGGTCTGTCCGGAAATTCGCTGTATGCGGGATCCGACGCGCGGAGGCGTGTCGAGCGCTCTGAATGAGATCGCGGCGACCTCGAAAGCAGGAATTGAGCTGGTCGAGCGGGAGATTCCCGTCCGCGAAGAAGTGCGCGGTGCTTGCGAGATGCTCGGCCTTGATCCCCTGTATGTGGCCAACGAAGGCAAACTGCTGGCGATCGTTCCCCCCGAAGCCGCACCGAATGTGCTTGCCGTGATGAGAGCGCATCTCTTGGGGAAAAATGCCCGCATGATCGGAACCGTGTGCGAGGCACATCCGGGGCTGGTGACGATGCGCACCGATCTCGGTACCAGCCGGGTCGTTGACATGCTGGCTGGGGATCAACTCCCGCGCATCTGTTGAGGCGCCAGTGCACGAGATGGGCATCGCCAATTCGATCCTGGAAGCGACGCAGAAGGAGGCGCATCGCTATCCCGGAAGCCGGGCGCGGAAGGTAGGGGTTCGCATCGGTGAGATGACCGCGGTCGACGGGGAATCGTTGCGCTTTT
>DATHDM010000250.1:0-29701 GCA_035319065.1 Terriglobales bacterium
CGGGCGGTCGCCAACCATTGGACCTGCAGGGTTCCGGAAAGGAACTGCTCAGCTTCGGCCGGATGGTTCGAGGTCTGCCACAGCGGCAGCCTATCTCAAGGTGAGGTTGTGCGCGCCAAAGGTCAGAAATGCGGCGGTCGAGGCGGCCTGGGGCAGCCACCACAGTCGGCGATACAGCGGCCGGTTGCTGCGCATCATTTTGTGGCCGAGGTAATCCATGGCCGTCGGCCACAACTGCAGGGCGGGATAAATCGCTGCCGAGTGAGCAAACGGCTTCAGGGTGGGATTCAGTTCCTGCCCGCCGCTCTGGATAGCCTGCCGGGTGGACCAGGCGTCGAACCCTGCGGCGCCGTGCTGCACCGCCATCAACGAATACCAGATTCGCTTGTTGTGCGCCGACGGCTCTTCGAGCGGCTTGGACGTGACGAACTGGTTCGAGTTCGCGGCCATCTCCACGGGCGCAGGGTTGACGGCGGCGGACGAAACCGCACCCGGGGCTATGGGCAGCACAGAACTCGGGGCCGCGCCTTTTGCCAGCAGGCTTCCGCCCGCGTTGTCCAGGCTGCTGCTGAACGGGCTGCCGGCCGAGGATGCGTCGGTGGCATTTGACGCCGACTGCTCGGAAGGAGCCGAAACTTGCGCTAGGGAGCTGATGGCCAGCAGCAGCAGAATCCACGCGATGCGCATTAGTACATGTCCCCTGGGCCAGAGTACCACCATGAACCTTCGGCACTCCAACAAATCGCGGCCAGGAATCAAAACTGTCGTAACCGCCACGACTGCGGCCGAAAGCTTAAGGCACACTCCGCAAGCGCAAGCCAGGCTCCACTGTAAGTAATTGATTAAGCTATATTTAACATCTCAACAGGAAGGGTGGAGTGCAGGAACTTGCACACGATGTGAAGCCATTTCGCTAATTGGAATCCCGACGCCAGCCCGCACGACAACGGCGAGGGGGTGCTTGTGATTCTGCTGTGGACGGCGTCGCTGAAGAGTCGTGGAATTGGGAGTGGCTGAGGAACCCCGCGCCAGAGAACAGAGTCGGGCGTCGATCAGCCCTGGCTGATGTATGCCCGCATCATGTGGACCTCGCCTTCTTTCTCCACCAGGTCGTGGAGCAGGAGGTCGCGCAGGGAAATCAGCCCCTTCAACTTCTTGCCATCGCAGACGGGCAGGTGCCGGAAGTTGTGCTCCTTCATCAGCCGCATGCAGTTGCTCAGTGTCTCGTTCGGCGAGACCACGCATGGGTCCTTGGTCATGACCTCTTCCACCCGCGTCGTCTTCGGGTTGCGGCCCTCGCTCACCACGCGCTTCATCAGGTCGCGCTCGGAGAAGATCCCCACCAACTCGTGCGCCCGCACTACCGCTACGGCGCCCACGTTCTTTTCCGCCATGTAGC
This sequence comes from Terriglobales bacterium, assembly GCA_035319065.1. Taxonomy (GTDB): domain Bacteria; phylum Acidobacteriota; class Terriglobia; order Terriglobales; family Acidobacteriaceae; genus DASPRM01. Next base: position 1,400 of record DATHDM010000250.1, read on the forward strand.
GCGCGGCGTCCAGTACCGTGATGCTCGACTCGATGGAATACGTGTCCCGATCCTTGACCAGCTCGTAGATGGCTTTCATCTGCCTGTGCCTCCCCAATTGTCCAGAGACGAGTGGCCTGGGACCTGCCACTCCCCCACGCCGGCGGAGTATATGCCTGTTCTGGGATGAGCGAAAGCCCCGGAGGACCTGCAGCGGGGAGCCGCCCCGCCGGGCGGCTTTCTTTTGCCATCTGCTTTCCGCGAACCTTCTCTTTTCGCAAGCAAGGAACCGCGCGCGGAACCCTTGCGTACTTCCGCGCACGAGGCTCGCCTTGGCAACCAAATGGTCGTTCCTGCCTCAGGCCGCTGCCACTGCGTCGCTGTGGCTCGCCCTGTTGCTTCCCCTGCTGGCGTGGGCGCTGTGGACCAGTCGGCTGCGCCCGGACAGACGATTGCTTCAGTTCGCAGCGCTCGTCTACCTAGATCTGGTGTGCGTTATGGTCCCGCGCTCCGCTGTCTTCCAGCGCTTGGACTGGAATTGGCAGGGAAAGATCCTGGAAGTGCTTTGGGTGGTAGTTCTCGCAGCGGTTCCGGGTTACGGGTTGGGCCGGCTGGGGATTCGGGGGAGATCTGCGCCGCGCTCCCTCCTGCCCATGATGCTGGCAACGGCGGTGGGGACCGGCTACGGCATGCTTCTGTGGTCCAAGGGGATGCGGATGCCGGCCGATCGCGAGACCCTGCTTTTCGAGCTGACCATGCCGGGCATAGCCGAAGAATTGGTTTTTCGTGGCGTCTTTCAGTCTCTCCTAAACGAGGTCTTTCATTGGCCTTGGAAGGTTCGGGCGACCCGCTTTGGGTGGGGTGGGTTGCTGACACTAGCTCTGTTCGTCATCGGCCACGGCTTCATCTTTGACCGCAGGCTTCACCTTCAAACCAGCTTGTTCGGGGCGGCTTTCGCGTTGATCCCCGGCGCTCTTCTGGGATGGCTGCGCGAACGCACCGAAAGCGTCTGGCCGTGCATCCTGGTGCACAACGTGATTGACGGCGTGCCGCTGATCGCGAGTGCTGCTTCCCGGATGACCCGGTTCATTGATCTGGCGCCCGCCCTTCACTTTGGTTCTGATCCAAAACGGAGCACGTTGCCGTCGGGATCCTGCACATGCATTTCGAGCGCCCAGGGATAGTTGGTTGGGGAAAGGCGGATGGTCACTCCGCGAGCCTTGTACTCCTCGTGGAGCCGCTCGACGTCTTCAACACCGATCCAGAGCCAGGCCCCACCGCGGCCCTGATCGCGACTGAGGTAAATCCCAGCCCGGTCACGCGAAACGCGAGTGAAATCGTCGTTGCCCCAACCGGCCTTCTCAAAACCCAGCAGATTCACGTAGAAGTAGAGGCTGGCTTGCATGTCTTCAACACGCAGAATCGGCTCGCTGCCTTCAAACCGGACACGGGCCGGGCCCTTGTCCTCCATACGATTCTTCCCATCGGCCGTGAACGCAGGCGCGACCGCACGGTAGCGTGGCGCGGAGGTGCGCCTGCTGGCCGCGCTCAGCTTCCCGCCACCATGGTGACGCTGTCCACGTGCAGCGCCTCTCCTTTAACGCTGCCCTTCACGTTTACATGGTGGCCGATGTGATCTCTTAAGGCGTCGGGGTTATCGACGCTCAGGATTTTTCTATCCTGGTCGGTGACAAACACCATCTTCTCGCCCGCCTCGATGCACTTCCTGGCGCAGGCCTCTTTGCCCGGACCGGCGTTCTTGGCGCACTTGGCATCGGTCACCCAGCCGGTCATGGAGGCGTCCGCGGCAAAGGCCGTCGAGCTCAGCGCTGCCATCAGGCAGAGCACAGCCAATCCGACCACCAGCTTTTTCATCTATCTCCTCCTATTTCGCGAGTGTTTTTCCCTGGGTTCCGACTTTTACCTCCCACCCGGTCGAAACGCAACAGGAATCCTCTTCCCGGGGATAAAGCGCCAAGGGGTGCCTTCGCCGGGAGGGAACGAGTTGAAGCTCCCTGTCTGCATGCCGATTTTTGTGCTGGATGCCGCTGATGAGTGCAGGCGCTACTTCTTCGCCGCGCTGACTGGCGGCTTCTGCGCCGGGGACGGTGGGGGCAGAAGGAAGATCACCTCTCCCGGCTTGGCGTAGCGCAACTGTTCGCGGGCCTCGCGCTCGATCGCCTGCGGATCGTGCTTCAGCTTCTCTACCTGCCGGGTGAGGGCCTGATTTTCTTTCTGGAGCGAGCCGACTTCCCCCTCCAGCTGACCGTATTCCGCTTTCTTATTCTCGTAGATCACCATGCCATTGGCGCCCCAGATGACGTGGAATGCCATCCAGGCTGCCAACAGGCCCACTCCCGCAGTCGCCAGCTGCCGCCGCCGGCGGTAGAAGCCCGCGGCAAGAGACTGGACGCGTTGCCACTGCTCCCATGCCGCGATCATCCGCTGTAGTTTTTCCGCCATCCGGCCTGTCATCGGGAGCCAGCTACGAGTCGAAGATCCACTGCTTCGCCGTCTCGCTCAGTTTTTTCAGGTCGCCGGGGCTTCGGGCTTCCGTATACACCCTGACCACCGGCTCCGTGCCTGAGAGGCGGTAGCAGACCCAGGAACCGTCTTCGAAAATCGCCTTGAATCCATCGGTGCGCACGATCTGTTGCACCTTGTGGCCCGACAATTCTCGCGGCTCCGACCGCAACTTGGTAGTGAACTTCTCTTTCACTTCAGGGGTCAAGCGGAAGTTCTCCCGCATGGGATAAAAGGAACCAACTTTGGCAAATACTTCGCGCAGCTGCTGCCCCAGGCTCTGCTTGCGGCTGGCGATCAACTCACAGGTCAGCAAGCCGGCGAGCACCCCATCCTTCTCGGGAACGTGGTGGCGGATGGACAGGCCCGCGCTCTCCTCCCCGCCAATCGCGATTTTGTCCTGATCGATCAGCTCGCCGATGTATTTGAAACCCACCGGGGTCTCGTACAGCTGCACATGGTGGCGCGCGGCCAGGGAGTTCACCAGGTTGGTGGTAGCCACGGACTTGGCCACCCCATTCTTCCATCCCCGGCTCTCCACGAGGTAGTCGAACAGGAGAGCGATGATGTAGTTGGGCTGCACGAAGGCGCCATCTTCATCCACGATGCCGAAACGATCGGCGTCGCCATCGGTCGCGATGCCCACCCGGGCGCCGGTCTCGTGCATCTTGGCGCGCAGGTCGCTCAGCAGGTGGTCGTCGGGCTCGGGAGCATGCCCGCCGAAAAGTACGTCCCGCCGGTCGTGCACGGTGGCGCATTCGATCCCCTGCTCCCGCAGGAGTTGATCCGAGTAACCGCGCGCCGATCCCCACAGGGGATCAAACGCAATTTTCATCCCCGATTTGCGGATCAACTGGAAGTTCACGATCTCCGCCAGCCGCGCCTGGTAGGCCGGCTTGGGATCGATCTTCTCCACCTTCGGGCTGCGCGGGACCGCTCCGGGGGGAGGCGCACCTGGCTGGGGGTCTTCGGCCGGGATCGCCGCTTCTATTTTTTGCGTGACACTGGGCAGCGCCGGGGCTCCGTCCGAGGTGGAGAACTTGATGCCGTTGTATTCCGGGGGATTGTGCGAGGCGGTGAAGTTGATGGCACCGTCGGCCTTCAAGCGGATCACTTCGTGGGAAACCGCCGGGGTTGGCGCCGGCTCCGCGATCAGCTGCGGGGTTACGCCATGCTCGGCGAGCAGGTCGGCGGCCAGCGCCGTCAACTGCTCTCCCAGGAACCGCGGGTCACGGCCAACAATCACCCTCGCACCCGCAGGTTTCACCGAGGTCACATATTTTGCGATTCCCGTGACCGCCCGCCGGACGTTGCTGAAGGTGAATTCCTCAGCCACCACCGCCCGCCAGCCGGATGTGCCGAAGCTGATAGTGACTGCCATGGCTGGTTCTCCACAGGGAGGGATCTTCGCATCCGGAAAGGCTTTGCTCGAGCCCCAAAAAGGCGCAAGAATTGTAAACGATGACTGACAAGAGAGTGTTGCTGTCCACCGCCGGAAGCGAACCCGAAGCGGCCGCCATCGCGCAGGCTCTGGTCGAGAGGAAGCTTGCCGCCTGCGTCAATATCGTGGGCCCGATCCGCTCCGTGTATCGCTGGAAGGGCGACGTGGAAAACGCCGCCGAATTCTTGCTGATCATAAAGACCACGGCGCAGCTCTTTGAGCGCGTGCAACACACCATTCGCGAGCTGCACTCCTACGAGCTGCCGGAATGCATCCAGCTCCCCATCGAAGCCGGCAGCATCGCATATCTGGAGTGGATCGGCGACTCCGTTCTCAGCGGCTCTTAGTCACCAGGACAACCCGATGTGTGGTTCGTTCGCGCCTTGCGGTCAGCGGCCTTTTCGTCCCTGCAGATTCAGCCGCCAGTAATCGAGTTTACGGCTGCCGCCTTTCACCAGGGCATCCAGGAATTCTTCCTTATGGCGGTCGGGCAGACGCGGCAGATGCCGATGAAAGACGACCGCAGCGAGGTACTGGCGATAAGCCTCGTCAGAGGGCAATTCGAGCGGTGCCGGCTCGAGCCAAGCCTTAACGTCTACGAACCCGGCAGCGAGCATGCGGTGTTCGGTAGTCTCTGCATCCGGGTATTCCCACGGCTCCTCCCAGCCCTGAAAGAACGGCCGAATTTGCGGCGAGGCCATGAACTCAGCCGCCAATTCCCGAAGCCGGGCCAAGTTAGCACCGCCGCCGAACTGCGCTTCCAGCCAACCCCCGCGCCTGAGGGCGCGAAACAGGCCCTGGAACAGCGCTTTATGGTCTTTGACCCAGTGGAAGGCCGCGGTGCTGAAGATGCCGTCGAAGTCCTCGTCAAACGGAAGCCGCGCCAGGTCTGCCTGGGCGAAACGCACCCGCTTGCGATAGCGAGGCTTGAGAGACTGCCGCGCGCTTTCGAGCATGTTCAACGACAGATCCACGGCTGTGACCTGGCCGCGCGGCAGCCGCTCCAGCAACTCCGCGGTCAGGCGGCCGGAGCCGCAGCCTGCATCCATCACGTGCTCGTCGCCGCGCAGCTCCAGGCGGTCAACAACGCGCTTGCCCCACTCGAACTGCGGATTCGAGATCCGGCGGTAGAGCTCCGCGTTCCACTCGGCTGAATTCACCTGTGCTCTATATCGCCGCCAGCGCCTGGTCCAGGTCCCGGATGATGTCGTCCACGTCCTCAATGCCCACCGAAATCCGCACCATGCCATCGGTCAACCCAATCTGCCTGCGGCCCTTCTCGCCCAGCGCGGCGTGGGTCATGGTGGCGGGGTGGGAAATCAGCGTCTCTACCCCTCCGAGGGACTCGCCCAGCGAACATACCGGGCCGACGCGCTTCAGCATCCTTTTGGCGTTTCCCAGCGATCCGGTTTCGAAGGTGATGAGCGAGCCGAATCCCGACATCTGGCGCTTTGCCAGCTCGTGCTGCGGATGCTCCGGCAGGCCGGGATAGAAGACCTGCTTCACCTTTTTGTGCCCTGCAAGAAAATCGGCCACCTGCACGCCATTTTCATTGTGCTGCTGCATGCGTACGGCCAGCGTCTTCACTCCCCGCAACACCAGCCAGCACTCGAAAGGCGAGAGAATCGCTCCCGCGGACTTCTGGATGAACGCCAGCAGCTCCGCCTGCTCCTTTTTGGTGCAGACCACGACTCCGCCCAGCCCGTCGCTGTGGCCGTTCAGAAACTTTGTGGTCGAGTGCACCACCATGTCGGCGCCGTGCTCGATGGGCCGCTGAAAATAGGGTGACATGAAGGTGTTGTCCACCACGAGCTCCACCCCTTTGCGGCGCGTCGCCTTGGCAATCGCCGCCAGGTCGCTGATCGACATAAGCGGATTGGTCGGGGTCTCGACGTACACATATCGGGTGCTCTTGCGGATCGCGCTCTCCACCTGCGCAACCTGGGAAGTGTCCACGTAGGTGAATTCCAGCCCGTAATTGCTCAGAATCTGGTTGAACAAGCGCGGCACCCCGCCATAAACATTGTGCGAGCACACCAGGTGGTCGCCCTTCTTCATCATAGTGCACAGTGCATTGACCGCCGCCATTCCGCTCGAGAACACGCGCGCCGCCATTCCGCGCTCCAGCGCCGCCAGGCACTCCTGCAGCCGATCCCGTGTAGGATTGGTAACGCGGGCGTATTCATACCCCAGCCTGGGCTTGCCCAGTTCTTCCTGCACATAGGTGGAAGTGGCGTAGATCGGGGGGCTCACGGCTCCAGTCATGGCGTCGGGCTCGGAGCCCACGTGAATTGCCGTAGTGGCGAAACCAATTTCCTGATGCTTGTCTTTTGACATTCGTTTTCTCACTCGCAGAGAAAGGGAAGCGTGAGGGTAGCCGGACAATTCAATAGGTTTCGAAAATGTTCTTGGAAAGATAGCGCTCGGCGGAATCAGGAATCACCGTAGCGACGCGCTTTCCCGGCCCCAGGCGGCGCGCCACTTGCATGGCGGCGAAGACGTTGGCCCCGCCGCTGGACCCAGCCAGCACGCCTTCCATGCGCGCCAACTGGCGCACCGTCTCGAAGCCGTCGGGATCTTTCACCATGATGATCTCGTCGGCCAGGGTGCCATCGTAGGTCTTGGGGATGAAGCTCACGCCGATGCCCTCAATCTTGTGATCCCCGGGAGGCCCTCCTGCCAGTATCGAACCCTGCGTCTCGACTGCGACCCCCAGGGCCTCGGGCAGGCGTTCCTTGACGTAACGCACGACGCCGGTAAAAGTCCCGCCGGTGCCCACACCCAGCACGATGGCGTCGATGCGCCCCTGCATCTGCTCGAAGATCTCACGTCCGGTGGTCTCGTAGTGGTAGTCGGGATTGGAGGGATTTTCAAACTGCAGCGGCAGAAAAGAATTGGGGATCTTGGCGGCCAGATCGCGGGCGCGCTTGATGGCGCCCTGCATGCCTTCATCGTCGGGCGTGCGGATCACCTCCGCGCCCAGCGCCTGCATCAGCAGCACCTTCTCCTTGGAGAATTTCTGGGGGACGCAGAGAATGACGCGATAGCCGCGATTCACGCCGATCAGCGCCAGCCCGATCCCGGTGTTCCCCGCCGTGGCCTCGATGATGGTAGAACCCTGGCGCAACGCCCCACTGGCCTCGGCATTGCGGATCATGCCAATGGCAGCGCGGTCCTTGATGCTGCACCCGGGATTCAAATATTCGAGCTTGGCGTAAACATCAGCGGCACTCGGAGGAGGGATTCGGCGCAGGTGCAGCAGCGGCGTCTCGCCGACAAGTTCCGTGACGCTTTCGGCGACGCGCAGGCGGGTCGCTTCCGCAATGTTCATGTTCACCCTACAGGGTACGGTAGCTGTTCAGCACCGTCAATTGGAGAGGAGGCGGCTTGTTGTGAGCGCCGCAGGGTGCTGAAGCGGCTGGTACCGACGAGGAAGGGATCGCAAGCTTGCATGCCGGATTTTAGATATCATCTTTCCTCGGCTGACGCTTGGGAGTGTCTATCCGCCACGTGCTGGGAGAAGTACTCATTCATGCGGCGCTCGGCGTCGAGCGGGTCGGCAAGATAGCGCTGCGCAAAACCCACACCGCAGATCGGACACTTCCCTCTGACGATACTGCCCCGAAACGTTTCCACCACCACCAACTGCGCTTTGCCCATCACGGCCCCATTTGGGGGTTGAGCCAGGGAACTGCTCGGCGCCATCCATTCCCCAGAATAGGCCGCCTATTGTTGTGCTGTGCTTCACTCTGATCTGTGATGAGGGTCACACGAGTCGGGTCGTCCGCGGCCGGGGCCACTGCCGGCTTTGTCCAACGGTTCATCGCCAGGGCGCGGCGCGAGATCCAAGCAGCCAATTGCTGGCTTGACCTGGGAGGTGGCTGAGCGGAGAATCTGCCCATTGGCCCCGATTATTGCCTGGCATGGGGTCTTGCCAGACTGGAACCTCTCATCTTTCGTGAAATTCTCCCCTGGCTGTTTCGGTGCGCCATTTCTGTCGATTGCGTGAGCGGGCGGCCACCGGCTGCTGCGAAGCCCAATGAGCCGCGGTCTTGGAGGTCGGCCGCATTCCGAGTGCGCCAGAGCGGCCTATGAAGTTGAGGAGGCGCCGAGAAAATCTTATCCGCTGGCAGCCCAGGTTTAACTGAATGGAGGCTGACATGACTGTTGATGGTCTTCGTGGATATCTGCTGACTGCGGCCCTTCTCGCCCTGCCGTGGATGGCCGCCGCCGATGTGATCACGGAGTGGAATGAGCGTGCTGTGGCCAGCAGCCTTGCCGCCAAACAACTGCCCTTCGTTGGCACCCGCACGCTGGCTATCGTCCACACTGCCATGTTCGACGCCGTCAACTCCATCGCAGGTCGCTATGCGCCTTATCGGGCAAAAGTGTCTGCTGCTGCCGGCGCTTCTCAAGAAGCTGCCGCGGTGGCTGCGGCCCACGCGACCCTGGTTGAAGTCTTTCCCGATCAGAAAGTCACCCTGGACTCCGCCTACGCCGCCGCGCTGACAAGAATTCCCGACGGCGCCGGAAAGACGGAGGGTATCGCGGTAGGGGAAAAGGTGGCGGCCCAGGCTATTTCGCAGCGTGCCTCCGATGGAAGCGCAGCGCCCAATACCTATCGGCCCGTCACCTCGCCCGGGGTGTATATCACCACGACTCTGCCCATCGGATCGCAGTGGGGCAGCGTGACCCCTTGGCTGATGGAGCGTGGCTCACAGTTCCGGCCGGGGCCGCCGCCTTCGCTGACCAGCGCAGAATGGGCCCGCGACTGCAACGAAATCAAGGATATCGGCGGAAAAAAGAGCACACTACGCAGCGCCGAGCAAACCGACATCGCGCGCTTCTGGGTGATCACCGGTCCTGCCAGCTGGGATCCTATCGCACGCCAACTGGCCGATGTTCCCACACGAAGCCTGATTGAAAACGCGCGCCTGTTTGCGCTGGTGGAAACCGCCGCTGCCGACGCTTACATCGCCGTATTTGACGCCAAGTACACCTATAACTTCTGGCGACCGATCACGGCCATTCGCAATGGGGACCTTGGCGGCAATCCGGCTGTGACCCGGGTAGCGGATTGGGAGCCGGTAATTGACACTCCTCTGCACCCCGAATATCCCTGCGCCCATTGCATCACCTCGGCGGCGGCAGGAACGGTTCTCGAAGCCGAATTTGGCCGCGGAGCTGTCCCCACACTCACGATGACCAGCACGAGCGCGCCCGGCGTGGTGCGCAAGTGGGGCACGATCAAGGAATGGATGGATGAAGTCTCCATGGCCCGCATCTACGGTGGAATTCACTATCGCAACTCGATGCTGGTGGGTCAGGAGATGGGCAGGAAGATCGGCGCGCTGGCGGTCCAGAACTATTTGAGGCCGGCGCACTAAGCTGGCGGCCGCAGTCGGAGACGGCCCTTCCGAACTGTCCGCCGCGAATCGCCAACCGGCAACCACCCTTCCCCTTTTGGTTTGCCTTCCTTTCGCCGGAAGCGCTTGGGATTTCCACACACGAATCCTGGCTTGATCCCCTATTCAAGCTGCTATGGTCGAAGTCGATGTTGGAAATAGGAAGTGCGGAATGGCGACGCAAAGCAGTAGCTCCGGCCTGGGAGGTTCGCAGGGGCGTCGCGCAAAGGTATTGATGATGCCCCACGTCGAGCTTCCGCAGCCACCACCCAGCCCGCGCAGCCCTGATCCAAGAATCTGGAGCCGGCGCAGAAGCCGCCGCGCACCGTTCGCGCTCCCCGGAAGCGGTTGGGTGAAGCAGAGGCTTCGTCCACATTGGAAGGCAGGATTAGTGATTACGATTTTCTGGCTGGCGCTCTCCTGGCTGTCGCTGCGAGTGGTGTTGGGGAAGCTCTAACTGCGCCTGGGGCTCCAGCTGACCGAATGTATCCTCCTGATGGTGAAGTAATGCTTGAAATGGCGGTGGAAACCTCCACCGCCACTTTTCTTTGCGAACCGCTGACTTGCGGAACTGGCGCCGCTCGGCCCTCCGCCCACGCCATAGGTCGGCCGTTCCGTCAATCTGATGAATCTCGCATCACTCAGTCTCCAAGACCGCCCTCCCGTGAAAATTTCATCAGCCCAAGGTGCTCGTGGATCACGGCTTGATGAAGAATTCATCACCCTGCAAAGTGAGCCCAATCACAGCCCCCCATTCAGCTTTTGTTGACACTCGTAGACGAAGAGTGCGCTGAGCACCGGTCCGAACTCCAAGGCCCCATCAGCTAGCCATGAGCCAGGCGCCGGCCGCCCAGACGATCTCGATCTAGCCCGTAATACGGGAAGGAGAGCATCTTCTATGAAACTCGCAAAGCTCACGATCGTGGTTCTGGCGATCGCGTTGGCCCTGTTCCTCATGTTGCCCAACCTGTCCTGGGCAGAAGATGGCGCAGCCGTGTACAAGACAAAGTGCGCCGCCTGCCATGGCCCGGCTGGGGAAGGCAAAGTCGGCCCGGCAGTAAAAGGCACCAAGCTCACCGAGCCGCAGATTGTTGACCTGCTGACCAAGGGCGAGGCCGGCAAGAAGGCCCCGCACGCTAAGGCCGTCAATGGCGTCACCGAGGATCAGGCGAAGGCTGCGGCTGCCTTCGTCAAGGGGCTTAAGTAATCCGCCCGGCGGCCGGCCTCCTGGCGGCCGCTCCTGGAACCGGGGTACGCGTGACGAACGCCGCCGAGTTCGGTGCGGATCATCCAGCTAGCTTGGCGATCCTGGAGGGTCTCCGGGCTCTGGTTCCAGGGACAGGAATATTCATCCTCGGGCGTTTGAGGTCTCCCCAGAGGCCCGGGGAACCTTTCTTCTTTGCCGACACCCCGGGTCGTCCCCGGCAGATCTCTTTCTTTTCCTCGGTTAGAAGCGCCCTTTTGCAGCCCGTCTGGGGCTTCGCTGTGGTTGGTGCTCCCATTTCAAAGAGGCTTCCATGAGCAAGGCACTCCTCTACGACGCCACCCAATGCATCGGGTGCAAACAGTGCGAGGCGGCCTGCGCCGAGCACAACCGACTGCGCTACGACGAAGGTGTGGCCTCCGAGGCCCGCCAGTCCGAGCACAAGTTCACCGTGGTGCTGACCAAGGACGACAAATTCATGCGCCGCTTGTGCATGAACTGCCAGGATCCCGCCTGCGTGTCGGTTTGTCCGGTGGGCGCGCTCCGCAAGACCTCCACCGGACCGGTGGTGTACGAAGCCAGCCGCTGCATGGGCTGCCGCTACTGCATGGTGGCGTGCCCCTTCGGAGTTCCCAAGTACGAGTGGAACTCCATCAATCCCAAGGTGCAGAAGTGCACCATGTGCGGCGACCGCGTTTTGGCGGGACTCCAGACCGCCTGCGCGGAGGTCTGCCCTACGGGCGCCACCAAGTTCGGCGACCGCGACCAGCTTATCGCCGAGGCCCGGAAGCGCATCCAGGACAATCCCGGCAACTACGTCGATCACATCTATGGCATCGAGGAGGTGGGAGGCACCTCGGTGCTCCTGCTGTCCGGCGTGCCCTTCGAGGAGTTTGGCTACCGCACCGATCTTCCGCGCGATCCCCTGCCCCTGCGGACTTACCAAGTGCTCTCCCGGATTCCCGATTTCGTCCCTCTGGGTGGACTGCTGCTCGGCGGCGTCTGGTGGATCACGCACCGCCGTGAGGAAGTAGCCGCGGCGGAGGCCCAGGAACGCGGAAAGCCATCGCCCGCGGAAAAGGAGAGCGCAAAGTGAAGCTCAGGATTACCTTCTGGAGACTCGTGTTTGCCGCCCTGATGCTGGCAGGCGCCTATGCTGCCATGATTCGTTTCACCCGCGGTCTTGGCCCCTCCACCAATCTCAGCGACCAGTTCCCCTGGGGCCTCTGGATCGGCTTCGATGTCCTCTGTGGCGTGATGCTGGCCGCCGGCGGCTTCACCCTCACCGCGGCGGTGCATATCTTTCACATCAAGCGGCTTCATCCCATCGTCCGCCCCACAATTCTTACCGCCTTCTTGGGATATCTTTTGGTCTGCGTAGCGCTGCTGTTCGACCTGGGCCGCCCCTACAACATCTGGCACCCGCTCATCATGCGCAATCCGCACTCGGTGATGTTCGAGGTCGCCTACTGCGTCATGCTCTACACCACCGTGCTGACGCTGGAGTTTTCACCGATCATTCTCGAGCGTCTGGGATGGCAGAAACCTTTGAAGGCCATCCGCGCGGCCCTGATTCCGCTGGTGATATTCGGCGTGATTCTCTCCACCTTGCACCAATCGTCACTGGGCACGCTGTACCTGATCATGCCAACCAAGCTTCATCCCTTCTGGTACAGCCCGCTGCTTCCGGTCTTCTTCTTTCTCTCCGCGATCGCCGTCGGCCTCGCCATGACGATTTTCGAATCCTCCATGAGCTCGAAGCACTTCGGCCGAGAGCTGGAGCTGCCCATCCTGCAGGAGCTGGGGCGGGTGCTGCTGGTAGTGCTGACGGTGTATGGCGTCCTCCGCTTCGAGGATCTGCTGCATCGGGGTGTTCTGAAGCTGCTGCTGACCTCTGGCTATGAACGCAATCTCTTCCTGCTGGAGATAGGCATGACGGTGATTGTGCCGGTGATATTGCTGGCTCTGCCGAAGATCCGCACCAGCCCCGGAGGTCTCTATTTCACGGCGGTGCTGGTAGTACTGGGATTCATTACCAACCGCCTCAACGTCAGCATCACTGGCATGGAGACCGCGGCGGGCCTGCACTACATCCCCAAGTGGACGGAAGTGGCCATCACCGGCGCCATCATCGCCGCGGGATTTTTCCTTTTCGCGGTAGCGGTGAAGTATCTGCCGATCTTCCCCGAGCACCAGCCCGCCCAACCCTTCTGCGAAGCGCCGTTGCTGGCCAATGCGAGGGTCCTGAGCCATGCCGGAGACTGACCAGTCCGATGCCGAATCGCGTGCCGCACGCTCGCGCCGGGGCGGCCTTCGCCGACTGGGACAGAGCCTCAGCGCCAAGCTGATCCAGCTGCTGCTGGCGGCGATGGTGATTACTTTCGCGCTGCTGGGATACGTCAACATCCAGCTGCACCGCCGGCACCTGGAGAGCGCCACTCTGGCGGCTGCCGAACGGATGAGCGACACCCTCAAGCGCAGCGCTTCATACCACATGATGCGCAACGATCGCCAGGCTCTGTACGAGCTCATCAACACCATCGCCCGCGAGCCCGGCATTCTTCGCATCCGCATCATCAACGAGACGGGCAGCATCAGCTTTTCCAGCGATACCAGCGAGGTGGGCAGCCAGGTCAATACCCAGGCCGAAGCCTGCACCGGCTGCCACGCGCAGGCGCAGCCTCTCACCCGGCTCAACCGCCCGGATCGTTTCCGGATATACCGCGCCGACGGTTCGCGGATTCTGGGGATCATCACTCCCATCGAAAACGCGCCCACTTGCAGCACCGCTGCCTGCCACGCGCATCCCGAGAGCCAGCAGATCCTGGGTGTGCTGGACGCAAACCTTTCGCTGGCCCGCGCCGACGCAGCTCTCACTGAGAGTAGCCGCCAGATGCTGGCTTACACGGCGCTGGCTGTCCTGCTGATTGCCGGCCTTACCGCGCTTTTCGTCTGGCGAGTCCTGGCGCGCCCGGTGAAGGCGCTGCACTCGGGAACCGAAAAGCTGCGAGAGGGAGAGCTGGGCTACCAGATCGAAATCCGCTCCTCCGACGAGCTGGGCGACCTGGCGCGCTCTTTCAATGAGATGAGCCTTCAGCTGCGTGACGCCAACGAAGAAATCACCTCCTGGGCCCGCACCCTGGAGGAGCGTGTTGCCGATAAGACGCGCGAGCTCAAGAACGCGCACGAGCAGATCCTGCACGCGGAAAAGATGGCCTCCCTCGGCAAGATGGCCGCGGTTCTCGCGCACGAGATCAACAATCCCCTCTCCGGCATCCTCACCTACGCCAAGCTGCTGCGCCGCTGGATTGACCGCCTCCAGGTTGAAGACAGCCGGCGCAAGGAAATCCAGGAATGCCTCAGCCTGATCGAGTCCGAGAGCCGCCGTTGCGGAGAATTGGTCAAGAACCTGCTGACCTTCTCCCGCACCGCGCCGCTGAACATCATGCAGACCAATCTGAACGCTGTGGTCGAGCGGGCTCTGAAGCTGGTTCAGCATCAGCTCGATATGGCGTCGATTCAGCTACAAACCGATCTGGCAGAGGACCTGCCGCCAATCGCCTGCGATCAGGCGCAGATCGAGCAGGTTCTGCTGGCCCTGATCATGAACGCGCACGACGCCATGCCGCGCGGCGGCAACCTGTGGGTGCGCACCCGCTATCTGCCGCAGAGCCGGCAGGTGGAAATCCAGGTTCGCGACGACGGGGTCGGCATCGCCAAAGACTTGCTTCCCCAGCTGTTCGAGCCCTTTTTCACCACCAAGGAGGGTGGCAAGAGCGTGGGACTGGGCTTGGCCATCAGCCACAGCATCATCGAGCGCCACCGCGGCGTCATCGAGGTGGAATCCGAGCCCGGAAAAGGAACGACCTTCTACATCTTCATGCCGGCGGACGCCAAGGCTGCCTCGCCGGCCGCTGCCTTGGCAGCCACATCGAGGTAATCGCTATGGGCAAAGGCAAAATCCTGATCGTGGACGACGAACTCAGCGTGCGCGACTCCCTCAACAAATGGTTCCGCGAGGAAGGCTATGAGGTGGGAACCGCGGAGAACGCCAGTGAGGCGCTCTCGCGTCTCGCGGAGCAGTCCTGGGACGTCTCGCTGGTGGACATCAAGATGCGCGGCACCGATGGCATCGAGCTGCAGCGCCGCATGCATGAAATCGATCCCGAGTTGATCACCATCATCATGACCGGCTACGCCTCGGTGGAGACCGCCGTCGCCGCCCTCAAGAACGGCGCTTACGACTACGTCACCAAGCCGCTCGATCCCGACGAGATCGCTCACACCGTGGCCAAAGCGCTCTCCCACCGCCGCACCCAGGAAGAAAATGTCCGCCTGCGGGAAGTGGTGGCGGAAACTGCCATCCCTTCGGATCTGGTTGGGCAGGGCGCGGCCATGAAACGTGTCTTTGAGGCCATTGAAACGGTCGCTCCCACCGACGTCACCGTGCTCATCAATGGAGAGAGCGGCACCGGCAAGGAGCTCGTCGCCCGAGCTATCCACGCGGCCAGCCCACGCCGCTTCCATCCCCTGGTGGTGCTCCATTGCGGGGCGCTGACAGAAACCTTGCTGGAAAGCGAGCTCTTCGGTCATGAAAAGGGAGCCTTCACCGGCGCCCAGTACCGCAAGAAGGGCAAATTCGAAATCGCCGAGGGAGGAACCATCTTTCTCGACGAAATCGGCGACATCAGCCTGAAGACGCAAACCGATTTGCTGCGCGTGCTGCAGGAGCGCGAGATTGTGCGCGTGGGAGGCAATCAGTCTATCCACGTGGATTTTCGCTGCATCGCCGCCACCAACAAGAATCTGGAAGCCCTGATCGATGAAGGCAAATTCCGTCCCGACCTGTTCTATCGGCTCAACGTTTTCCGTATCGAGCTGCCGCCCCTTCGCGACCGCAAGGAAGACATTCCGCTGCTGGTGAATCACTTTGCCAAGAAGTTTTCCCTGCAGATGAACAAGCGCATCAACCGCGTGGCGCCCCAGGCCATGGACCTGCTGCAGCAGTACGACTGGCCCGGCAACGTGCGCGAGCTCGAGAACTCGGTGGAGCGCGCCATGGTGGTGGCGCAGGAACCGGAGCTGCGGGAGCAGGATTTCATTCTCCAGAGCAAGTCGGACGCCGAGCCGGAAGGCGTTACCCTGGAAGCCATCGAGCGGGCGCACATCCTGCGGGTGCTGGAACAGTGCGGCTGGAACCAGACCCGGGCTGCGGAGACGCTCGACATCGACCGGGTCACGCTGCATAACAAACTCAAAAAGTACGGATGGAGCCGCGCCGCTCTCTCTGAAAAATAATGAAGCGCTTGCAATTGCTCTCGGTTGGCGATCTCGAGGGGCGCGTGCTCGAAGGCCTGGCCGTGCAACTCGCCCATCATTTCGCCACCCCGTGCCAGGTGCTGGCGGCTACCCTCGATCCACAATTTGCCTTCCATGCCGAGCGCGGCCAGTACCACTCCAGCGAGATCCTGGCGCGCGTGCAGCAGCACGTCCAGGACACGACCTGGCGCCTGCTTGCCGTCACCGGGGTCGATCTCTACATCCCCATCCTGACGTTCGTTTTCGGGGAGGCGCAGATGGGTGGCCCCTGCGCCCTGATCTCTACCCACCGTTTGCGCCAGGAGTTCTACGGTCTCCCGCACGACCTCGATCTGCTGCACACGCGCATGCTGAAGGAGGCGGTTCACGAACTCGGACACACCCTGGAATTGACCCACTGCGACGACTATCGCTGCGCCATGTCGGGCTCGCACGCCGTGGAGTGGATCGACCTGAAGGAGAATTCCTTCTGCCGCTGCTGTGCCAACCGCGTGCTCGAAGTGGTCGGCCGCGATCCGCGCTAGTCTCGCGGGCGGGAGCGCAGTCCCCGCTTGGTACCGCATCACGTCCCCCGGTGCCCGCGCTCACTGCCCCAAGGTGCGTGCAGAGGCATCCTAGACTCGGTGAACTCTGAGTCCACGCGACTGCGCAACCCGCGCTATTACTGGGGTGTCTGGCTGGCCAGCACCGCCATCGTTGGCGCCATTTTTCTTATACCCTTCGTCCTGTTCTTCCTGATGTTCAACATCGAGCCCGGGCTCAAACGCGCCATCCTGCTCAACGCATTGCCATGCGCGGCCGTCGGTCTGGTGCTGACCATCCTGGCCAGCGCTCATGCCGTGCGCTACCTGCACAATCTGATCCGCCAGACCGCCAAGGCGGTGGAACTGGCTGAGGTTCGCGAGCGCGAGCGCGATCTTGCCCAGCAGGAGCTGATCCGCAAGCTGCAGGACGAACGCGAACTGGACCGCCAGAAGGTACAGTTCGAGGCCCAGCTCGCCGAGTACGAAAAATACGCTGCCCTGGCGCAGCTCGCTCTGGGCGCCGCCCACGAGATCAACAATCCGCTGCTGGGCATCCTGTCTCACCTGGAGCTGGAACTTCGTGACGCCCGCAACCCGGAGGAACGGGTGGAGATCGAGCAGTGCATTCAGGGCACCAAGCGCATCTCCTCCACCGTGCGCGGGCTGCTCAACTACACGCGTCCCGCGCCCTTGTGGCTTAGCCGGCTCAGCCTGGGGCGGCTGGTGGATGAGACCCTGGCCTTCGTCTGCCACCAGCCGCTGTTCCGCGCCATAAAGCTCGAGAAGCGGATCCCCGCAGATCTGCCGGAGATCAGCGCCGATGCCAACCAGCTATCGCAGATCTTCATGAACCTGTTGCTGAACGCGGCGGAGGCAACCTCGGAGGGCGGCTCGATCACCATCTCCGCACAACAGAAGGGTGACGACGCGATCGCGATCCGCATTGCAGACACCGGGTGCGGCATTCCCGGTGACATCCTTCCGCACGTCTTCGAACCGTTTTTTACTACCAAGCGCGGCAAGGGAACGGGCCTCGGCCTCAGCATCAGCCAAGCCTACGTGCGCAGCCACGGTGGAGATATCTGTATCCAGAGCGTTCCTCAGCGCGGCACGGAGGTCACTCTGGTGTTGCCCATTCGCCAGCAGGATCGCCCCCTGCTGGAAGACGAAGAGATGGTGGTATGAACCGGGCAAGCGTGAACGCGATCTTCCCTTGCCTGGCCCGGCAGTAAGGATCGGGAGCTATGCCCTATTCAGTCCTGGTGATTGACGACGAAACCCTCACCCTGCGGACCATCAGCCGCGCTCTTCGCGAAGAAGAGTTCGACGTGTTTGTCGCCATGTCGGGAGAAGAGGGCATCGAGATCTTCACCCAGGAGAAGCCCGAGATTGCCCTGGTCGACGTGGTGCTCCCGGGCATTGACGGCATCGAAGTTCTACGCCAGATCAAACGCCTCGGTCCCCATACCATCGTGGTCATGATGAGCGCCTACCGCATGGTGGATCGCGCCGTGGAATCCATGAAGCTGGGCGCCTACGACTACCTCGTCAAGCCCTTCCATCTTGCCGACATGGTCAACACCATCCGCCGCGCCACTGAGATGCTCTCCTTGCGGGTGCGGGTGCGCGAGACCGTGGAGACAGCCAAGGGACGCTACGATTTCGGCCGCGTCGTCACCCGTAGCGCCAGAGTTGCCGAGATGCTGGAAATCGCGCACAAGGCGGCCGAATCCGATCACACCACTATCCTCATCCAGGGAGAAAGCGGCACTGGCAAAGGCGTACTGGCGAGAGCAATCCACTACAACAGTCCGCGGGCCAACATGCCGCTGCTCGAGCTCAATTGCGCCTCGCTGCCGGACGCGCTGCTGGAGAGTGAACTGTTCGGCTTCGAGCCAGGGGCCTTCACCGATGCCCGCCGCCGCAAGGAGGGCCTGCTGGAGCGCGCCGACAAGGGAACAGTCTTCCTCGACGAGATCGGCAACATGTCTGCCAGCGTCCAGGCCAAGCTGCTGCGCGTGCTGGAAGAGGGCACCTTCATGCGCCTGGGCGGCACCAAGCCGATTCGCGTCGATGTGCGCATCATAGCCGCTACCAACGCGCGCCTGAAGGAGCACGTTGCCCAAGGCAAGTTCCGCGAGGACCTCTTCTATCGCCTGAACGTCGTTCCCCTCTTCATCCCGCCCCTGCGCGAGCGCAAGGAGGACATCCTTCCTCTGGCCCTCGACATGGTTCAGCGGTTCAACAGCGAGCTGAAGAAGAACTTCCTGGGCTTTACTCCCGCGGCGGGCGACTTGCTCGTCCGCTATCCCTGGCCGGGAAACATCCGCGAGCTCAAGAACGTCATCGAGCGCACCATGATCCTGGCCCCCGAGGGCGAGATCGATGCTGCCTATCTCCCGGAAGAGATCCGCGACTACCAGCCCGAGGTCGAGTCGCCAGAGCAACTCTCAGCCCTGGACCTCTCCCCCACCGGCCATCAGTTCGTGAGCCTGCGCGAACTGGAGGAGCGCTATATCCACGAGGTACTCTCCCTCACCGGCAACAATAAGGCTCAGGCTGCCCGCATTTTGGGGATCCACCCCACCTCCCTGCTCCGCCGGCTGCGGAAGGAGCAGGTGGAAGACTGACGCCGTCCGCCTCCCCCTTGGCGCTTGTGCCATTCTGGAATTGCGGGCCTCGACACTCTTTGCCCTGTTCCCTACTGCCGTTTGACCCTCGCGGGGGTGCGTGTTATACATTCCAGTCCGCTGATCCCCATGCAGGTGTTTCCCGAAGCCCGGAACAACGCCTGTCCCCACGGGCTGCAGGACAGCTGTCAGATTCCTTTATTTCTGTGTCTGAGGTTTGCACTCTTCGGAGGATGCCCATGTCTAAGTGGCTGCAGGCCAGCTCCGCCCAGCCTGCCCGGCTGAACGGCGAGCACTCTCGCAGGTCGCGGCTGGAGCTAGTTCCGCTCCGGCGGTTGGTTTGCCGTATGCGCAACCTGGCTTCACTGCTTGCCGGTGTCGCGCTGCTGACGTTGCTGTCTGCTTCCAGCCTGGCGCAGCCTGAGGCCGCGGCGCCCGCGCGGGAAACCGCCGGCGAGGCCTCTCTCAAGCTCCCCAACCTTTCCACGGTCAGCTTCCTGGGCACGAATGGCCACTCCCTGCTTCTGGCGGGTCTGCTCTTTTGCCTCTTCGGCATGCTCTTCGGTCTGACGATCTATGTGCAGCTCAAGAACCTGCCGGTACACAAGTCGATGCGCGAGATCTCGGAACTGATCTACGAGACCTGCAAGACCTACCTGACTACCCAGGGCAAGTTCATCCTCATTCTGGAAGCATTCATCGCGGTAATCATCGTCCTTTACTTTGGAGTGCTCCTGAAATACGAAGCCTCACGCGTGCTCATCATCCTGCTGTTCAGCCTGGTCGGCATCGGCGGCAGCTACGGTGTAGCGTGGTTTGGCATACGGGTGAACACCTTTGCCAACTCCCGTACGGCCTTCGCCAGCTTGCGCGGTAAGCCGTATCCCATCTCCTCCATTCCGCTGAAAGCGGGCATGAGCATCGGCATGCTGTTGATCAGTGTCGAGCTGCTGATCATGCTGTTCATCCTGCTCTTCATTCCCGGCGACTACGCCGGTCCCTGCTTTATCGGCTTCGCCATCGGCGAGTCGCTGGGGGCGGCCGCGCTCCGTATCGCCGGCGGGATCTTCACCAAGATCGCCGACATCGGCTCCGACCTGATGAAAATCGTCTTCCGTATTAAGGAGGATGACGCCCGCAACCCGGGCGTGATCGCCGACTGCACCGGCGACAATGCCGGCGATTCGGTCGGCCCCACGGCCGACGGATTCGAAACCTACGGCGTGACTGGCGTCGCGCTCATCACCTTTATTTTGCTCGCGGTGAAGGACCCCACGGTTCAGGTTCAGCTTCTGGTGTGGATCTTCGTCATGCGCATCATGATGCTGGTATCCAGCGCGGGCGCCTATTTTCTGAACAGCATTCTGGCCAAGGCGAAATACGGCAATGCCGACTCCATGAATTTCGAGGCGCCGCTGACCTCGCTGGTGTGGATCACCTCCATTATTTCTATTGCGCTCACTTACATCGTCTCTTACCTGATCATCCCTGAACTCGGCGGCAATCCCACTCTCTGGTGGAAACTGGCCACGATCATCTCCTGCGGCACGCTCGCAGGAGCGCTGATCCCTGAACTAGTGAAGGTCTTTACTTCCACCGAATCGTCGCACGTCAAGGAGGTCGTGACCTCCGCCCAGGAAGGCGGCGCCTCGCTCGACATTCTGTCCGGCTTCGTCGCCGGCAACTTCTCCGCCTACTATCTCGGCCTCACCATGGTCATCCTGATGACGATCGCTTACCTGGTCAGCACCCTGGGGCTGGGCGCGACCACCTCCGCCAACGGACTACCCCTCATGCTTGCGCCCGCCGTCTTTGCTTTCGGACTGGTGGCATTCGGATTCCTGGGGATGGGGCCGGTGACCATTGCCGTAGACTCCTACGGGCCGGTTACGGATAATGCCCAATCCGTTTACGAGCTCTCCCTCATCGAGCAGATTCCGGGCATCGACAAAGAACTTCGCCGCGACTACTCCATAGAACCCAACTTCGAGCGCGCCAAGGATTTGCTCGAGGCCAACGACGGCGCCGGCAACACCTTTAAGGCAACCGCCAAACCCGTGCTCATCGGCACCGCCGTGGTCGGGGCGACCACCATGATTTTCTCGATCATCATGGCGCTGACCGACGGCCTGACCATTAACGTGAACCGCCTTTCTCTGCTCTATGCGCCCTTTGTGCTTGGCCTGATCACCGGCGGCGCCGTGATCTACTGGTTCACCGGCGCCTCCACCCAGGCGGTGACCACCGGAGCCTACCGTGCCGTCGAATTCATCAAAGCCAATATTCGGCTGGAGGGAGTGGAGAAGGCTTCCGTCTCCGACAGCAAGAAGGTCGTCGCAATCTGCACCCAGTACGCCCAGAGGGGCATGTTCAACATCTTCGTGGCGGTCTTCTTCGGTACGCTGGCGTTTGCCTTCGTCGAACCTTATTTCTTTGTCGGATACCTGATTTCCATCGCGGTTTTCGGCCTCTATCAGGCCATCTTCATGGCCAACGCCGGGGCCGCCTGGGACAACGCCAAGAAGATTGTCGAAGTCGAGCTCAAGCAGAAGGGCACCGACCTGCACGCGGCCACGGTGGTGGGCGACACGGTCGGGGATCCTTTCAAGGACACTTCCTCGGTGGCCATGAATCCGGTGATCAAGTTCACCACTCTGTTCGGGTTGCTGGCCGTGGAACTGGCCGTAACCCTCACGCATGAGCAGGGATCGACCCTCTCGCACTTCCTGGCGCTGGCCTTTTTTGCGGTGTCCTTCGTCTTCGTGATCCGGTCCTTCTACGGCATGCGGATTGGAACCATACGCGCGGCAGAAGCCGCCAAGGCCGCTGACTGATTCGCGGCGCTGAAGGTGTGGGTGGGAGGCCGAATCGCGGCGCGCGAAACCGCTTGGCGGGACTGGGCGTGCCGGCCACTGTCGCGCGCTGCCTGCTGGAGGAAGCTGACAGCCGGCCGGCGATGGTCTAGCTTCCCTTCATCTTCTCGCGCACGGATTTTGCCAGCTTTTCAATTTCCTCTGCCTTTTTGATCACGTCCAGCGACAGCGTATTCTCATTGGACTTATCCACCGACTGCTTCAGCTCCGTGGCCAGCTGCAGCAATCTGTCGGTATCGCGCTTTAGGTTCTGCTGCCGCTCTTTGTTCACGGCCCTCTCATGCTCGTGCTGCATCCTGATCTCTTGCTCACCCGGCGCGCGGCCCCTCTCGCCGGGAAACTGGCCTACCTCAGCCGGTGGCAGCCCTTGCGGCTCGGCGCGTAGTGCTGGTCCAAGAACAGCCGGCAGGTAAAAGGCGGACATGAGCAGCAAGAATGCGAATATGCGTTTCCGTTCCACAGCTCTCCCTCACTCGAAATTATAGATGCCGGTTCGGAAGCTTCCGTCCACTGCGCATGCGGTTTTCGCTCGCAGGGCCGCGAGCGCCCTGCTTGCTATAATCCCCCGCGCAGCCATGGAAACCGGCCTCAAAGGGCGCGTCGCCATCGTAGCCGCCTCCAGCCAGGGTCTGGGGCTGGCCACCGCCCAGGGACTGGCGGCCGAGGGCGCTCGGCTCGCTATCTGCTCCCGGGATCGCGGTCGAATTGAGCACGCCGCTGAAGAAATTGCCGCGCGCTGCGAGGTCGAAGTGCTGGCCCAAGCTGTTGACGTCGCCACCTACGAGGCAGTGCGAGCTTTCGTCCACGCTACCGCCGAGCGGTTCGGCGGCGTTGACATCTGTGTGACCAACGCTGGCGGACCACCCGCCAAGGGTTTTCTGTCCACGACGATGGACGAGTGGCGCCGCGCCGTGGACGTGAATTTTCTGAGTGTGGTCCACTTCGCCAAAGAGGTGATCCCTCATATGCAGCGCAAGCGCTGGGGACGCTTCATCACGATCACCTCCGTCTCGGTAAAGCAGCCGGTAGCCGATCTGGTCTATTCCAATGCCGTCCGCTGTGCGGTGGTCGGGCTGGTGAAGAGCCTTGCCTTGGAATTCGGCAAGGACGGTATTCTGGTGAACAACGTTGGTCCCGGCTTCACTGCCACGGCTCGCCTGAAGGAACTGGCGGCGGTGCGAGCCTCGGCTTCGGGTGTGGCCGAGCAGGATATCTTTCAGGGTTGGGCCGCGGATACCGCGCTGAAACGCGTCGGGCAACCGGAGGAAGTAGCCGACGCCGTGGTGTGGCTGGCCTCCGATCGAGCCTCCAACATTACCGGGCAAACCATCCTGGTCGAGGGGGCAGCTACAAGGGGACCTTTTGAAGTGCAAAGTGCAGCGTGAGGAGTTGCTGTGATATCTCAAAGTGCGAACAGCCCGAGCCTCGCCCGCGCTGAAAAGCCCTGTTTCTCCGTTGGCTG
Organism: Terriglobales bacterium; assembly: GCA_035319065.1. Lineage (GTDB taxonomy): Bacteria > Acidobacteriota > Terriglobia > Terriglobales > Acidobacteriaceae > DASPRM01. Next base: position 24,760 of record DATHDM010000250.1, read on the forward strand.
GGGATGGGTGGCTCTATCTCTGGCTCTCGCCATCCACGTTCTCGATGAGGCGTCGCACGACTTTCTGTCCTTCTACAACCCGATTGCAGCCCGCATCCGGGAGAGCGCCAGATTTCTTCCAATCCCAACCTTTACGTTTCGCACCTGGCTGGCGGGTCTGATTTCAGCCGTCGTGCTCTTGCTCGCGCTGAGCCCGTTCGCCTTTGCGGTCGACCGCGGCCGCTCCCGCTGGTTCGGCTGGCCGGCAGTAATTCTTGCTGCGCTGATGACCTTGAATGGGCTTACTCACATCGCGGGAATGATCTACTACCGCTGGCTGGTGCCGGGCATCTATTCCGCCCCGCTATTGCTGGTTGCTTCGGGCTATCTTTTCCTGGCGCTTCGCCGCACTCAACACGATCTCGAGCAGCGTTGACCGCAAAGGTCGCGGGCATGGCTGCCGGCGGTTCTCGTCCCGCTTCGCCCTCCGCTTTCCTGGCTTGCGTCTAGCCGGCCGCGCTCTTGACTTCCACGCCCGCCCACTTTTCAAGCAAGGCGAGCGTAGCGGCATAGTCCATGTCGCTGTAACCTTCCTCGCTCGCCACCTCGTAAATCTCGTCCACGGTCTCCAGCGCGGGAAGCTTCACGCGGACTTCGTGGGCGGCATCGAGCATCAGGTGAATGTCCTTGTGCATCAGCCGCAGCGGAAAATTCGGCGAGAAGTCGCGCTTCAAGACGAAAGGGGCCTTGTAGTCCACGACCCCGGAGCGCACCATAGAACTCTGGATCAGCTTCAGAAACGCCTCCGGCTCCACGCCCAACTTGGTGGTAAGGGTGAGGGCCTCGGCAAAGCCTTCATAGATCAGCGCAATCATCAGATTCATGCCGATCTTCGCCGCTTGACCTTTGCCATTGTCGCCCATGTGGAGCACCGTCTTCCCCATCGCTTCAAACAGCGGCCTGACTCTTTCAATTACCGCCGGATCGCCGCCCACCATAAAGATGAGCTGAGCGTTCTGGGCTCCAATTTTCGAGCCGGTTATGGGGGCATCGAGATATTCAGCGCCCTTGCTTCGCACTCGGTCGGCAAAAGCTTTGGTTGCGTTGGGCGAGATGGTGCTTGAATCCACCACCACCATACCCGGCGTCAGCACCGACTCCACACCATCCGCGCCGAACAGCACCTGCTCCACCGCATCCGTATCGGCCACACACATCCAGATAACGTCCGCACCCTGGGCGGCGTCCGCCGGCGATCCCGCCTCGCGGGCGCCTTCAACCGTTTTCCCTGGCGTCCGGTTCCAGACGGACACTTCATTTCCCGCCTTCACCAGGTTGGTGGCCATCGCCTGGCCCATGATTCCCAATCCTAAGAATGCAAGCCGCATGTTTGCCTCGCTATGTATCTAACCCGTAACCGATTAGAAACGACCCTCTGGTACACGTCAAGAATTCCGCGGAAAATAAGGGCACCTCTGCCACCATGCAAGTGCCGAATCGCGAAAGGTTACGCGCGCGTCTAATGGGAAGACGATGTTGGATATTTCGCTTACCAATAAAGCGGGCCAGTTCAGCAAACTGATTCGTCATTCCGCCATCACCCGCCGCTGCGGCAGGAGCGCCAAGCCGATTCCGGCGCGGCCGGGGCAGATGGGGGTGACGTTCATTGGCCATTCCAGCTTTTTCCTTCAGCTCGGCGGACAGAACCTGGTCATCGACCCCAATTACGCCAACTGGCTGTTCGTGCTCAAGCGTCTTCGCCGCCCCGGAGTTCGCATCAAGGATTTGCCTCCGATCCACATGGTTCTGGTTTCCCATGCACATTTCGATCACCTGCACCGGCCCTCGCTGCGAGCCATTGCCCGACACACTCGGCGGCTTGGCGGCACGGCTCCCGTGCTGGTGGTTCCGGAGCACGTCTCCGACCTGGTCTCCGATCTCGGCTTTCGGCGTGTGATTCAACTGCGCTGGTGGGAGGAGCACCACCATCGTGGTCTGAAGATCACGCACGTTCCTGCCAAGCATTGGGGAGCCCGCATCATTCGCGACATGCATCGCGGCTACGGCGGCTATGTGATTCATTCCCACAAAGAGTCCGTTTACCACGCGGGAGATACCGCCTACTTCAGCGGCTTCCGACAGATCGGCGAGCGCTTGCGTCCTGACGTAGCCCTGTTGCCGATTGGCGCCTACCATCCCGCGTCCTTCCGCAATGTCCACACCAGCCCCGAGGATGCGGTGCAAGCCTTCCAGGACTTGGGTTCGCGCTGGATGATCCCCATGCACTACGGCACCTTCCGCCTCTCCCACGAGCCCATGGATGAGCCGATCCGCCTGCTGCGCCAGGAAGCGGGCCGCACCGGAGTAGGCGATCGCGTGATCGTCCTGCCCGAGGGCATGACCCGCATCTTCTCCTAGTCGCCGCAGGCACGCCGCAGAAGGCTGGTCAATGTGCGGCTGGTCGTTGATCGCGGGCGGGTGATAGGCCATCGCCACTCTCACCACGCCAGCAACACACGCAGGTCGCGGACGTTCGTGCCTGTGGGTCCGGTGGTGATGGCGTCGCCCAGCCGCTCGAACAAAGGATAGGCATCGAAACCTGCCAGCGATGCCTCGGGATCGAGGCCCGCTTCCCGGGCGCGGCTCACGGTTGTGCCGTCCACTACTGCACCTGCCGCCTCGCTGTTGCCATCGATGCCGTCGGTTCCCGCGCTCAGCAGGGCGACGTCCTCACCAGCGATCCTGGTTGCGCAATACAAGGCGAACTGTTGGTTGCGGCCACCCGTTCCCGATTTTCCGCGGACTCTCACCGTGACTTCGCCAGCGGAGATCAGGCAGGCACGCCCCTTGCCGCCCCTCTGCTGGCGCAATCGGCCCAGCAGGTAATCGGCAGCCCGCGCGTAGTCCCAGTCGTCGCAGCGGTTGTCGATCTCGACTGCAAATCCCAGGCTGGCAGCCTTCTTTGCCGCCGCCTCGGTCGCGGTCCTGCTGGAAAGAATCGGCCACCAGCGCGAGCGCGCGAATGCCGGATCGTCGGACTTCGGCGTCTCTGGCAGTGCGCGCTGCTGAAAAAGACTCTTCACGGGAGCGGGAAATTGCCCGGTCAACTCATGCTTCGCGGCAACCGCATAACAATCGTCCACCGTCGTCGAGTCCGGCATGGTTGGACCAGAAGCCAGCGAATCCAGCGCACTTTCCGGTACATCCGACACCAGGATCGACACCTGCTGTGCCGGCGAAGCCGCTGCCGCCAGCCTGCCGCCCTTTACTGCCGACAAATGTTTGCGGATGGCATTGATTTCTGCGATCGGAGCGCCCGAGTGCACGAGCAGCCGGTAGGTCTCTACGAGTTCGGCCAGCGAAATGTCGTCAGCCAGGGGCTTTTCCACCATCGACGATCCGCCGCCGCTGATCATGAAAACCGCCAGGTCTTGATCCCCCAGCTTCTCCAGCGCGCTCAGAATATGACGGGCGGCGCGCAACGAATCTTGATTGGGCACCGGGTGTCCGCCACAGAAATAGGTGAAGTTGGGCAGGCGATCGGGGGTCTCGACTGAACTCGACACTACTCCGTAGGCACGTGCTCCCACCTGCGCCAGCATGGCCTCGGCCATGGCGTGTCCGGCCTTGCCCAAGGAAACCAGGCATACCTGCAGGTACTGGTCAAGCGCGTAGAGATCCTCGCGAACCCGCAGCACGCCGCGCTCATAGGCGATATCGCGCGAAAATGCCGAGGCGATGCTGCACTCGCCCAAGGCATAACGAAAGATTTCGCGAGCCGCGCTCCGCATCTCACAATTGGTGCTCATCCGAATCCGCCAACCTCACTCCTGCCGGCGCAGGAATTCTCTCAACCACCGATCCAGCGCCTGGCGCATCTCTCCCAGCCTGTTTTCGAAGAAGTGTCCAGCCCCTGGTATCAGCACCAGCTCCTTGGGTTCGGGCAGATCGTGCACCAGCGCCGCCAGGTCTTCCTTCGGGCCGAAGGGATCACCGTCTCCGCTGACGAACAGCTTCGGCTTGGCGCACTGCTTCAGGAAGCCGTAACCATACGAGCGGCCTTCTGCCCGGATTGGGGTTCCCAGCGAGATCAGCGCCGGGACGCGCGCATCGGGGCAGCACGCTCGCAGCCCCACCGACGCTCCAAAGGAAAATCCGGCAAAGATCACAGGCACACCAAATTCTTTGTCCAGCCAGTTCAGCGCAAAGATCACGTCCTCCACCTCGCCCTGCCCGTGATCATGCTCGCCCTCGCTCAGGCCTGCTCCGCGAAAGTTGAAGCGCAGCACCGGCAGTCCCAGGGCGTTGAGGGCTTTCATGGCGTGGAATGCCACTTTGTTGTGCATGGTGCCACCGAACAGCGGATGCGGATGGCAGACCAGCCCGCTGTGCGTTGCACCCGGCAGGCCTTGGTTCAGCAGTCCTTCCAGGCGTCCCGCCGGACCTTCGAGGAAGAGCGCCCGAATGCTGCCCTGAACATCCGCCATACTCTGACTCTCCGGCAGTGTGCCATTGCGCCAATAAGTGGGACCGTAGCGCAGGTTCGTTTCCAGCATACCAATTCCCCAGAGCAGCCCGCCGCAGCCGGTGCGCTATCCTGTCTGACATGGATCCCGCGTTCCTGACCCGAGAACTCGTGGACATCGAGTCCATCACCGGCAACGAGGCACAGGTGGGAGAATTCCTCGAGCAGCGCCTCAAGGAGCTGGACTACGAGGTCTCGCGTATGGCGGTGGAGGAGCATCGCTTCAACGTCCTGGCGCTGCCGCCCCGCCAGCCTGTTCCCGGGGTGGTGTTCTCTACGCACATGGATACGGTTCCACCGTTCATCGCCTCGTCGGAGGACGCAACTTGCATCTATGGACGCGGCTCCTGCGATGCTAAGGGCATCATCGCTGCGCAGATCTGCGCCGCCCAGCGGCTGCGTGCAGAAGACTGTCCTGCGGGCCTGCTTTTCCTGGTG
>DATHDM010000251.1:0-3151 GCA_035319065.1 Terriglobales bacterium
GCCGGGTTCGTCCCCCACAATCGCCCGCCGGGACCCGATCAGGCGGTTGAACAGCGTGGACTTGCCGACATTGGGCCGGCCGACGATGGCGATGGTTGCCAGGTTCGCCTTTTGCCCGGTTGTGGTCATAACCACCATTGACGCAAGCTATTATAGGGAACGGTGTCCGCTCCCTCTCAACCCGTTCCAGCCTCACCTCGCGCCTTCACCCTCCACAGCTTCTTCGCTCCCGGCGGCTTGCTCTCCAAAACTCATCCAGCTTATGAATTTCGCCGCGGCCAGCTCCAGATGGCGCAGGCAGTCGAGCAGGCGCTGGCCGAGAAGCGTCACCTGATCGTCGAAGCCGGCACCGGCACCGGCAAAACCCTCGCCTACCTGGTCCCCGTCCTCAGCTCCGGCAGGCGCGTCATCATCTCTACCGGCACCAAGAACCTGCAGGAGCAGCTCTACTACAAGGACATCCCCTTCCTGCAGAAGCTTCTAGGCGAGCTGCGGGTCTGCTACATGAAGGGCCGCAACAACTATCTGTGCCGGAGAAAAGTCTACGAGCTGGCCGAGCAGCCCATTCTGAGTGGTCTGGAGGAGATCGACCACTTCCGCGCCATCGTTGAGTGGGAGAAGAGCACCGAAAACGGCGACCGCGCCGAGCTGGCCGTGCTGCCCGAGTCCAGCCCGCTCTGGGACAAGCTCGATGCCCGCGCGGAGACCTGCACCGGCCAGAAGTGCCAGCACTTCGATCGCTGCTTCATCACCGAGATGCACCGCCGGGCCCTGGAGAGCGACATCATCATCGTCAACCACCACCTCTTCTTCGCCGATCTGGCCATCAAGCGCGCATCCGATGGAGCGCCCGACGCCGGCATCCTTCCCGAGTGCGGCGCGGTGGTCTTTGACGAGGCTCACGAGCTGGAAGAGGTGGCCTCCAGCTATTTCGGGATCAGCGTAAGCACGCTGCGGATCGAAGAACTGGCTCGCGACGCCGAAAACACCCTGCAGCGCCACAAGCTGCTCTCCGCCCCCCTGCTGCTGGCTCTCCGCCGCCTGCGCGAAAGGTCGCAGTTCTTCTTCGGCCTGCTGCCGGCCGGCGATGGCCGCTTCGCCTTCGATAATCGCCGCGAATTCCTGGAGGAGAACGGCGACGAATTCCTCGGCCTGATGGGCGCGCTCGCCCTGCTGGCGATGGAGCTGGAGGCGCTGAATCCCAAGCCCGAGGAGATCTTCAACCTGATCCGCAGGGCAGGCGAGTTGCGCGTCCAACTCTCCTTCATTCTCGAGTCCCAGGACCGCAACACCGTGTTCTGGATCGAGCGCCGCGGCGGCCCGGCTCGCAGGCGGGATCGGGGCAGAGGAGTGAAGGACGTGCTCGAGCCCCCCGAGTCGGCAAGAGCCGCTGCTCCCACGCGCCTGGGCGCGCAGCACATTTTTCTGACCGCCACCCCCATCGACGTCTCGCAGATCCTGCACCAGACCGTCTTCGAGCCGCTGGAAACGGCCGTGCTCACTTCGGCCACGCTGGCCGTCGGCGGGGGCTACGACTACATCCGCCGCCGGCTGGGCATCGAGCACTCCCGCGAGCTGGTGATTCCCTCCCATTTCGACTACGAAAGCCAGGCCATCCTCTATGTTCCGCCAGACCTTCCCGATCCCCGCATGCCCGATTTCCCCCGCAAGGCCGCCGAGCGCATCCGCCAGCTGCTGGAAATCACCCAGGGCCGCGCCTTCGTCCTTTTCACCAGCTACGCCCAGATGCGCGAGGTCCACGACCGCCTGCTGGGCGAGCTGGAGTATCCCATGCTCCTGCAGGGCACCGCGCCCAAGATGGCGCTGCTGGAAGAATTCCGCATAACGCCCAACGCCGTGCTGTTTGCCACAGCCTCTTTCTGGCAAGGCGTGGACGTGCAGGGCGAGCAGCTCAGTTGTGTAATCATCGACCGGCTGCCGTTTGCAGTTCCCAATGATCCGGTAGTGGCGGCGCGCATCAAGGCCATCGACGAAGAGGGTGGGAATGCCTTCTTCGAATACCAGGTGCCCTCCGCCGTGATCACGCTGAAGCAGGGGTTCGGCAGGCTGATCCGCTCCTTGCACGACCGCGGCGTGCTGGCCCTGCTGGACAACCGCATCCTGAAAAAGCAGTATGGCCGCGTCTTCCTGGCCTCGCTGCCCCCCTACCGCCGTAGTACCCAGTTGAGCGACGTCGCTGAATTCTTTTCGTAGGGATGGCGGCAATCCACTGTTTTCACAAGCCCTGCCTGGGCCCCGCACGTTGAGATTACCCGATTCTCAACCGCCCCGATTACAATTAGCCTCAGAGGACGAATGTTCGAAGTCAGCGTAGAAGAGTCGTTTGCCGCGGGCCACGCCCTGCGCGGCTATCGCGGCAAGTGCGAGAATCCGCACGGCCACAACTACAAGGTCCGCATCACCCTGCTTGGCGAGCAGCTCGACAACATCGGCCTGCTCTACGACTTCAAGGACCTTAAGGCCGCGATGGGCGAGATCATCGACCGCCTGGACCATCAGTACCTCAACGACGTTGCTCCCTTCACCGCCCTGAATCCCTCGGCTGAAAACATGGCGAAATACTTCTATCAGGAGGCTTCTGCCCGCCTCCGCGAAGCCACCCAGGGCCGGGTGCGGGTCAAGGAAGTCAGGGTCTGGGAGACGGACACTACCACGGCGACGTATTTCGAGTGAGCAGGATGCTCCAGATCACCGAAATCTACCGCTCCATCCAGGGCGAATCCTCCTTTGCCGGAATGCCGTGTACCTTCGTTCGTCTGACCGGCTGCAACCTGCGCTGCTCCTGGTGCGATAGCGAGTACACCTTCACCGGTGGCCGGCGGATGAGCCTGGAGGAAGTCGAGCACAAGGTTCGCAGTCTCTCGCCGGCCGGCCTGGTCGAGATCACCGGCGGCGAGCCCTTGCTGCAGGAGCGCGAGATCGTTCCCCTGATGGAAAAGCTGATTGCCGGCGGCTACACCCTGCTGCTCGAGACCAGCGGCGAGCGCCCGCTCGACCACGTTCCTGCTGCCGTGCACATCATCGCCGACGTGAAGTGCCCCGGCTCCTCGGAAGGTGGGACCTTCCGTATGGAAAACCTCGGCTTCCTCGATGCCAACGACGAGTGCAAGTTCGTGCTCGCCGACCGGGC
>DATHDM010000252.1:0-8544 GCA_035319065.1 Terriglobales bacterium
ATGTTGTGCCGCGGGCGGGTAAAGCTGTCCGTGAATTCCGCTGAAGGCAAGACCCTGATTCTCAAACTGGTCGAACCGGGCGAGGTTCTTGGTCTTCACGCCTGTGTTTCCGGGAGCCCGTACGAACTTACGGCCGAGACCATCCAGCCGGCCCAGGTGAACTTCGTCAAGCGCGAGGACTTTCTCAAGTTCCTCGAGCACCATGGCACCGCCTGCCTGCAAGCGGCTCAGCACCTGAGCGACAATTGCCACAGCGCTTACGATTTGATTCGTTCTCTGGGTTTGTCCCACTCGGCGGGGGAGAAGTTGGCGCGCTTCCTGCTCGAACTTACGGCAGACGCCGAAAATACGCGCGAAGGTGTGCGCGCCAAGCTGGGCCTGACTCACGAGGAAATCGCCCAGATCATCGGTACTTCGCGGGAAACCGTAACTCGCCTGCTGGCCGAATTCAGGCGCAAACGCTATGCTACCCTGAAAGGCTCAACTCTGCTGGTTCATAACCGCCCGGCGCTGGAGAAACTCGTCGGATCCTAGCAGCCATTCTCCCGAGCACCACAAAAACAACCGCACCGCGGCAGGTTCGCCGCGATGCGGTGCGACTTGGCGTTCAGCGGAACTATGCGCTGGCTACGACGCCGGCATTTGCCAGCCACACCTCGCGCTTCTGGCGAGGGAGAATGTCCAGATAGAGCACTGCGTACCGGAAAGCGAGCACTGCGGCGGCAACCATCATGATGGTGATTGCCATCTCCGGCCACTTGGGAACGTAACCGGCTTTCGTGCTGTACTCCAGGGCGGTAATCGAGACGTTAATCCGGTGGGTGATGAATCCCATGATGGTCACGGCGCTGGCCCAATAGAGCCCCAGCGGCGTCTGCTGCACACGCTTCAGGTTGAACAAGATCAGAGGAGCAACGATAAACAGCAGGGTCTCGAGCCAGAAATACGCGGTTTCTGAGCGTCGCAGGAAGAGGTAGGGAAGGCCCCCTTCATGCGCCAGGTCAACAAAGCGAAAGATTGCAAAGATGGCGAGCAGTGGCGTGATGACCCTGGCGACCTCCTCGAGGATGGCCGGGTCGAGGCGCACGCCGAGCGAGCGCATGGAGAGATAGAGCGCCAGAATCACCATCGCGAGTCCCGCCGGGATCGCCGACAGATAGAACTGCGTCGTCAGATGAGAACTGAACCACAGCGGGTATTCCTTGCCCTTGGTAATGAGGAACAGGCCGCCCAGGAACGACTGGTGCAGCGAGGAGAGCAGGACCCCGGCCAGCACAAAGGCGATCACGATGCGGTGGTGCCAGTGCAGGTACCAGTCGCGAACCCGCTTCCAGCGCAGCTTTTCCACCAGCATCGGCGAAAATTCGATGGCCAGTACAGTCGTGTACAGCATGATGCACCAGGACACCTCGAACAGCACCGACTTGCGGTTCCAGTAGACCACCGGGTGCCAGAATCTCCAGGGCAGACCCAGTTCGTAGGCATATCCGGCGCACACGGACAGGTATCCGAGGAAAGCGATAATGATCGAGGTCCGCACGATCGGCCGGTAGCGTTCCATGCCCAGCAGGTAAACCACCGCCGCGGTAGCGAAGCCCCCCGCCGAGAGCCCGACGCCGCACAGCGTCGCCAGCCCGACCCAGATCCCCCACGGCTGAGCATCACTCAAGTTGGTTGCGGCCTGCCAGCCGACGGCGAACCGGAGATACGTGGCCCAGATCCCGGCAGCGAAAATGCCTGCGGTGATGACCCGCCACAGCGTGAAGAAGGGCTTGCTTTCCCTCATGGCCTAGCTCCTTTCTTTTTCCTTCTGCTCGGCCAGCGCCACTTCGCGCCGCCGCTGCGTGATCCAGTACAGTCCTGCCAGCAGGCTGCCTCCCACCAGCACGACCGTCGGCACTTCGCCCAAGGCCGCGGCGGTTACCGTGGGAAGCGGCTCCGGGCTGGGTGTCACAAAGCCCAATTTCTCGAAAGGCACGTCGGAGATGAAGAACACCGAGGCGCCTCCAAACTCCTGTTCACCGTAGATCTTCTGCACGTAATTGGAGTCTTCGAGGAGACGGCGCCGCGCTTCACGTAAGATCGAGCCGCGGTCGCCGAAGGTAGTTGCCCCGGCGGGACACACCTCGGCGCATGCGGTGACCTTGCCGGCGGACACCCGTTCGACGCACAGGTCGCACTTTTCCATGTAGGGAGCGAGCTTGCTCCACTGGTACTTGGGAACACTGTGCGGGCAGGCAAGCATGCAATACCGGCAGCCGATGCACTTGGCCGGCTCGTAAACTACCGGACCAAGAGCGGTCTTCTTGATCGCTCCCACCAGGCAGGCAGACGCGCAGGCAGGTTCCTCACAGTGCATGCAGAGGCGGCGGACAAACTTGCCCTCGTGGTCCTGAACCACAGTCAGGGCGGTGGCCGTCAGGACAGGTTCGTGCTCAGCGGGAAAGCCGTGAATCTGTTTGCAGGCGCTCTCGCAAGCCTGGCATCCGATGCACTTCGTGATGTCGATCAGCAGAGCCTTTCTGGTGTCCATAGTTCCCCCTCGCCTCCGGCGCCTAGCTCAGCAAAAACTCGCGAATCATCTTCTGCCGCGTCTCCGAGTCAAGCTTCGCCAGAATCCCGCGCACCGGCAGTCCGCCGTCTGCAGTGGCTGCTCCCAGCGGCGCAGCGAAGCTCTGGAGCCGGCGGGTGTTGTTCTGCATCCAGCTGGGCACGATGCTGTCCTGCAGCAGGTTCTTGAGGTTGACGTTGATCTCGGGAGACTTGATCACGCACAGCCACCCGTCCTTGTACGGATCCTTCGCGACCAGCCCCGGATCTTTCTGCAGTTCGTGATTGATGGAGACAACAACACCCTCGACGGGCGAGAGCAGATCAGCCGTTACCTCGCCGCTGGTGATGGTGCAGACCTTCTGTCCCTGGCGGAGCCAGCGATTCATGCCGGCAATGTCGATCCGGTCAATCTTGCCGAAGAGACTGGCAGCGAAACTGTCGATCCCCACGCGGGCGTTTTGCCGGCCCTCGTCATAGACCCAGGTGTGCCCAGGGTGAAAGCAATAGCCTTTGGGGATTTCGAAACCGTTCTGCTTCAGCAGCACCGGGGAGGCGGGGATTTCGAGGTCCCGGGATCGTTGCGCCATGACCGCGGGCTGCGTCCCCTTCTGCATGAAGTAAGAGACGGTCATGATCACCAGGAATGTGAGCAGTACGAAGAGAATGGACATAGGACCTCCGTGATTCCGCAAGCGCATCCGCCCTTTCTGAATGCACGTGGACAGCAAAACTCACGATGGGGAGGCGGCGATGAAAATGAGCGACTTAGCTTGCCGACAGAAGAGCGAAACGATTGAGAGGCTTGCATTCTGCAGCGGAAGCTGGCGTTTTGCAGCGCTGTAAAAAGCACCGGATGTGACGCATGTCACGCTTTCTTGGTGTGACTTGCAACACGAGGGACTGAGACAACCGGGCTGGAATCAAAAGGAGGAGACGGGCGCGCGACGCGCGCGGTTCGCGAGAAGTGCTGTGAAAGTCTGTTACTTAAGTGGCAGGCCTAGCTGCCAGAAGAGGAAGGAGTAGATGTCGGTGCCTTCCTCCAGGAGCTTGGTGATCGGCTTGCCGGCGCCATGACCGGCCTTGGGCTCCACCCGCAACAGGATTGGGTTCGGACCCGCGTTGGCAGCTTGCAGGCGCGCCGCCATTTTCTTGGCATGCATGGGATCGACGCGCGAATCCGAGTCGGCGGTCATCAGCAGGGTTGCCGGATAGGAAACGCCCGGCGTCACGTGATGATAGGGCGAATAAGCGAACAGCCATTGGAACTGCGTGGCGTCTTCACTGGAGCCATATTCCGGAATCCAGAGCTTGGCGATGCTGAAGTTCTGGTAACGCAGCATGTCCAGCAGCGGCACCTGGCACACGACTGCCTTAAACAATTCCGGACGCTGGGTCATCGCCACGCCTACCAGGAGGCCGCCGTTGCTGCCCCCGCGGATTGCCAGATGGTTCTTGTCGGTATATTTCTGCTGGATCAAAAACTCGGCGGCGGCGATGAAATCATCAAACACATTCTGCTTCTTCTCTAGCATTCCGGCCCGATGCCATTCTTCGCCGAACTCGGATCCCCCACGGAGGTTGGCTTCCGCAAAAACGCCGCCGCGCTCGAGCCAGACAAAAAGGCCCGGACTGAAGACAGGAGTACGGCTGACGTTGAAGCCGCCGTATCCCGTCAACAACGTGGGATTGCGGCCGTCCAGTTTCAATCCCTTCTTGCTCACCACGAACATGGGCACGCGAGTGCCATCCTTGGAGTGAAACCACAGCTGCTTGATCGCGTAATTCGATGCGGCGATGGGCGCATCGACCTTCGCCCATTCATCGTACGTTCTGCTCTGCAGATCGTAGTGATAGATCGTGTTCGGCACGGCATAGGACTGGAACCCGAAAAAGGCTTCCTTACTGTCCCAATTGCCGTGAAACAGGTTTAACGACCCCAAGGTCGGCATGGGCACGTCATTTCGCAGCACGCCCTCAAGCGAGAAGATCTTCAGTTGGGAGGTGGCGTTTTGCTCGTACTCTGCGAACAGCTCTCCGCCAATGATCGCGAAGTCCTTCAGCACCCCCACCGACTGCGGGATAGCTTCCTTCCAGTTCGCACGCTGGGGCTGGTTCAGATTAGCCGTAAAGAGGCGAAAGCGCGGGGCGCCCTCATTGCTGAGGATGTAGAGTTTGCCCCGGAACGGCTTGGCCAGGTAGAGGTTCTGCTGTCCGGTCACGACCGCAGCAGGTGGCAGGTCATGAGCCAGATCTTTCAGATAGACCTCACTCTTCGCCCATCCCTGTTCCACGGTGATCGCCAGCCAGCGGCCATCTTCTGAAATCTCCACATTCGGCCAGTCCTGCGGGTCGCGGCCGTCTCCAAAGATCAGCGAATCCCTCGCTGGGTCGGTTCCCAGCGCGTGATAGAAAACTTTGCGGTAATACACCTCCTGGCCTGGGGGAACTTCTCCCTGGCTGGGATAGCGCGTGTAGAAGAATCCCGAGGCATCGGGAACCCAGGCCAAGCTCGCTGCCCGTGTGCGTGCGATCGTGTCCGGCAGTAGTCTGCCGGTGGCGGTTTCGATCACGTGCAGGGTACTGATCTCCGAGCCGTTGGCCGAAGTCCCGTAGGCCACATAACGTCCATCGTGGCTGGGATACCACCAGTCCAGCGCCACTGTCCCGTCGGCCGCCAACTGATTGACGTCCACCAGCACGCGGTCTGTGCCCTTAAGCCCGCGGCGCACGTACAGAATCGGCTGATTTTGTGTGCCCTCGCGGCGGGTGTAAAAGTAGGAGTCGCCTCCGATCTGCGGTGCGCTCAGTGTGCCGATACTGAGAAGTTCCGAAAGCCGTTGATGGGTCTGGTCGCGTCCCGGAAGGTGATCGAGAATGCTCCGCGTGTAGGCGAGCTGTTCCTTCACATACTGCAGAGTTTGCGGGTCATCGCCGTTCTCCAGCCAGCGGTAGGGATCGGGAATCTTCTGGCCGTGCATCTCATCGACGACTGCCTGCGGGTGGGCATCAGGCGGCTTGGCAAGGCTGGCGCCGGCAGCGGCGCCCGCCGTGCCGCCCCCAGCCGATTTGTTTTCCTTCGCCAGGGCGATCGCGGCGACCAAAGCAAAGAGAGTGCACGTGCAGAACGTCAAGTGCAGAGAGCCTCGCATGAAATCTCCATCCCCCACAGTTGCAATACGGGGTTCCTTGGTCGAAGTTCCAGCCTATCAGAAAGCCAGAGGGCAAGAGGAGATCATGGGAAGCACCTGTCGCAGAATTCAGGGATGCAAGCTGCCCGGCCGGGAACCGGCAGCAGGTGTGGTCGCGGCCCGCTAGAGAAGCGCGAGAAACCAAGGTAATTAGCGCGCCGGATGGGCCGCAAATTGGCAGCGCGATTGCTCCCGTTGAGGGCAGGGCGGATTCGTTGAAAAGAAAAGGGGTACGCGCAGCACTGCGCTCGGTCACTACCGGCAATTACGTTGCGGCTTGCCCGGAGGTCCGCTTTTGATCCCACACCCTAGTAACTGTCAGACTGCCAAAACGCGTTGAAAATCCACGGGTGAAGACGCAGATTTGAATGTGTTGCAAGCGCCGGGATACGTCCAGGGTGGACTATACCCGCGGGAGGGAAAGGTGCGGAGTCGCCAATCCGGCTTCAGTTTGATTGAAATGATCGTCGTGGTGGCGATTGCCTTGGTCGCGATGGCGTTCGCGGTAACGCAGATACCCCCTGCCGTGCGCAACGCCCACGCCAATACGGCGGCGCAGATGGTCCAGAACGCATTGCGGAATGGCCACGATCTGGCCGTAGCCGACCGTGCCAGTTACGAAATAACGTTCACGGCGCCCGGCACCATTCTGACCCAGAGAATTGCCGGCGGCGTCACCACCACCGTCAGCACCGTGCAGATTCCCAGCGACATGCAGTTCACGACCCTGGCTGCTTTTCCTAAGACCGCCAACAAGCTGCCCGATGGTTTCGGCGACGGCGTAGTTGCCATCGATTTCGACCTGGGTGTAACCGGCGGCACCGCCAACATCGTTTACTTTCAGCCCGATGGCACAGCCGTCGACGTGAATGGGAACATGAATAACGGAATTATCTATATAGCCAATCCCTCCTACCTTAACACCTCCAGAGCTGTGACCTTGTACGGTTCCACGGGCCGGGTGAAGACATTTCGAATTTCTGGCGTTGGAGCAGGGATCTCATGGCAATAAGAATGAAGACGAACGACAAGAAGCGGGCAAGCACGGGGTTCACGCTGGTGGAAGTGGTGTTCGCGACCGTAATTATCTCGGTCGGTCTGCTTACGCTGCTGGCAGTTTTCTCGCAGGCAGTGGGCACGGCGCAGCTCGCGCAGGACGAGTCGATTGCCCGCGCCGAGGCCCAGAGAATGATTGAGTCCATCTACTCTGCGCGCAATACCGGGCAGGTCGCCTTCGTTCGCTTCCAGAATGTTTCGCAGGACGCCACCAACGGGATGTTCCTGGACGGGCTTAAGCCGATGAATGACTACGGCGCCGACGGGCTGCCCAACACCAACGATGATGCCTCCACTATTGAAATTGGGCCCAACGGACAGCCGCTGAGCAATTTCCAGCGATCGGTCGCCTTCGCCCCGGTTTACCTCTCCGACGGTGTGACCATCGATGGGAATGTGCGAGCGGTAACGGTCACCATCCAGTACATCGTCGGGAATCGGACTCGCACTTATTCGCAACAGAGCTACATATCGACCTATCGGTAGGAAGAAACATGATGAGTCCCAAAGATAACAATACGGGCAAGCATCAACGGCAGCGGGGTTTCACCCTGGCGGAGGCCGCAATTGCTCTGGCGGTTGGTACCGTTGTGGTGGGCGTGGCCATGATGGCTTTCAAGAATGCCACCGATGCGGGGCAGTTCAGCGTGACCAGATCGAATAGCCAGCAGAGCGCGCGCGCCGCACTCAACGTGGTATTGCGTGACTTAGGGCAGGCCGCCATCAGTTTTCCTCAAGCCGGCGTGCCCCTGCCCTCGGGAACCGGAACTTCCACTTTGTTTGGGTGCAGCGGTTGCGTCGCGGGAAGCAATACCTATCCCAACAACGTGATGGCGCCGGTCAACCCGGGTGATAACAAAGCCAGCAACGGAACCACGGACACCATCACGGTGGTGTACAACGATCCCACCTGGCCACCGACGGCCCAGCCGGTAACTCCGGCTTCCGATGGCAGCTCGATCACGGTCAGCACGGCCAACTTTGCCGATCCCAATGGCGTGCTGCGGAAGTACAACGATACGACTTACGGCTCCGCGGTTGGCGACATCATGCTGGTTTACAACAGCAACGGATATGCCGTCGGCTACGTAACCGCGATTGGCGCCGGAGGAGTTCTGAGTCTTTCACCCGGAACCAGCGATCCGCTGCAGATCAACCAGACCACCGCGCCCGCCGGGAACATTTCCTGGCTGCAGAATCTGGATGCCCTGGGAAACAAGACGAATGTCTACCCCAATCCCACTTCTGCCAAGCGCATCAAGGCGGTGACGTACTTCATTCAGAACGCGCCGGGTCCAGACGGCATCTCGGGTACGGCGGACGACATTCCCGTCTTGATGCGGCAGGTGAACGGACAGACCGCCGTTCCGGTGGCGGACTACGTGCAGAATTTCCAGATTACCTACGATACGTTTAACGATTCCACATCCACTCTGCAAACCCAACTCAATGGTGGCAGCGTCACCGATTCTACGCTGATCCGAAAGATCACAATCACGCTGCAAATCCGTTCTCCCCAGCCGATCAAGGGCAACAACTTCGACGTGGTGCAGGTGACAGGATCGGTGAGCCCACGGGACTTATCTTTCAAGGATCGTTACAACTGAAATCAGGCACGGCAAGAAGGGGAACACAGGTCTATGCGGTTAACAGGAATAGCGTCCAGCACGAAAACTCGAAAGCAAGCAGGTTTTGCACTGGTTGCCGCAATTCTGCTGGTGATCATCGTGTCGGCAATTGCGGTGGC
>DATHDM010000253.1:0-8311 GCA_035319065.1 Terriglobales bacterium
CAAGATCGCCGTCCGCGCCGCCGTGACCCCCTCGCCCGAGCCCCTCTCCAACATCGGCCTGAGCGCCGGAGAAGATGTCCTGGCCATCTTTCTCACCTGGTTTGCTGGCGCGCACCCCTACTGGACCATCGCCATCGTCGCCGCCCTGCTCATCCTCATTGCCTTCGCCATTCACTTCGTGATCCGGTCGCTGCGCGCCCTGTTCCGTGGCGCCGAGCGCTCGCTCCTCCGCTCCGATCCCGCTCCCCATTCCTTCTGACCTCCGCCCAGCCTCGTAGTCAGGCCCTGCTCCGCGTCCTTCGTGGTTGGCTCCGAGTTCAGTTAAAATTGCCACGGAATGTCGCCAGCCGCTCCCTTTACCGATGTCGAAACCGCGCTGGATGAGATCCGCGCTGGGCGGATGATCGTCCTGGTGGACGACGAGGACCGCGAGAACGAGGGCGATCTGACGCTGGCCGCGGAAAAGGTCTCTCCCGAAGCCATCAATTTCATGGCCAAGCACGGGCGCGGCCTGATCTGCCTGGCGATGACCGAAGAGCGCCTCGATCACCTCCGCATCGGTCCCATGACCAGCGAAAACACTTCGCAATTTGGCACCGCCTTCTGCGAAGCCATCGACGCCCGCCACGGCGTGACCACCGGTATCTCGGCTTACGACCGGGCCCGCACCATTCACGTCGCCATCGATCCCGCCACCCGGCCCTCCGACCTGGCCCGCCCCGGGCACGTCTTTCCCTTGCGCGCTCGCCGTGGCGGCGTGCTGGTTCGCGCCGGCCAGACCGAGGGATCGCTGGACCTGGCGCGCCTGGCCGGACTGGTGCCCGCCGCCGTCATCTGCGAAATTATGAATGACGACGGCACCATGGCCCGCGTGCCCCAGTTGATCGTCTTCTGCCACGCGCACGACCTCAAGATGCTCACCGTGGCAGAACTGATCCGCTACCGCATGGCCCACGAGCGCTACGTGCGCCGCGTCGGCGAGGCCATGCTCCCCACCCAGTACGGCGACTTTCGCATGATTGCCTACCAGAGCGAGGTGGACGGGGGTGAGTCCCACATCGCCCTCGTCAAAGGCGACGTCCACAACGGGCAGGAGCCCGTCCTGGTGCGCATGCACTCACATTGCCTGGTGGGAGACGTCTTCGGCGCCACCTGGTGCGAATGTCACCGCAACATCGACCAATCCTTGCGCATGATCTCCGAGTCTGGACGCGGCGCTCTGATCTACCTCCACCAGACCTCCCCGGGATTCACCGTGGAACAGCTGGGCGAGCGCAGCGTGCTCTCGTTTCACCGCGAAGTGCGTCTGCCCACCATTCCGGCCAACGAACGCAGGATTCAGCGCGAAATCGGCATCGGCGCGCAAATCCTTTCCGACCTCAACCTGCAGCGCATTCGCCTGCTCACCAATCACCCCCGCCGCGTGGCCGGACTGGAAGGCTTCGACATCGAGATCGTCGAGCAGGTCCCCATCCCTGCGGGCGTGAAATCCAAGTAGCGCGCCTGCCGCCAGATACGCTTCAAACTCAAAAAAGATAAGGCTGGAAACACAGGTGAGTACCGACCACAGGGTAGTGAGTTGCTGACCGCTGAGTGCTAAGCCCTTCGTCTCAACAGGGCTTCCTCGCCACGATATCGCTCTCGCGCAGGAAGAATTGCGCCGAGCATCGATCCGAGCCGCAGATCACCGATAGCAGGCCGGCAATCTGCTTACGCGTAATCAGGCCCAAGGTTCCGCACTCCGGGCAGGAGAGCACTGCCCAGTAGGGGTCGGCGCTGTCGCCGATGTCACCCGCATTCTCCAGCACGAACAGAGTCCCCGGACTCATTTCTTCTGGTATCCACTCGTTCAGGATGGTGACTTCGCCGACCATCTACACCTCCGGTCCCGCACCTCGGATCGTCACGATGCCGCCTTCTTCCCCGCCTTCGCGATTCGTCCCCTGGTTGAAGACACCGCGGCCACCGGCTTGCGCCGCGCTCGCGTGCCCGCCTTGCCTGCACGCTCCCGCCCCTGGCCCACTCCCTTCGCCCGCGCCTCGGCCCGTATCTGGCGTACCCGGTCGCTCAGGCACACTGCCAGCATGGGCTGGCGGGAATTCTTCAGGATGTCCACGATCTCGTCGGCCGAGCTCTGCAGGTATATACGCTGCCCATCGGTGAGCAGGTGATATTCGCTGTGTTCGCTCACCGTGTCCACCAGCCGCTTGCGGAATTCCCGCTGCAGCAGCCGCATCACCGTGCGGATGCGCTGCAGGGAGAAGCCCCGGCTGCGCAGATCGCAGATCACCGATATCTCCGCCAGATCGTCCAGCGAATAGACCCGCTTGTGACCCTGGCGCATAGGCCGCACCACCCCGCGCTCATCCCAGTACTGCAGCTGGCGCGCAGTGATTCCCGTCAGCCGCATCACCTCGGCCGATGTGTAGATCGCGTCCACTGCCTTGAGATCACCCCGATACATATTCATGCAAAAATGTTTTAAACATTCTAGGCAGGGACTGTTCGCTGTCAATCAGATTCTTGCGAGGACCGAACCTTGGCCGATAACGGCGCGCAACCAGCCGAAACCTCGACTTCGACGTTACGGTCTGCGGTTGGAAATTCGTGGTTGGAAGTTAAGAGTGAGACCGTCAGGACCCTGCTACCCCGTCTGTCCTCTGCGGTTTTGGCTGTATGCTGCAGTGCTGACTGCTGAACGCTGAAGGCTGGCTGCTGAATGCTGCTCCCCTCAGCCCCCGCCCACGAAGTGCACAATCTCTAGCTTGTCGCCGTCGTTGACTTGTGTCTCTTCCCAGCGGGTTCGGGGAACAATCTCGCGGTTCAGCTCGATGGCCAGCCGATCCGCTTTCAGTCCCAGCTGCCCAACCAGCTCGGACAGCCGGCAGCTCGCCGCCAGCTCCTTCTCTTCCCCATTGATTCGGATGCGCATCTTCAACCGATTGCCGAATGCTGAACGCTATTTGGTCGGCGACTCCACCAGCTCGCTCACCCGCCCCTGGCGGATGGTGTCCACAACCAGCTTGTGCTGGCCTTTTAGCATCTCCTGCATGTTGGCCTCGGAGAAATCGGGCTGGCTCACCCGCTCGGCGTACGATTGGGTGCGTTTGGCGATGCATCGGCCCCGCACGAAAACCTGGGTCTCCAGAATGTGCACTCCTCCTCGGGCTTCGCTCTGCACGTGATACAGGGTATCGCCATGCCGGACATCGGTGTTGAAGCCGAAGATCATCCCTGCCTGATATTACAGTGCGGTAAAAATTGCGGAAACCCGCTTAAACCTTGGATCGGCGGGCACTTTGCCGCTCTTCGCCTCGCTTGACACTATGCCGAAGCAGTAAATATAGTCGATGGTTTAATTTGCGCGTTGGGCGCGAATTATATACAGCAGTCTTTATGCCGCACAACTACTTCGCCCGCTACATCCCGTTGTTGCTGCAGATGCTGGTGGCCGGCGCTATGGCGATCGCCATCGTGGTCATGTCGTCGCTCATCGGCAAACACAAGTACGCGCGGCAGAAGTTCCAGCCCTACGAGTGCGGCATCACTCCCACCGGCGGCACTCAGGAGCGCTTTTCGGTCAAGTTCTACCTCGTGGCCATGCTCTTTATCCTCTTCGACGTGGAAGCGGTCTTCCTTTATCCCTGGGCCGTGATCCTGCGCGAGCTGAAGATGTTCGGCTTCTGGGAAATGTTTATTTACATCGTGATCGTGATGTCTGGCCTCTTCTATGTATGGAAGAAAGGCGTGCTCGACTGGAATCCGCCGGTCGCTGCGCCGACAACCGGAATTTCCGCCACGCCCGATTTCATGCCGGCGCGCTTCGAGTCCGCCGTGCGTAACGTGAGCGCGAACACGCGCCCTGATTCCCAGGAAGTCACCGCGGTTGGAGGGAGCCGATCCTAGCATGCCGCTCACGCCCGCGATCACTGACCTCGACGCGCTCAAGGAGAAGCCGGAAGTCGCCGCGCTGCTCGATTGGAACCGCGCAGCCGTAGAGAGCGCTCGCTGGGATCGCAACGAACTCACCGCTTGGATTCACCGCCCGCATATCCGCCAAGCCTGCGCTGTCTTGCGCGACCATCCGACGCTGCGCTTCGACGCGCTCTCCGACCTCACCTGTGTTGACTGGTATCCTTCCGAGCCGCGCTTTGAAGTCGTGTATCACCTGTGGTCCACTCCGCGGAAGTCGCGCCTGCGCCTGAAAGTCAAGCTCGCCGGCGACGACCCCGCGGTCGCATCCGTCGTCGCCGTCTGGCCTTCGGCCAATTTCTTCGAGCGCGAGGTCTTCGACCTGTTCGGAGTCCGCTTCGAGGATCATCCCTACTTGCGGCGCCTCCTCATGCCCGAGGACTGGCTGGGGCATCCGCTGCGCAAAGACTATCCGGTTGAGGGTTATCGCTGAGCATGTCTCATCTGACACAAGCCCCCGTGCTCGAACCCGGCGCCGACCGCACCATGATCCTCAACATGGGGCCGCAGCACCCTTCCACCCACGGCGTCCTGCGCCTGGTCCTGGAAATTGATGGCGAAAACGTTGTCCGCATCATGCCGGACATCGGCTACCTGCACACCGGAATCGAAAAAACGTGCGAAGCCAAGTTTTACCAGCAGGTGGTGGTCCTCACCGATCGCATCGACTACCTCTGCCCCATGACCAATAACCTCTGCTATGTGCTGGCGGTGGAGAAGTTGCTTGGCCTGGAGATTCCGCCGCGCGCCCAGTGGCTGCGGGTCATGTTGAACGAACTGACGCGCATCAACTCCCACCTGGTATGGCTCGGTACCCACGCCCTGGACATCGGCGCCATGTCGGTCTTCCTCTACTGCTTCCGCGAGCGCGAGGACGTCCTGCGCATGTTCGAGATGGTTTCCGGGCAGCGCATGATGACCTCCTACTTCCGCGTGGGCGGCCTGTCGGTGGATATCCCCCTCGGCTTCCTCGACAAGGTGAAGGCCTTTGCCGCAATCTTTCCCGGGCGCGTCGATGAGTACGAAGACCTGCTCACCGGAAATCCCATCTGGCAGGAGCGCACCAAGGGCGTAGCTTACCTTGCCCCGGGAGATGCCATCGCGCTGGGCGCGACCGGGCCCACCTTGCGCGCCAGCGGCGTTGACGTCGATCTGCGCCGCGACGAGCCTTATTCCGCTTACCACAAGTTTCAGTTCAAGGTGCCCGTATCTCAGGGCGGCGATGTCTTCGCCCGCTACCTGGTCCGCGTCCAGGAACTGCGCGAGTCCATCGCCATCGTCAAACAGGCCCTGCAGGGACTTCCCGAAGGCCCCGTTAAAGCCGACGCTCCCAAGGTGGTTCTGCCCGATCGTGAAAGGATGAAGACCCAGATGGAGTCTCTCATCTATCACTTCAAGATCGTCACCGAAGGATTCGCCGTGCCTGCTGGCGAGGTGTATCAGTGCGTGGAATCGCCGCGCGGCGAGATGGGCTACTACGTGGTTAGTGACGGCACCGCCAAGCCCTACCGCGTGCACATGCGCTCGCCCTCCTACGCCAACTTGCAGGCCCTGCCCCAGATGTGCGAAGGCAGGCTGATCGCCGACGTGGTGGCGGCCATCGGCAGTATCGATATCGTGCTGGGAGAGATCGACCGCTAGCGCCTATGAAGTTTTCTGACCAACTCGAGGCCCGCTTCACCGACATGGCCGGCCACTATCCCACCCGGCGTGCTCCCCTGGTCCCCCTGCTGCTGTTCGTGCAGGATGAAGTCGGGTATCTCTCCGACGAGGTCATCGCGGAGGTCGCCAGGCGGCTGGAGCTTACCGAACTCGACGTCCGCAACGTCATCAGCTACTACTCCATGCTCACCACCAGGCCGCGCGGCAAGTACAACGTGCAGGTCTGCACCAACATCAGCTGCATGCTGCGTGGCAGCGACCAGATCCTGGATCATTGCAAAAAGAAGCTGGGCATCGGGCACAAGATGACCACCCCCGACGGCCTGTTTTCCCTCGAAGAGGTGGAGTGCATCGGGGCCTGCAGTTGGGCTCCGGCCATGCAGGTGAATTACGACTTTCACGAGAATCTCACGCCCGAGCAGGTCGATCGGGTTCTGGACGGTATCTCCGAGAAGCACCGTTAGCGTCTTCTGGCTATGGCTGACTTAGTCTCCCATCCCGATGAAGTAAGGGTTGTCTCCAAGCGCTTCGGACAGGGTGCGGCCAATATCGACCGCTACCTCGAACTGGGCGGCTACGAGGCCGTGAAGAAAGCGCTGGCCACGCAGCCCGATGACATCATCAACGTCGTCAAGGCCTCCAACCTTCGCGGCCGCGGCGGCGCCGGCTTCTCCACCGGCATGAAGTGGTCCTTCGTCCCCAAGCAGTCCCCCAAGCCCAAGTACGTCCTCTGCAACGGCGATGAAAGCGAGCCCGGCACCTGCAAAGATCGCCTGATCCTCGAACAGGATCCCCACGTAGTCATCGAGGGCGTGGTGATTGCCGGCCTTTCCGTTGGAGCCCATATTGGCTACATCTATATTCGCGGTGAGTACCGCTATCTCTCCGTGATCATGCAGAAGGCGATCGCCGACGCCTACCGCAAGGGCTTTCTGGGGAAGAACATCTTCGGCAGCGGCTACGACTTTGATGTCTTCTGGCACGGCGGCGCCGGCGCCTACGAAGTAGGCGAGGAATCCGCGCTGATGGAATCGCTGGAAGGCAAGCGCGGCATTCCCCGCATCCGCCCCCCCTTCCCCGCCGTTGTCGGTCTTTGGGGCGGACCCACCATCATTAACAACGTGGAGACCCTGGCCAGTGTCCCGCACATCATGGTGAACGGCGCTGAGTGGTACGCCAATCTGGGCACCCCCAAGAACGGCGGCACCCGCCTGTTCTGCCTCAGCGGCCATCTCAATCGTCCTGGCGTGTATGAATTGCCCCTCGGCTACAACCTGCTGAAGATGATCCACGACGTCGGCGGCGGCATTCCCAACGGCAATAAGCTGAAGGCCGTCACCCCCGGCGGGTCCTCCACCCCAGTGCTCACCGCTGCCGAGTGCGACGTCGCTATGGACTTCGACGCTGTCATGAAGGCGGGCTCGATGCTCGGTTCCGGCGGCGTCGTCGTGGTGGACGACAAGACCTGCATCGTCAAATTTGCCCAGCGCATCATGAAGTTCTATCAGCACGAGAGCTGTGGCTGGTGCATCCCCTGCCGCGAGGGAACCGACTGGCTTAAGAAGACTCTCGACCGCTTCCACGCCGGCGCCGGCCTTCGCCGCGATATCGATAACATCGCCTACCTGGCGGAAAACATGCTGGGGCGCACATTCTGCCCGCTGGGAGACGCCGCCGCCATGCCTACCATCTCCATCGTGCAGAAGTTTCGCCAGGAATTTGAAGACCACCTCGACGGCAAGCCTTGCCCCTTTGAGCCCGTGGGCGCCGTCCAGATGCTGCCCGTGTTGGTGCACTGACGAAAGCAGGAGTACCAGGAAGATGTCTGCCTTCACCGAATCCGAGCGCCAGGAAATGCTGAGCTCCCTGCTGAGCAGCCGGGATTTGTTTCTAAGCGCCCTGGCCGGTGTTAGTGAGGAGCAAGGCGCCATCCGTATCTCGCCCGACTGCTGGACGATTCGCGATTGCGTCGAGCACGTTGCCTCGGCCGAGAGGTTGATGTTGCGCTCCATCGAAAAAGCGCCTGCCACCGGCGCCTACGCCAATCCCGCGCGGGATCAGGCCACCCGCCAGGGCATGTTGGACCGCACTCGCAAGCGCATTGCGCCGGAGATGGTGAAACCCTCGGGTAGATTCTGTTCCCTGGGAGAGGCGATCGAATCTTTCTGCCAGCACCGCCAGCGCACCATCGCCTTCGTTGAGCAGACCCAGGAGGACTTGCGGCAGCGTTGCATCGACCACCCCCTTCTGGGACCCATCGATGGTTATCAGCTTTTGCTGGCGATGGTGCTTCATCCCCAACGCCATGCGGCTCAGATTGAAGAAATCAAGGCCAGCTCTACTTTCCGCAGCCTGGCTGCGGCAGCGTCATAGCCATACAACCGGAAAGCATGGGATCCTGAATGCCAGACGTAAACATCACGGTGGACGGCAAGAAGATCGCGACCCCCGCCGGAACATTGCTCATTGAAGCCTGCAAGAGCGCGGGCATCGAGGTCCCCTCCTTCTGCTACTACCCCGGTCTCTCCCTGCAGGGCGCGTGCCGCATGTGCCTGGTGAAGGTCGAGAAGATGCCCAAGCTGCAGACCGCCTGCACCACGCTGGTCAGCGAGGGAATGGTCGTCAGCACGGAAAGCGACAAGATCAAGCAGGCCCGCAAGTCGATGCTCGAGCTGCT
>DATHDM010000254.1:0-6768 GCA_035319065.1 Terriglobales bacterium
GGCGCCGGGTGTGCACGCCGCCCGCCGCGGGCCGGCGACCACGCTGTGGCGGGTTTGAGCCGGGTTTGGCCTTCCAACCGGTCACACCACCCCGTGAGCAATATCACAGCCCGTGGGGTTACCACGGCGGAGAATCGCTCCATCGATGCGGAGGTGGCATATGGGCTGCGAGAAGCAGGAACTCCTGGAGAAGCTGAAGTTTGAGCTTTCTTTCCTCGAGCAGGGAGGCTATGGCCGTTCGGTGCGAACGCCCTGGAAGCCGACCTCGATCTTTCAGGACTCGGTCACCTGCTTGAACTACGGAGAGCCAGGCCGGCCGCACCCGTGCTCCGAGTGCATGCTGATCGATTTCGTTCCAGAACAGTCCCGAAATGAAACTGTGCCCTGCCATCACATTCCTCTCGATGACAAGGGAACCACCGTGGAATCTCTGGATCAGGGCTACAATCGGGCTCGTTTGGAGGAGGCGGTGATCGATTGGTTGCGCCAACTCGTTGCGCGTCTGGAACGCGAGTGCGCCGAGGAGAAGTCGCCAGCCTCCCCACAATAATTTCCCGATTGCAAGGTTGTCGAGCTCGGGCTGTGCGGCTCTGGTGACTATCCCATCCCCCCAAGGAGGGCAACCTGCAGGAGTTCGATATGCTCTCCAAGTGCGCCAACCCTGCCTGCTTCGTTTCTTTCCGCTTCCTGCATCAGGGCAAGATCTTCGCCGTCGATCCCCGACCCTCATCGTTGTCCGCCGCCGCTGAAACCGAAGGCTGGGTGAAGCAGCAAAGCGGCGCGGTGGAGTTTTACTGGCTGTGCACCGATTGCGCCCGCGATCTCACCTTGCGCATCGAGCGGGGACACGTGGTTACGGCCAAGATCATGGGCGCGCGGGCCCAATCCGGAAATGGACCAGCCTGAAGCCGAATGCATCTATGCACCGCTTGACTTGCGGCGGACGTCGTACACTATCAGCCATTAGTGGCGGTCACCCCAGGACAGGAAGCAGCTATGAAGCGGGATTTTGGTTCGCTGACGGCGCAGGAGGCCCTTCACGTCGCCATCTTCATCGAAGAACGCAATGCGGAGCTGTACCGGCAGTTTGCCGAGTTGTTTGCCGAGTTCCGCGATCCCGAGTCGCTGCAGATCGCCGATGTTTTCTGGGATATGGCGCAGGAAGAGCGGCATCACGGTACCATGCTGCAGGAGAAATACCTGGAGCGCTACGGCACCCGGCACTGCGTGACCACGGAAGAGGACATCCGCGAGATGATCGAGGTTCCCAAGCTGGAGAACGGCGAGCTGTTCGCAATCGCGCGCTCCAACACCGCCTATTCGCCACGCTACAAGGCCCTGGAGATAGCCCTGGCGGCGGAGCAGGCGGCGCAGCGCTTTTATCGTCATCTGGCGGCCACGACCAGCGAGGAGGAGCTGCACAAGATCTACAGAGAGCTGGCCGAGTTTGAAGATTCGCACACCAACGCGCTCGAGCAGAAGATTTCCGCGGCCCGGCGAGCCGCGGGCAGCGAATTAGCATAGTTTTCGACTCCTGCGACATCCAACCTATACACACCACCTCGTCGGGTACCCAGGACATGCTATGAGTCTCTGAGATTGATCATCGATCCCTGACTCTGGAGGCAGCGATGGCAAAGAAATCATTCTGGCGCGGTCTGGGCGTGGGTGCGGCAGTGGGCGCGGGCGCCGGCCTGGGCACTGTGCTGTTGATCGACCGGCTGAGCCGTCCGCGGCGTCCCGTGGTCCGGCTGGAGAAGAGTCTGCAGATCGGGCTGCCGGTGCCGGAGGTGTTTGACGCCTGGCTCCAGCTCGAACGGCTGCCTGCGGTCAGCAACAGCATCGCCGAGGTGCGCGTGGACGGCCGACGTTCTCACTGGAGCATCCTGCTGGACGGGAGGAAGTTCGATTGGGAGGCCGAGATCGAACAGTTCATCCCTTTGCAATCGATCGCCTGGAAATCGCTGAGCGGACCGAAGCACACCGGCCGCATCAGTTTCGCTCCCGTCGGCAACGATACCCTGGTGCACGTCACCATGAACTACGCGCCGCCGTCGCGCTGGCTGCGGCCCTTTGCCAACGTAACCGAGGAGCACCTGGAGGAATTCATCTCCAAGGTGCTGCGCGACTTCAAGGCTGCCTTGGAGAGCAAGGGCGGCAGAGGCGGGCGCGCGCGCAGCGCAGACTCGAGTGTGAACCCAATGCGCCCATCAGCGCAGGCGCCGGAAAAAGGTCCGGCCTCGGACGCGCAGAGCAGCGCCTGAGGGAGCCGCGTCGTCAGCGCAAGCTGCGGCCGCGTGTGAGATACAATCCCACGCATGCCGGTTGGGGTGAGCATTCCGCCAGAACGAGTGCATCAGCCGCCTCGCGGCCTGGCCGACAAACCATTCCTGGTTTTTCTGCTGTGTGTTTTCGCGGCTGCGCTGACCTGGTCCGCGATCCGCCCCTACGACTACGTCACCTGGTTTCTGGAGGTCGTTCCGGCGCTGATCGCCTTGCCGATCCTGGTATTCACCTATGGGCGCTTCCCGCTGACCCGGCTCTCCTACATCCTGATACTGTGCCAGGCTCTGATTCTGCTGGTGGGCGGTCACTACACCTACGCCCGCGAGCCGGTGTTCAGCTGGATTCGCGATCACTGGCATCTGAGCCGGAACTACTACGACCGCGTCGGTCACCTGGCGCAGGGACTGGTGCCGGCCCTGGTGGCGCGTGAGATCCTGATCCGCAAGCAGGTGGTGAAGCGGGGCCCCTGGCTGTTCTTCATCGTGGTTTGCATCTGCCTGGCGATCAGCGCTGCCTACGAGCTGTTCGAGTGGCGTGTGGCAGTGGCGAGCGGCTCCGCCGCCGACGACTTTCTGGGAACCCAGGGCGATCCCTGGGACACGCAGGAAGACATGGCGACCGCGCTGGTGGGAGCTGTCCTTGGACTGTTGACGCTCTCCCGCGTTCAGGATCATCAGCTAGTGGAAGCGACTTGATTCGGGCCTGATCCGTGGTGAAGATCTTCCAAGCCGAATCTGCCGACCACATGGCGCGGGCGCGCGAGCTTTTCCTCGAGTATGGCAATTCCCTCGGCTTCAGTCTCTGCTTCCAGAGCTTCGAGCAGGAATTGGCCCAGCTTCCGGGCAAGTACGCGCCGCCGGCGGGGCGACTGCTGCTGGCCGAATTCGACGAGCACACCGCCGGCTGCGTGGCCCTGCGCCCACTGGAACCCGGCGTGTGCGAAATGAAGCGCCTTTATGTGCGCCCCGACTTCCGCGGTCACGGCATTGGCCGCGCCCTGGCGGAAGTGGTGATCGCACAGGCCCGCCACATCGGCTACACCCGCATGCGCCTGGACACCATCGAGCCTATGATGGGCCCAGCCGTAGCCATGTATCGCGCGCTGGGCTTCTATGAGATCCCGCCTTATACTGCCAACCCCGTAGAAGGAGCTACCTTCATGGAACTGGACCTGGAGTCTTACACGGTGGAGAGATGACCAACACGATGCGGTTGCGAGCCACGCTTGCGGCGGTGTTTTTTCCCCTGTGCGCACATTTTCTTTGGGCGGCTGACGGCAAACCCGTCTCCTATAAGAGTGGCGACGAGACGGTCAGCGGCATGCTGTACGCGCCCGCGGGGAAAGGCCCCTTTCCCGCCCTGGTTGTGATTCACGAGTGGTGGGGCCTGAATGATTGGGTGAAGCAGCAAGCCTCCGAGCTTGCCGAGCAGGGCTATGTGACTCTCGCGCTCGACCTCTACCGCGGCAAGGTGGCCACCACGCCCGAGGAGGCGCATGAGATCATGCGCGGCGTTCCCCAGGATCGCGCCACGCGCGACCTGCTGGCGGCGTCGGCTTATTTGCGCTCACTGAAAAATGTGGACAAGACTCGCGTCGGAGCCATTGGCTGGTGCATGGGCGGCGGCTACGCGCTCGATCTGGCGCTGAATGATGCGCAACTCAAAGCCGTGGTCATCAACTACGGCCATCTCGCCACCCAGCCCGAAACCCTGAGCAAGATTCACGCCCACGTGCTGGGGATTTTCGGCGGCAAGGATCGCGGCATTCCGGTGGACGACGTCCACAAATTCGAAGAGCAGCTCAAGGCCCAGGGTAAGAGCGTTGAGATCGTAATCTTCCCCGAAGCTGGGCATGCTTTCGAGAATCCCAACAATGCGACAGGGTACCGCGCGGATGATGCAGCCGCAGCGCGGAAAAAGACGCTGGCGTTTCTGGAGGGGAATCTTAAGAAGTAGGGACTTCAGCATCGGGTAAGTGCTTCGATCCCACCCTTCGCGGCGCTCAGGATGGGACACGGGGCAGAAATCATCATTAAGGACCTCCCTTGGCCTAACGGCTTCGATCTATAGGGACAGGGCGCCTCTGGCCGAGCGCGTCCTGCTGTTCCGTCAATGCCATCGATACATTGAGTATGTAGACTGGCGCGTCGGGATCGTAGCCGAAATCGTATTGCAAGGGGCGATGGGTGCCAGAGAGTGCCTCCATGAGGAGTTCACGTGCGGGAACACGATTCCCACCTACTTCCACTTCTGTGGCTCTAAACAGATTCGTGGGCACGCTCATTATGATTATTCTGTTACCTGTTGCAGCGGAAAGCGCCGCCAAGACAGTTCGGACGGTGTCGTAAACAGTCCTCTTCTGCATCTCGACGCTGAGCGGTGTGTCCAATAGGGGAGTAGTCTGGCGAAATGCACCATTCTCGTCCTTCACTTGAGTGCCCACAACCGCAAGTTGCCCATCAGGATCAGTCCGGAACGTATACCTCCCAGATTGTCAGTCGAGTTGTAGTCTTGTATCAGCTTCGCCAGTACGTCGGCCTTCAAGCTTGTAACTGATAGGTCCCTCACCTCTGGCCAGGTGCTGGTAAAAAGTCCCCCGGCTGGTCGCGTCACGCCTTTCGCATTCGGATGACTCGCCCGCCACCTAGGTCCAGTATCGTCGACGACGTCGAAGGGGCTGTAGCCGGCCGCCTGCTCCCAGCTGACCTGCCATCCGTATGCCTCACGGATGGCTGAGATTGCCTGGAATAGGGGCAGCGGAGCGTTGGCTGTAACTGTGACGGAGGAGTTGGCGTGCTGGATGAGCGCACGATCCCTATATGCTGGGCGTGTCGTTGATTGGGCGGAAAGAAGGCCTGGGACGCACGCGAGAACTAACAAGACAAAATCGCTCTTGCGCATTTGCTGCCTCCGCTTCAAAAGTTGATTACGGGCGTACAGACGCCCGCACGGCAGACTTGCACGGTTAGAAACCAGGGCTCGAGTTGGCGGAGTTCGACTGCCAGGAAATCGGTCTGAGCGATCATGCGGACCCGCGCACTTTCGTAACTCGCTCTTTTTACAGCCGCGAAAAAATCTATTGCGCCGGGGTTTGTACTCTGGTTACTATTCAGCACCCCCAGGCAATATTTTCCGTCTTCACTATGAACATAGGCGAGACGATTCGCAATTACCGCCTGCAAAAGGCCCTTTCGCAAGGCGACATCGAGAAACGAACGGGCCTGTTGCGCTGCTATCTCTCCCGCGTGGAGAATGGGCACACGATTCCTTCCCTGGACACGCTGGCCAAGATCGCCAACGCGATGGATCTGCCCTTGGCCCAGTTCTTCTCCGCCGGGGAACACGACAACGGCTCCAAGAACCTGCCCCAGCTCAGCGACGACCAGGTGCGCTTCCTGAACCAGGTCCGCCGCTACTCCGCCGCCCTGAATGAGAGCGACCGGAAGCTGGTGCTGCAGATGGTAAAGAAGATGGCGGCCAGCACCGGCAAGTAGCTGGAAAAGCTGGGTCGCGCTGGCCAAAGCAGTTCCCCTTTTGTTCTCCAGCCCGGTGTTCGATCTCAGCCGGTCGATGCGCGCGCACTTTGGGACAGCGACTACGGAGGGATGACACCAGGCCCCCGCCCGCTGGAAACTTGTCCAGGAAGTAGGCTCCCGGCCGTCCGGGAATTTCCTCCCCTGCGAGGCACTCTTGACTGTCGACGAGGAACTGAATCTTCTCGACGACAACCTGCGCCGGTTGAAGATCGAGTACGACGTGTACTTTGGCGGAGGCTCCAAGCGCCCACCCCAGGACCTGGAGTGGCGCGTGCAGAGCCTGCTGAAGAAGTACGGCGACTCCAAGAAACTGAAATTCGCGCAGCGCTTCCGCTACAACGCCATGGCGCAGCGCTACGCCATCTTCAGCGACTTGTGGCGGCAGAAGCTGAAGGTCAAGGAAGAAGGCTACCGCCGCCCGCAGGACGCGCTGCTCGCCATCCAGGGGCTGCGCGCCGAGCAGCAGCACGCCGCCGAGCGCGCCCTCAAGGGCGAGACCAGGGAGGAGAGCGCCCGCTCCACCTTCGCTCTGGAGCAGGCCGACGCCGAGAAAGTCCGTCCCCTGTTCAGCGCCCTCAAGGAAGCGCGCCAGAAGGCCAACATTCCCGACAGCGCCACCTTCGAATCCTTCCAGAGCTTCGTGAAGAAGAAGACGGAGGAGATCCAGAAGAAGTTCGGTTGCAAGTCGGTCGAATTCGAAGTGGAAATGCGTAACGGAGAGGTGAAGCTGAAGGCGCGTCCCAAGACCGCCTGAGCCTTGCCCTTGCCGTTCCCGCTCGCTCTCGCCGCCAATCATTTCGCTGTGACCGGCATCACTTCCATTTCTCTGCCTGCTAGTATTGACTGCAAGGCTGGTTCCTGCGGACCCTTGCCCCACACCTCACGGAAGGAATGTCATGGCAAAAGTACAACGGGCGCTTCTGAGCGTGACCGACAAGACTGGCAT
>DATHDM010000255.1:0-6806 GCA_035319065.1 Terriglobales bacterium
CTCCAAACTGGATGCAGTCAAGGACGCGCTGATCGAGATCGGCATCGACGGCATGACCGTCATTGAAGTTCGCGGTCACGGCCGCCAGAAGGGCCACACCGAGTTTTACCGGGGCCGGGAGTACACGGTGGATCTGCTGCCCAAGGTGAAGCTGGAACTGGTGCTCTCCGACGAGTTGGTGGACAAGGCGGTGCAGGCCATCATCAACGCCGCCCGTACGGGAAAAATCGGCGATGGCAAAATCTTCCTCTCGCGGGTGGATGAAGCCATTCGCATCCGCAACGAGGAGCGCGGGGTGGCCGCGCTGTAGGGAATAGAGCCAGTTTTTCGCGGCTTATGCGACTACTAGACGGCGCTCACGCATTCGCGACTTGCGCACTCGAGGCTAGACTGCATCATGCCAGCACCGCCGGTCGGCAGTTCACTTCGCGATCTCTACGCCAGCGAATCGGCTCGGATTCGCCAGGCGTTTGAAGAGACCGGCGACGGCCGCGCGGCAGCCCAACAGCGTTCCGCCCTGGTCAGCTCCGTAGCCACTCGCTTGTGGCAGGAATTCATCTCCTCCAGCCCCGAAGGTCCGCAGAGGTTCTGCCTGGTTGCCCTTGGCGGGTTCGGTCGCGGGCTCCTGCTGCCGTTCTCGGACGTGGACATGCTGTTTCTCTCCGAGAGCGATTCGCTGGAACGGCAGTCGAAGGACAAGGTGCGGCGAGTTTGCCAGGAGATGTGGGACCTGCGCTTCCGCGTCAGCCCCTCTTCGCGCACGCTGGCGGAGTGCGATCGCGTCGATCGCGACAACATCGAGTTCACCATCTCCCTGCTGGAGAGCCGCTACCTGGCTGGGGACCGGCAAGTCTATTCGCGCCTGCACGACAAGCTCATCCCGCAACTGGTGAACCGGGAGTGGCAGACGGTGGTGCAATCCCTTTCCGAGGTCACTCGCAGCCGGCACGCCCGATTCGGCAACACCATCTTTCATCTCGAGCCCAACGTGAAGGAGAGCCCCGGGGGGCTGCGCGATTACAACGTGGCTCATTGGCTGGCGCTGCTCTCCGCGCTGGAGAAGGACCGCGACTGGCCCGACCTGGAGGCCCTGCTGCCGACACCGGTGCGGGAGGAGGCGCGGCGGGCGCTGGACTCCCTGCTCGCCGTGCGCTGTTTCCTGCACTACCGCCACGGACGCGACGACAATAACCTGACCTGGGAGGCCCAGGACGACGCGGCGCTTCGCGGCATCGGCCTGCCGGCGGGCGAAGCCTGCGAATCGGCGGAATGGATGCGCGCCTACTTTCGCCACGCCCGCGCCATCAATCGCACACTGACGCAGTTGCTGGAGGAAGTGCCTGCCGCCCGCTCCTCTCTGTACCAGCAGTTCCAGCGCTGGCGCTCGCGGGTGTCGAATGCAGATTTCTCCGTGGTGGATGGGCGTATCTTCTTCCAGCAGGCCAGCGCGGTACAGGATCCGGAACTGGTGCTCCGCACCTTCGAGTTCATGGCCCACCACGGCCTCAAGCTGTCGAGCGACGCCGAACATCGGGTTGAGCAGGCCCTGAACTCGGTGGCGGAGCGGCTGCCGCGCGGTCCGGAGGGCTGGTCGCACCTGCGCGCCGTTCTGCAGGCCCCGCACGCCGCGTTGGCTCTCCGCAGCATGCACTCCCTGGGGCTGCTGGGGCGGCAGCTCCCGGAATTCAAGCTGATCGATTCCCTCGTAGTACGAGATTTTTATCATCGCTACACCGTCGATGAGCACACGTTTCTCACCATCGACAACCTGCATCGGCTCAGCCAGCCGCAATCGGAGTGGGAGAAGCGCTATGCCGAACTGCTGCGCGAAGTCGAGCGGCCTGAACTGCTGTACCTGGCCCTGCTGCTGCACGATCTGGGCAAGGGATCGGGAGCCGCCTCGCACCTTGAGGCCAGCGTGCGGCTGACCCAGGGCACGCTGGCGCAACTGGGGCTCGAGTCGCAGGAGCTTGAGACAGTCCGCTTCCTGATCGCCAGCCACCTGGAAATGTCCGCCACCCTGCGCCGCGACATTTTCGATCCGGAGACCATCCGCGCCTTCGCCGAGAAAATCGGCACGCCGGAGCGGCTGAAGATGCTCTGCCTGATGACCTACGGCGACATCAAGGCGGTCAACCCCGAAGCCCTGACGCCCTGGAAATCGGAAAACCTGTGGCGGCTCTACATCACCACCGTCAACTACATGAACCGCGTGGTGGACGATGAGCGTTTCCACGCCGAAGTGGAGAGCGACCTGATCGCGCGCGTGAGCGCGCTGGTACCCAAGCGCGAAAAGCAGGTGCGGGAGTTTCTCGACGGCCTGCCGCAGCGCTACCTGCGCACCCACGCAGCGGAGCAGGTTACCATCCATTTCGAGATGGCGGCACAATTGCGCCGCGAACCCGTCCAACTGGCCTTGAAGCTGAGCCGCGACCTGTACGAGTTGACCGTGGTCACCGCCGACCGGCCGCGGCTGTTTGCCACGATCGCCGGCGTGCTCTCCGCCTGGGGGATGAACATCATCAAAGCGAATGCGTTCTCCAATCAGTGCGGCGTGGTGGTGGACACGCTTTACTTCAGGGATCGCTTCCGCACCCTGGAACTGAATCCGCCCGAGCGCGAGCGCTTCAAGCGTAGCGTGGTGGATGTGCTCTCGGGCAAGGCCGATCTGGACAAACTCCTGGAGCGGCGCGCGCGCGCGGACGCCAATGGGCAGGTCAAGGTGACCGTCCAGACCCGCATCGCCTTCGACAACGACTCCTCCTCCCACAGCACCCTGCTGGAACTGATCGCCCAGGACCGCCCCGGCCTGTTGCACGCGATCGCGTCCACACTCTTCCGCAATGGCTGCAATATCGAGGTCGCCTTGATCGACACCGAAGGGCAGATGGCCATCGATGTGTTCTACCTCACCTCTGAGGGAGCCAAGCTGGACGAAGACGAGATTCATTCGCTGCGCGAAGCCTTGCGCGAGGAACTCGCTGGAGAGTGACCGCGTGTCCGGATGGCGCAAATAATTCTGTCCGCGCGCCAGATCACTGGCAGGTGATTCAAGCGTCTTCAAATGGGGTGGGAAGAATGAATCGTTTTAACGATATTTGTCATCACATGTAATGTCGGAGGCGAGAGACTCCCCGCCATTCCCGCAGAGGGGGCAATAGCGATGATCACCGTGCGCAAGAGCCAGGATCGCGGCCACGCCAATCATGGCTGGCTGGACAGCCGTTTCACCTTTTCCTTCGCCGAATACTACGATCCCAAGTTCGTGCACTTCCGCTCCTTGCGGGTCATCAATGAGGACTGGGTACAGCCGGGATCGGGATTTGGCACCCATCCGCACCGCGACATTGAGATCATCACCTACGTTCTGGAGGGGGCTCTGGCGCACAAGGACAGTTTGGGGAATGGCTCGAGCATCGTCCCTGGGGAAGTGCAGCGCATGAGCGCGGGCACCGGCGTGCTGCACAGCGAGTACAACCACTCGACTTCCAAGCCGGTTCACCTGCTGCAGATATGGATCATGCCGAACCAGAAATCGGTGGAGCCGAGCTACGAGCAGAAGACCTTTCCCGCCGAGGAAAAGCTCGGCAAGCTGCGGCTGATCGCCTCTCCCGAGGGGAAGGCTGGATCGGTGGCCATTCATCAGGACGCGCGCGTGTACGCCACCCTGCTGAAGGATGGGGCGAGCGCTACCCACACCCTGCAGAGTGGGCGCGGTGCCTGGATCCAGGTGGCACGCGGCAGCGTGGAAGTCAACGGCACGACCCTTCAGCCGGGGGACGGCGCGGCCATCGCCGACGAGCAGGAGCTCGAGATTGTCGGTAAGACGCAAGGCCAGCCGGCGGAAGTCCTGCTGTTCGACCTGGCATAACCTCGAAACGCCCTGCCTGCGGCCGCTAAGGGCGACGAGGGAGGGGCCGCCACCCTGTTTATCGGTCACAGAAAGCCTGTGACCGTCTTCGATAGCATTCCCTCAGCAAGCACTGCGCCTCGAGGATGCCGACATGTGCCTCGCAATCCCAGGAAAAGTTCTGGCTGTGGAGAAGGTGGAAGGCATTCGCCTGGCCCGCGTCCAGTTTGGCGGCATTGTCCGCGCCGTGTCGCTGGACCTGGTTCCGGAGGCGGTGGTGGGAGACTACGTGATCGTGCATGTCGGCTATGCCATCAGCCGTCTCGACGAGGCGGAAGCGCGGCGCACGTTTGAGCTACTCCGGGTCCTGGGCCCGATCGAAGAATTGGCTCTAGGGGATCAACCGGCATGAAGTATGTGGACGAGTATCGCGATCCGGAGATCGTCCGCAAGCTGGCGGAGGCTATCGCTCACCGCGTGACCCGGGACTGGGTGCTGATGGAAATCTGCGGCGGCCAAACGCATACCATCGTGCGCTCTGGCTTTGACCAGATGCTGCCCCCAGAGGTTCATCTGGTCCACGGGCCCGGCTGCCCGGTCTGCGTCACACCGCTGGAGATCATCGACAAGGCCACCGAGTTGGCCGCGCGTCCCGACGTCATTTTCGTTTCCTACGGCGACCTGGTGCGGGTGCCGGGATCGACCACCGACCTGCTGCACGCGAAGGCCGGCGGAGGCGACATCCGTATCGTGTACTCGCCGGCGGAGGCCCTGCAGCTGGCGCGCTCCCACCCCCGCAAGCAGGTAATCTTCTTTGCCGTTGGATTCGAGACCACGGCCCCGGCGCACGCCCTGGCGCTGCAGCAGGCGCGGCGATTGGGGTTGAGAAATTTCTTCATGCTGGTGTCTCACATGCTGGTTCCGCCGGCGATCCGCGCTCTCTTCCAGTCTGCCCAGAACCGGGTGCAGGGCCTGATTGCGCCCGGGCATGTGTGCACCGTGGCGGGATACACGGCGTACGAGGAGTTGGCGGGCGACCTCCGGGTTCCCGTCGTTGTCGCCGGTTTCGAGCCCACCGACCTGCTGGAGGCCATAGGCATGCTGGTCCTACAGCTGGAGGAAGGCCGCGCCCAGGTGGAGAACCAGTATGTCCGCTCCGTCACCCGCGCCGGAAACCTGCACGCGCAGCTCGCCGTGGATGAAGTCTTTGAGGTTTGCGATCGCAAATGGCGGGGGCTGGGAGTGATTCCGCAAAGCGGCCTCCGAATCCGCGACCGATACGGGGAATTCGATGCGGAAACGGCCTTTCCCTTGGAGGAACGCGCGGCGCACGAAGTTGCCGAGTGCATCAGCGGCCAGATCCTCACTGGGCAGAAGAAGCCGTCCGATTGTCCGGCTTTTGCCGTGGCCTGCACCCCACTGCACCCTCTGGGCGCGCCCATGGTTTCGGCGGAAGGAGCCTGCTCCGCCTACTACGAATATCGCCGTCACGCGGGCTCAGGTAGAGCCAATGCCTGAGGAAGAAACAACTGGTGTGCTGACCTGCCCGCCTTCCATCGCGGCCACGCGAAGGATTCTTCTGGGGCATGGGGCTGGAGGCGCGCTGTCGGCGGAACTGGTGGAAAAGATCTTTCTCCCTGCCTTCGCGAATCCGGCGCTGGAGCCGCTGAATGATCAGGCGGTGGTCGAGGTGCAGGGCACGAGGATCGCGGTTACAACCGATTCCTTTGTGGTCAAGCCGCTGTTCTTCCCCGGCGGGGACATCGGCTCGCTCGCCGTCCACGGAACCATCAACGATCTGGCAGTGGGAGGAGCGACGCCGTTCTACCTGACGCTGGCGTTCATCCTGGAGGAGGGCCTGCCCATCGCGACGCTGGAACGAGTGGTGCAGTCTGTGCGGCGAGCGGCGGATGAAGCCAGAGTGCAGGTGATTACCGGCGACACCAAGGTGGTGGAGCAGGGCAAGGGCGATCAGCTCTTCATCAACACCACGGGCATCGGTCTGGTGCCGGAGGGCGTGACCCTCTCCTGCGACCGGGCGCGGCCCGGCGACGCGGTAATTCTCAGCGGCTCGCTCGGCGATCATGGGATTGCCGTGCTCGCGCATCGCGAGGGCCTGGAATTTCAAACTGCAATTAAGAGCGACAGCGCTCCCCTGCACACCCTGGTGGCGGCCATGCTGCGGGCCGGGGGAGAGATCCGCTGCATGCGCGATCCCACCCGCGGAGGCCTGTCGAGCGCGCTCAACGAGATTGCCCGGCGATCGCGCGTGGGCGTGGTGCTGGAAGAGGCGATGATTCCGGTGTGCGAGGAGGTGGTCGGCGCCTGCGAGTTGTTGGGTCTCGATCCGCTGCACGTGGCCAATGAAGGGAAGCTGGTCGCCATTGTCGAGGCTGCTTCTGCCGAGAGGATCGTCGGAGCCATGCGTAACCATCAGTACGGGCGGGAAGCGCGGATCATCGGCAGGGTCACCGAGTCCGATCCCGGCAGCCTGCTCCTGCGAACAGCGTTCGGCACCACCCGCTACGTGGACATGATTGCAGGCGAGCAGCTACCACGGATTTGCTGAAGTTTTACTTGAAGCCAGGCTTATTAAAGTAATACTTGAGGCCGAAGGAGCAGGATCAGGGGATTTCAACCGCGCGAGAGGCAGTCATGCACGAACTCAGCATCGCCGTTTCGCTGCTGGAGATGGTGGAGGCGGAGGCCCAGCGGCACCCGGGAGCGCGCTTTCACAAGGTCGGCCTGCGCATCGGCGAGCTGGCGGGGGTTGACCTGGATGCGCTCACCTTCAGCTGGCAGGCGGTTACCATGGACACGGACTTCCGCAAACTGGAGCTGGCGGTGGAGTGGTGCCCGCGCAAGCATTGTTGTCCCGGCTGCGGAGAGGTCCTTGTGGTGCACGATTACCAGGTGGACTGTCCGCGCTGCTGGCGCCCTGACACTCTCTGCGTGA
>DATHDM010000256.1:0-28814 GCA_035319065.1 Terriglobales bacterium
CACCGGACAAGGTGTAACCCAGGAAGTGAAGGAGCGGCTCTTTCTCCCGTATTTCACCACCAAGAAGCGCGGCACCGGGCTGGGACTGGCCATCGTGAGCCGGATTATTGAGGACCATCATGGTTCCATCCGGGTAGAAGAGAACCAACCGATGGGAGCACGGTTTATAGTGGAGTTGCCCGTGGCCGCCGAGGCCGCCGCTGACACCGCGACGCATGCATGAAATCCTAATCGTTGACGACGAAGCCGCCATTCGGGATGCGCTGCAGGGCATTCTGGAGGAGGAAGGCTACCGGCCGGAGGTGGCGGCCAGCGGAGAGGCATGCCTGCAGATGCTTTCGCGGCGCCCGTTTGACGTGGTGCTGCTGGACATATGGCTTCCGGGCATGGATGGGATGGAGGTTCTGGAACAGATCCGGACCATGGAGGACCCGCCGGAAGTCATCATGATCTCCGGCCACGGCACCATTGAAACCGCGGTGCGAGCCACGAAGTTGGGGGCTTTCGATTTTCTGGAGAAGCCGCTGTCGCTGGAGAAGACGCTGATTGTCCTGAAAAACGGCCTGGACTCGCGCCGGTTGCGGAGCGAGAACCGCGACCTGAAGCGGCAGTTGCCCAAGAGCGTGATTGTGGGCGACAGCATCCCCATGAAGGCGCTGCGCCAGCAAATCGCCCTGATGGCGCCGACCAACGGTCGGGTATTGATTTACGGCGAGTCAGGAACGGGGAAGGAATTGGCGGCGCGCGCCATTCACTCCGAGAGCCTGCGCAGCGAGGCCATGTTCGTAGAAGTGAATTGCGCCGCGATCCCCGAGGACCTGATCGAGAGCGAGTTGTTCGGCCATCGCAAAGGATCGTTCGCCGGAGCCACCGCCGATAAGACGGGAAAGTTTCAGAAGGCCGATGGCGGCACCCTGTTTCTGGACGAAGTCGGCGATATGAGCCTGAAGACGCAATCCAAGGTGCTGCGCACACTCGATGAGCAGCGCTTCACGCCGCTGGGCGGGGAGGAGCAGATCACGGTGGATGCGCGGGTGATTGCGGCCACCAATCATGACCTGGAGGAAGAAATCTCGCGCGGCAACTTCCGCGAAGACTTGTTTTACCGGCTGAACGTGATTCCCTTCTACGTGCCGCCGCTGCGTGAGCGCAAGGAAGACATCCCTCAACTGGCGCGCTACTTCCTGAAAGACTTTTCGGCCGCCTACAGCCGCCATCCCAAGGAGATCACCGAGGATGCGATTGAAACCCTGATGCGCTATTCCTGGCCGGGTAATGTGAGAGAGTTGCGGAACGTGATGGAGCGGATCGTGATTATGAATCCGACCGCGACGCGCCTGGAGCGCAAGCACCTGCCTCCCCTGGTGTATCGTGACGGCGGACGTCGCAGCGTGGGAGAGTTTTCCAGCCTGCAACAGGCGCGTTCGGCTTACGAACGCGACTACATCCTGAAAAAGCTGGATGAGAATCACGGCAATGTAAGCCGCACCGCCGAGGTCCTGGGCCTGGAGCGCAGTCACTTGTACCGGAAGATGAAGGCGCTGCAGATCGCGGTGAAAGAGTAGAACGGAAGAATAATCAGGGCTTGGTGTGCGGTACCAAGTCCTCCAGCTGTCGCCGCCAGTCGAGGCCTTCGACAAATTCGCGGGAGTCGCGCCAGCCGGGGCGCACTTTGACGAAGAGCTCGAGGAATATCTTTCGCCGCAGCATCTTTTCAATCTCCCGCCGGGCGGCGGTGCCGATCTTCTTGAGCATCTGCCCGCCCTTGCCGATCAGAATGCCCTTCTGCCCTTCGCGCTCGCAGTAAATCAGGGCTGAGATTCGCAGCAGGCGGGGAGTATCTTCCCAGCGTTCGATTACAACCGTGGTGGCGTAGGGAATCTCCTGCTCGGTGGCCAGCAGCACTTGCTCGCGGATGATCTCCGCAGCCAGGAATCGCTCCGGCTGGTCGGTCACCTGGCTCTTGGGAAAATACTCGGGGCCCTCGGGCAGAGCGTGGACCACTTGGTCCAGAAGAAGATCCAGCCCGTTCTTCTTGAGAGCGGAGATGGGGATGATTTCGCGGAAGTCGTGCAGGGCACGCCAGTGGTCGATGAGCGGAAGTAATTTCTGCTTGTCGATCAGATCGATCTTGTTCAGCAGCAGCATGCAGGGAGTCGCGACCTTCTTTGCCAGGTCGAGGACGAAGCGTTCGCCGGGCCCGAATTTCTGGGTCACGTCGGTGATCAGCAAAACAAGATCGCACCCTTCGAGGGCCTCGCGAACCTCCTGCATCATTTTTTCGTTGAGGCGCGTGTCGGGACGATGGACTCCGGGGGTGTCGATGAGGATGACCTGAGCGGCAGGCCGGCCTTTCCTGGGAGTGAGGTTCAGGATGCCCTGGACGCGGTTGCGGGTGGTCTGAGGCTTGTGGGTGACGATGGCAAGCTTTTCGCCGACCAGCGCATTCAGCAGCGTGGACTTGCCGGCGTTGGGGCGGCCCACGATGGTCACGAAGCCGGAGCGCATAGCTTAGGCCCGCAACTGCGCCGGCTGCGAGGGCTGGCTGTGGGTGATGCGAACGCGGTTGACCTTGCGGTCGGTGGAGTCGAGCACCTCGAAGCGCAAGGCGTCGCTGGTAACCACCTCGCCGCGCCGGGGAATGCGGCCGGCGATTTCGCTGACCAGGCCGGCCACGGTGGTGGCCTCGTGGCCCTCGGGCCGGATACCGAAGAGATCGTCGAGCCGGTCGATGTCCATGTTGCCGGGCACGACGTAGACACCCTCGCCCTCCTGCACCACGTCGGTTTTACTCTCATGCTCGTCGCGGATTTCGCCAACGATTTCCTCCACCATGTCC
Source organism: Terriglobales bacterium (assembly GCA_035319065.1). Taxonomy (GTDB): domain Bacteria; phylum Acidobacteriota; class Terriglobia; order Terriglobales; family Acidobacteriaceae; genus DASPRM01. The sequence continues at coordinate 2,840 of DATHDM010000256.1, forward strand.
TCGATGGTGACCAGGCCGGCGACCGCCCCGTATTCGTCGATGACGATTTCCATGCGGATATTGTCGCGCTGCATTTCGCGCAGCAGATCGCTGACGCGCTTGCTTTCGGGAACGAAGTAAACTTCGGGCTTCATGATGCTGCGGACCTTGCGCGTGGAGGCTTCCTGATCGGGGACCTGCAGCAGGTCGTGGGCATGGACGATACCGACGATATGGTCGATGGTGCCGTCGTAAACCGGAATGCGCGAGAAGTGACGGGTGCGCAGAAGCTCGGTGAGCTGCTCGATAGTGGCATCGGCGGAGATGGCCACGATCTCGGGGCGAGGCTTCATGACCTCACGCACAGTCTTGTCGCCGAACTCGACGACGGACTGGATCAGGTCGCGATCGCTCTCCTCCAGGATGCCCTCCTCCTGTCCAGCTTCAATCAGGGCATCCACGGCTTCGGCGGGGGTCTCAGGCTCAGGTTCAGCCCGTTCGCCGGCCAGCGAGGCCACGGACTGGCAGAAACTGATGACGATGGTGATCGGCATCACCAGGTAGATGAGAGCGCGCAGCAGGAGCGTAAAGTGGCGGATCCAGGCGCCCCGGGTGCGGGGAAAGAGAACGTAAGGGACGATGCGGTTGAGAAGCACGATCACGACGATGATGATCGCGCCAGCCTGAACGATTTCGTAGGCCGGCCAGTGCCCACTGGAGAAAAAGGCGTAGGCCACCATGACCGCAATCGCAGCGGTTGAGAGCTGCTCCAGAACGGCCATGGAGAGCGCCGCCCGCTCGCGGCTAACTCCCAGCCGGGGCTCTACCAACTGCTCGTAGGCTTCGATATTCTCCTGGAATTCGCGAGACAGAAATTGTCCCATCTCGGTATAAAGGCGCTGCATGTAAGAGGTGAGGGTGAGCAGCCCGAGCAGCAGCAGAAACACGGTGACAAAAGGCCAGGTCATCGTGAACTCCGCGCAGGGACGCGGCGCGCCGAATGATTGCGGGCGGGACGCGAGTGTGCTGACGAATGCGCGCGCGCAATCAAGGCGTCAGGCAGCCCTAATCGCTTGCGTAATCGGGCTTCTTCGCGTGCCATCTCTCCGTTGTCGTGTTCGTGGTCGTAGCCGGCGAGATGGATCACGCCGTGCAAGATGAGAATTTTGAATTCGTCAAGCGTGCTGTGCCGCAGTCGGCGGGCATTAGCGATTGCAGTCTCGGCGGAGATCGCGATTTCGCCTGCGAGGTCGGAGGGCGCAGACGGCTCAGCGGGAAACGACAGCACATCGGTGCTCGTGTCTTTTCCGCGGAATCGGTGATTCAGGCGGCGGATTTCGCGGCCGGAGGTGACCAGGACGTTGAGTTTGCCAACGCCAGCTGCCCGGCGGGCGCGCTCAGTAAAGCGCGCAAGCGCCCGCTCGCCGGCGCCGGGTACCTGCTTGTGCATGATGATCAAATGATGGCTAAAAGGAAACGGGAGGACATTCGCCAAGCATCCTCCCGTAAACGAACTTAAGTCTAGTTTTCCGCGGCTTCAGAGTCGGAATTCTCTTCCATGGGCAGAACGGGCGGTACGAAGCTGCCGCCATTGCCATTCCCGCTGAGCTTTCCATAGAAGCCGTTCTGTCCGTTGCCCAGAGAGAGCGACATCTGCGCTTCCTGGACCTTCTTGTAATCGTCGTAGGCGCGCACGATGCGCTGCACCAGGGGATGACGGACCACGTCCCTTTCGTCGAAGTAGCAGAAGCTGAGACCTTCGACACCTCTCAGTATATCGGTCGCCTGCACCAGGCCGCTGCTTTTTGTGGCGGGCAGGTCGATCTGGGTAATGTCGCCGGTGATGACCGCCTTGGAATTGAAGCCCATGCGAGTAACGAACATCTTCATCTGTTCGGCGGTAGTATTCTGGGCCTCGTCGAGAATAATGAAGGAGTCGTTGAGGGTGCGCCCGCGCATAAAGGCGATGGGCGCGATCTCGATGATGTTCTTCTCCAGGTAGCGATCCACCTTCTCCGGTTCCAGCATGTCGTACAACGCGTCGTACAGTGGGCGGAGATAGGGATCGACTTTCTCCTGCAAAGTGCCGGGCAGGAAGCCCAGGCGTTCGCCGGCCTCGACCGCCGGGCGGGCGAGGATGATGCGATTGACCCGCTTGGAGGCCAAAGCGGAGATGGCCATGGCCACGGCGAGATAGGTTTTGCCGGTGCCGGCCGGGCCGATGCCAAAGACCATGTCGTTCTTCTCGATGGCCTCCAGATAACGCCGCTGGTTGATGCTTTTCGGCTGTATGGTGCGTTTGCCGAAGGAGCGCTGCTTGCCGGCTTCGACCAGAGACCGCAAACTGGCTGAAGGATCCGCCGAGAGCACGCGCAACATGGCCGTCAGATCGCCATTGGTGAAGGCGTGACCAGAACGCTGCAGTTGCTCGAAGTCGGCAAAAATTTGCTCGACGCGGGTCACATCGCGAGCCGCGCCCTCAATTTCGACAGATTCTGCCTGCAGATCGATGGTTACGTTCAGACCGTCTTCGAGGAGGTGAAGGTTTTCATCCCGGGTGCCAAACAGAGTTTCGATGTTGGATGTGATCTCGATGTGCTTCTTCATTCAGGTCCTGACATTTCCCCCCGTCGGGTCCCCGCGACGCCAGAGGCGCGCGAGAAATCCGCAAACGACGTTCGAACAAATTGAGCCTTTTGGGACGGTAAAGTCACTACAAGGACGGATGAGAAGGTGTCCGCTCGCCACCGACTGGAAGCAGCGACCATTGAGCGTAGAGTACGACGGACAATAACGGCAGTCAATGCTGTTTCGGGAGTCCCCTTTCCTACCCAAAAGTTTAGATGACCCAAAGCGGAATGAGGGTGCGAGATGGGAAACGCATCGGCGTGAATGGGAGGCGCGGAAAAGATGGCTTAAGTTGACCTTACCGGCCAACGCCCTGTAGGATATAGGTTTGTACAAGGACAATTTTTTCTAGAGGATAGAGCAGCAACTATGGCAAATCATTTTTCGGCCCTGAAGCGGGCCCGGCAGACAGAAACACGGACCGCGGTTAACCGGGCCAACAAGTCCCGCCTGCGGACGGCGATCCGGCACTTCCGTGAGGCCCTGGCCGGAGGGAACCAGGAACAAGCGGCCAAGCTGTTCCGGACGACGGTATCGGCGCTGGACAAGTCGGTCCAGAAGGGCGTGATTCACAAGAATACGGCATCGCGGTACAAGTCGCGCCTGAGCTCGCGGCTGGCAGCGATGGCGGCGAAGTAAACACGAAATCTTCATCGGCGGAATCTTGAAACGGCAGGCCCAGTGGGCTGCCGTTTTGCTTTTGGTTTCAGCGTATGGTGGGAATCGTTATCCGCCACGGCCCGTCTTCGACTCAGCAAACTTCGGCGCAACAAACTCTGCATCCCCGAGGTCGATGGCGAAGTGCTCCTTCAGCGCCATCCGGTACTCTTCCTCGCCCGACAATTCAGTTTCCGTGCGCCGCCCCGACTGGGTAACGATGAACCGAAGATCGGAAAGCGTGAGCCGGCCCTCGGGAGTTGCGCGAGAGCAGATTCGCTGACGCGTGAAGTGCGACTCAGGCGAAGTCTGCTGGTAGTGGCACATGGGAACGTAGTCCGACAATTGACGCGGAATGAGGGTGAATTTGTAGAGGCTTTTCCATTCCCCGTTCTGTTCACGCCGCTGCAGCAGCCAGTGGCTTCCGATTTGAAATGATCGATACCCGAAGCCCTGCTGATGAAACTCGACGTCGGGCACCAGGGGCAAGGGCTCGAGGAAACAGTCGCCAAAGCCGACATCGCAGAGCCAGGGCTCGGGAGTCTCGACCAGCAGGGTCATGTGGTCGAAATCGGGACCGAAACTGCCGTCGGCGCGCGCCACACCGGCGGAAAGCTGGGTGACGTGGAAGTTCAAGCTGCGAAGGAGGACGGCGAAGCCGCCGTTCAGCTCATAGCAGAATCCGCCACGATGCTGGCGCACGATCTTGTCGAGAATGCGCTCTTCATCGAGAACGATCGGGCGCTTGAGGTGGATGTCGAGATTCTCGAAGGGAACGGTGAACAGATGCGCGCGATGGATCCGGCGAAGGACCTCGGGAGTGGGATCGCGTGGGCCGGAGTACCCAATCCGGCACAGGTAGAGAGAGGGGTCCACGGGAACATTGTCTCATCGAGAAGGGTGGAGGGAACGAGCGGCCCGAGTTGCTGATCCCGCGAATGAAGAGTCGTAAAGACCAGACAAAGTCTCGAGGCTGTCATCCTGAGCGAGGGCCGAGCATGCAGACGAGGCCCGAGTCGAAGGATCTTGCGTTTTCGCCCGTGTAGGTCCAGATTCCGTCCGTTATCTTTTCGTAGACCCGCACATACTCTGGCGGCCCACCCGCCCTGAACCCCAGAGCTGCTTCCTTGAATTTTCCGTTTTCTGGCTCATCAGGATTACCTAATGATGAGGGGTGACTCGGAAGTTCATCCCATGTTGCAACATCTTGCATTCGCGCAGACATATTTCGGCGTGCAAAATAATGTCATTCGGATTCACACCCCCAGCGCCTGCTGCTGCGACACGGTTAATTCCACAGCCCGGGGTTCGGAAGAGAGGTCGAGGACGAGGCGCTCGAGCACCAGGCGCTTGCTGGGCGGACTGGAGCGCAGGGCAAGATCGGCGCGGGCGATGAGGCGCAGGGCGCGCGTGAGTTGGCGGCGCGAGCGGTAGCGGCGCGCCTGGCGGATGATGTCCTCGGCGGCAAATGGAGGCACGCGGAAGCCTTGCCACAGCGCCTGCCAGAGCGCGCGCGAATCGCGCACCCGCTTTTCGGAAATCACCAGCATCTGGCGGAAGGTCTTGGCCAGCATGTAGAGATGCCCGATGGCGGCTTCTTCGCCGTCGCCGGTGGAGAGGATGGCATCCAAGATCTCCAGAGCGCGCAGCCGGTCTTTGCTCGAGATCGCGTCCGTCAGCTCATAGAGGGTGCGTTGCTTGGCCGCGAGAACTGTGGTTTCCACGTCTCCCAGGGTGATTCGCTTTTTCTCGCCGGTGTAGAGGATCAATTTCTCCAGTTCGCTGGAGATCAGCATCATGTCGGCACCGAGGGAATCGATGAGTTCGCGGGCGGCGTCGGAGTCGAGGGTCACGCCCTCTGCGGCGGCGGTTTCTCTGGCCCAACGGACGGCCTCGTCCTCCTGCACGCGCGCCAGTTCGACGATGGTGCAGTATTCGCCCAGGGTGTCGCGAATGCGCTCGTAGCGCTCACGGTCGACCATGTCCATGCGGCGGGCATCGGCGGGAATGCTGATGTGATCAGCAACGAAGACCAGCGTGGCGTCGGGGTTGGGATTGGCGAAGTATTGCTGGATGGCGTCAAACTCAGCCTGGTGCGATCCACGGCCGTAAAGCTGCTTGATGCCGCGGATGAAAAACACCTGGAAAGGCGCCATCAGCGACGGCGTACGCGCGCGATCGAGAACTTCAACCAGCTCGGTTTCCGCCAGGTCGAGGTCGTAGAGGCTGAACTCACGCAGGTCCGCGGGAACCAGGTGGCGGAGGATGGCGTCGCGGCAACGCTTGCGGAAGAATGCCTCGTCACCGATGAACAGGTAGCCGGGCTTAAGCTTGCGCTCCTTGACCTGAGCGACAAAGTGGTCCGCTTGGGCGAAGGCTTTCACTCAGAATGCCTCCAGAACATTGCTGACCAGGGTGCGGGCGAGGTCGCGCGAGAGCCGGTCCATAGCGGGTGTTTCTTCGTCGAAGAAGCTGGAGAGCTCGCGCGAAACCTGATACTGCTCGCGAAACACGTAGTTGGGGTTGTCATAGAGCACGCTGCCTTTGCGGTCCACCAGCGAAACCCGCAGAGCTACGGTGACAATAGCGCTGGAAGCGCGACCCGTCTGGGAGTCATAAGTCAGGGGCGCAGCCTGGGTCTGGATGACGGCGCCTCGGAGCGTGGCGTCGACCGTGTCTCCGGCCTGGCTGAGCACGCGATAGCGGGTGCGGGTGTTGAATTCGCGGACCACGGCGGCGGTCAGAATCTGCTCCACGCGATACGACTGACTCTGATTGGCGAAGGCCGGAATGGCGATGGTATGCACGTCGCTGGGAAGCCGATCGCTGTGCGCGGTGGTGTGGTAGCCGCATCCGGCCAGAGCGCCGAGGGCGAGGGCAAGCAAGCCACTCGAGACTCTTGAAGGCCGGCGCCCAGTGGGGGGAGAGGCTATCCTCACTGCACCTTCCCCCGGGGACGCGAGGTTGCCAACTGTTCGGCGCAAGCGACGGCGTTGAGGGCGGTGACGCGCAGGTTGTCGGCGGCAGCCCAGATCCAGACACCGTGATCGCGGAGAGGATCGCGGCGCAGGGACAGCAGGATGTCGTCCTGGCCGGCCGCGGTCACGCTGCTGGGAGCATCTTCCGCGGTACGGGTCACGGAAACATGTTCGCCCGCGAGGGCCTGCGTGAAATCGCCTAAAACCAGAGGCTTCTCCAGCTCCAGGTACAAGGAGAAGGCGTAGGCATGGAAGATGGGGGCCTGCAGCAGCATGATGGAGGGAACCAGCACGCGCTCGCGAGTGATGCGGCGAAAATGATCGAGCATGCGATGCTCAGCAGTTTCCAGCGAAGGAGCCGCTTTCTCGCCGTAGCGGGAAACCGCGTTGAACGCCACCTGCACGTCAAACACATCCTTGGGCAACTGCTGAAAGGAGAGCAGGCTCACCGTCTGCCCATGCAGTTCGTCGAGCCCCGGACGGCCGCGCTCCGAAGCGGGCTCAAAGATCGTTCCAACGGCGGAGTGCACCGGAGTCGCCTTTTGCGCGCGAATCAACAGCAATCCCAGCACGGTGGCTGCAGGATGGGCTACGACGACAGGCGCGGGCTGCAATTCGGGGGCCTGCACCTCGCCCAGTTCGCGATCGATCCAGGGAGCGCGGATGCTCGAACCCGGTTCGTCTTCCAGGGCGTAAGACATATCGATGATGGCACTGCCGGCCTGGCGCGCCATTTGCCAATGGCGACGGGTAAACTTCTCGTCCGAGGCAAGGAAGGCAAAGTCCACGTTGTCAAAGTTGTCGCGGGTAACGGTCTGGAAGAAGGTCATCTCATCGCCCACCGCTTCCAGTTGGCCCAGCGACTCGTCATCGTCCAGCAGCTTCACATCAGCAGCGGGAAAGTTGGTCTCCGGGAGGATCTCAGCCAATTCCTTGCCCTTCAGGGTACCGGCGCCGACGATGGCCACACGATAGAGCCCCTGCATGGCGGTGGTGGAACGCGCCGAGGCCGGCTTGGATTCGCGGCCGTTCATCGCGCCTCCGGGGCTTGCTTGTACTCGGGAGCCTTGGGATGGCGAAAGATGTACATCATGCGAATGACCACACCCGACAGCAGGTAGCCGACGGAGAGCGCCAGCAGCAGCGGGCGGGAGAAATACCAGATTCCCGCCACCATGAGCCCAACCAGGATAACCACGCGAAAGGGATGAGGGCTTCGGAGGTCAATGTCCTTGAAGCTGTAAAAACGCCAGGTGCTCACCATGAGCAGAGCCGCGGAGAACACGTAGATGGCCCAGAGCAGGCCGATCCACCAAGTATCGATGGGATCGCCTTCGCCGAAGTGCACCACGGCGGCAATGCAGCCAGCGGCTGCGGGAATGGGCATGCCGACAAAGTAGCGCTTGCCCGGCCGCCCGGGATTCGAAGGTTGCGGGTTGCTCTGAATGTTGAAGCGCGCCAAGCGGCTGGCCCCGGCAATGAGGAAGGCAAAGGTCAGGATGGCGCCGACCTGCACGGTGCGAGCGGCCAGGTCGTGGCCGGTGATTGGACCCAACTGGCGGAATCCCCATACCCAAGCCAGCATGGCAGGCGCCACGCCAAAGGTGATTACGTCGGCGAGGGAGTCCAATTCGCGTCCGAAATCGCTGGTGGTGTTGGTCATGCGCGCGATGCGGCCATCCAGACCATCGAACAGGATGGCGAAGCCGATGGCCTTGGCGGCATTGTCATAGTGCCAGGGCTCAGCGGGAGAACCGACGAAGGTGTGCCACAGAGCGTAATAGCCGAAGGCGATATTGAAGGTAGTAGCTAGCGAAGGCAGGATGTAGATGCCCTTGCGAAAGCTGCGGGGACGGACGATATCGGTCTCGCGGCGGAACATCGCCGGCTTGCGCTCGAACCGCATCACTTGCCTCCAGCGACAGTAGTGGCAACTGGGGGGACAGGCGCGGAAGCTGCGGTTCGCTGAGCACCCGCCGGTCCAGCGGTGGGAGCGAGCGCCAGGATGGTTGAGCCACCGCGGACGCGGTCGCCCAGTCGAACCTGCAAAGCCGCTTGCGAGTCCAGGATCACGTCAACCCGGGAGCCGAACTTGATCAGCCCTACACGCTCGCCACGTGCAACGGTGTCGCCCTGCTGTTTGGTGAAGACGATGCGGCGGGCGATCAGGCCGGCGATCTGCTTGAAGGTGACGCAGTGGCCCTCACCCTCGATGGTGACGATGTTCTGCTCGTTGAACTCGGCCGATTCCCCGGCCATGGCGCTATTGAATTTGCCGTGGCGGTAGTCCACTCGTCGGATGGTTCCCGAAATAGGCGAGCGATTGACGTGCACATCGAAAACGTTCAGGAAGATGCTGATGCGTGTCTGGTTTCTGCCCCCGGCAAGAAAGGGAACGATGTCGGTAACCTTGCCGTCCCCGGGAGAAACGATGGCGCCGGCCAGGGCGGGGATTACGCGCTCCGGATCGCGGAAGAACCAGAGGAAAAACGCCGCGAGCAGCAGGGGAAGCACAGCCAACCACGGGCTAGTGAAGAAGCCGAGCAAGATGGCCAGCAAGAGTGCCCCCGCCGCGTAGTACATGCCGTCTCGAACCATACACAAGCGCCGAAGAAATTATATAGCCGCCAGATGGACGCCTGCGGGTATTTGCAGGAAAGGGCAAGGAAGATCAATAGCTTCCGCGCCAGACAGCATTTCTCACGCTCTGAAGCCCAGAGCCGGATGGCAAAGAATAGAACTCACCCTCAGCACGCGTGGATGCGTGCCAGTAGAGAAGGAAACTGACTACTACGCGACCATCCCGTGATCGCGCCGAAACTTCTGTTCGATGCGCTCCATCTCGTCCTTGAGGCGCAGCTTGAGCTTCTTCAGTCGCACCTCTTCCAACTTCTCATCTTCGGAGAGGTAACGTTTCTGAATCAGGGAATCGAGGCGCTGTGCATACTGCTGGTGCTCTTGGACAAGACGACGAAATTCGTCACTAGACTGAATCAGTTGGTCGCGTAGCTGAGCTGCCATCCAACCGACCTCCTAATTGGGTGAGAACCAAAACCTACCACCGCTTACCCGAGGGCTTCAATCGATTTTTTTAACCGAACTGTAACAGTTGAAAACGTAAGTAATTGCGTCCTCGGCAGGCTGTTGATAGTAGGCCTGGCGACGCCCGTTTTCCACAGCCCCGCAGCGCTCATAGAGCTGCCGAGCGGCGGTATTGGATTCCCGGACCTCCAGATGCACCCCTGCGGCCCCCGCGTCCCCAGCCTGGGCAAGGCAGTGGCGGAGCAGGGCGCGGCCGAGACCACAACGTCTTGCGCGCCGCGCAACCACGATGTTCTCAATTTCCCATTCTGGGCTTATTCGTGCGATCAGGAAGCCAAGAGTTGCTCCGGCCGGCCACGGGGGACCGGGTTCGGCGCCGGCCTCAACGACCCAAGCCCTACGGGCCAGGGAGGCCGTCTGGAAGAGGCTCGCGTAGTGGGCGGAGTTCCAGTGAGCTGCCGTGTCCGCTTCCCTTTCCAACTCTTGCAGCACCGGGACGTCGTCCGGATTGGCAGCACGAATGAGGACGGCCGGAGAATGGGAGGAAGGGGTCATCGTCGGAGGCCGATTAGTCGATCGCTTTTCTCGTTTCTCATTGTGAGAGCTTCGGAAGGGAGAATAACTCGGCATCGGAGGCGCGAATGTAGTCGGGCTCAAGCTGTTCCGGGCTGACAGTCTCTCCGCGCAAAATCTTCTCAAGTCCGACACGGGCGTGGAGGTCTGCCTTGGGCGCTGAAATCAACTGGACAGGGAGGCCGCGTGCAGCCGCGGCGGCGGCCACTTCCCTGTCTGGAGTGACGCAGGAGGGCGGACGGCCTTCGCGGCGCTGAGCCGCACTGGAAGCGCTCTCCAGCCAGTGTTCCAAACCAAGCAGCGATTGGCGGCTGGAGGCAATCGCGTAGTCGGAACGGAAATCGTATTCACCAACGAAGACCTGGGAGCGCCCGGCATCGAGCACGGCGACGACACAGCCCGGCTGCTGGGCCATCCGCGCAGTAACCTCGAGGGCCGACACAGCCGCTATCGGCTTGCGCAGCGCCTCGGCCAGCGCTTTTACGGTGGAGAGTCCTACCCGCAACCCGGTAAACGAGCCGGGGCCTGAAGAAGCGACCAGGGCGCCCAAAGCGTGCTTGTCGAGCCGCTGGCACGCCAAGGCAGCGGAGAGTTGAGGAATGAGTTCGGCGGAATACATGCGGCCAGTGAGCGCAACCAGCTCAAGCAGATCGAACTTTTGCAGAATGGCCGGTCCGCCGGGCTCTGGGGAGGGGGCCAATTCAGCGTGAGCCAGCGCCAGGCTCCCCTCGCGCCCAGAGGTATCGATCGCGAGAACGAGCATCAGCCAACCCCGAGAGGCTCGTCCTGCACGAGTTCGAGCAGCACTCCACCAGCGCTTGAAGGATGCACGAAGACGTAGAGGTGTCCCCCGGCGCCAACCTGGATCTCCTCGGAGACCAGGCGGGTGCCATTCTTTTTGAGGGTCTCGACGGTGGCTTCCAGATTGTCGACGTGCAGAGCCACGTGATGCAGGCCTTCGCCGCGCTTGGCCAGAAATCGGGCAATCGGCGAGTCTTCCGAAGTGGGCTCCAGGAGCTCGATGCGGCTGTCACCGACGGGCACCATGGCCAGCCGGACGCGTTCCTGGGGCACGATTTCTTCGCTGTGCACTGGGAGGCCAAGATTGCGGTAGAACTCCGCAGCCTGGGCCAACGACTTCACTGCGATTCCGAGGTGGTCGATAGTAAACATCACTTCCCCACTGTTGTGGTTGAGTTCGCGTTGAGATTGGTCACGATTTGTTCTACCAGAGAATACGGGTCCCGCTTGTGCTGGGCAACGTCGGCGGCATAAGCGGCGATGGCATCCTCGCCGACCTGGTCCCGTACCACGCGCTCGAGCAGCGAGTCGCGCAGCATCTCCAGCAAACGTTGCCGCCAGTTCTGCTCTCTTTTGCGGTGGCCGGCGCCGGTGCGGGCGAGATACTCGACGTAACGAGCGATGGCTTCCACCAGATCGGCAATGCCGATGCCTTCACTGGCGATGGTTTTGACGATCGGCGGAACCCAGTCGTCGTGGCGGATGGCCAACGCCTGCATGGCGCGGATTTCGCGCTCGACGCGCTCGGCTCCCTCGCGGTCGCTCTTGTTGATGACGAACACGTCGGCGATCTCCATGATGCCGGCCTTGATGGTCTGGACGTCGTCGCCCATGCCGGGCACCAGGATTACGATGGTGACTTCGGCCAGGCGCACAATGTCGACCTCATCCTGGCCGACGCCGACGGTCTCGATCAGCAAGATTTCGCGCCCGGCAGCGTCGAGAACGGAAGCCACGTCGGCGGTAGTGCGGGCCAGGCCTCCCAGCGATCCGCGCGTGGCCATGCTGCGAATGTAGATTCCGGGATCGGAGTGGTGCGCCTGCATGCGGATGCGGTCGCCCAGGATCGCGCCGCCGGTGTAGGGACTAGTGGGATCGACGGCGATGATGCCGACCGTTTTTCCCTGTTTGCGAAATTCGCGTGCGAGTTGGTCCACCAGGGTGCTCTTGCCCGACCCCGGAGCACCGGTCAGCCCGACGACCAGAGCCTTGCCCGTGTACGGAAATAGCGCTTGCAGCAAAGCAGCAGAGTCGGAGTTGCGGTTTTCTACCGAAGTGATGGCGCGAGCCAGCGCCCGCGGACTACCTGCGCGGATTTGTTCGATCAGGGCTTGGACGGATGTGCTCAAACTGTAAGTATCCGGCGCAGAGGATTGGTCTGGCAAGGCTGAGGGTATGGGACAGGCGATCTCGCCTGTCCCGCTAATCCTTCAGGATCTGCCGGGCGATCACCAGGCGTTGGATCTCGCTGGTGCCCTCCCCGATGGTGCAGAGCTTGACGTCTCGATAGAACTTCTCAGCCGGGTAGTCCTTGATGAAGCCGTAGCCGCCGTGGATCTGGACGCCTTCGTTGGCGCAACGCACCGCCACCTCGCTGGTGTAGAGCTTGGCCATGGAGGATTCCAGGGTGGTTTTCATGCCATGGTCCTTCATCCAGGCAGCCCGCAGGGTGAGCAGGCGGGCGGCATCGATTTCGGTTGCCATATCGGCCAGCTTCCACTGGATAGCCTGAAACTCGCTGATGGATTTGCCGAACTGCTTGCGCTCCCTGGAATAGTTGAGAGCCGCTTCGTAGGCCCCCTGGGCCATGCCCAGGCCCAGGGCGGCAATGGAGATGCGGCCGCCGTCGAGCACGCGCATAGCGTCGATGAATCCGTCGCCTTCCTTGCCCAGCAGGTTGTCGAGCGGGATCTCGCAATCTTCGAAGATCAGCTCGGCGGTGTCGCTGGCTCGCAAGCCCAGCTTGTTTTCCTTCTTGCCCGCGCGGAAGCCCTTCGTGCCCCTCTCGACAATGAACGCCGACAATCCATGGGTGTGGGCCGTCTTATCCGTCACCGCGATCACCACCACCACATCGGCATAGTGACCATTGGTACAAAAAGTCTTGGTGCCGTTGAGCACCCACTTGTTGCCCTTGCGCACGGCGGAACAGCGTGCGCCGCCGGCGTCGGAGCCGCTGCCTGGCTCGGTGAGACCCCAGGCGCCGATGAAATCGCCGGAGGCGAGCTTCGGGATGTACTTGCGGCGTTGCTCCTCGGTCCCAGCTACGAAGATGTGATTGCTGCAGAGCGAGGTATGCGCTGCCAGAATGATCCCTACCGAACCGTCAACCCGCGAAAGCTCTTCGATGGCGATGACGTACTCGATGTATCCCGCGCCTGCGCCACCATACTCGAGGGGGAAAATGGTGCCCATCAGGCCGAGGTGCCCCAGTTCCTTGATTGTCTGCAGGGGGAAGCACGATTGCTCGTCCCATTGCATGACGTGAGGAAGGATTTCGCGGTCGGCAAAATCGCGTACGGTATTTCTTAGATGCAACTGCTCGTCGGTGAACTGAAAATCCAAGTCGAAGCCTCCGGGACTCTTGCCAGCTAGAGCCCCGGCCCTTGGCCCGGGAGCACTGCTCGCATCTGAGGAATACTTATATATAACATGAACTTTGGGGAGAGCAAAGGGGCGGTTATGCGGAGCCGGAGCGACGCGCCCGGCTTGGTTTTCGACCGGCGTGTTGTGCGGGTTGCGGGAGAGTCTGCCGCTTCTCTAGGCCGCCCCTTTAACCAACACCACCCCAGGGGAATTGAGCGCGCCGATGATTTGCATCATCGAGAGCTGATCCCAGTTGTCCCAGCCCTGGGCTATCTGGCCGTTCGCGATGCGAACGATAGTGATCCCCGTAATATGGACTCGCTCACCGCTGGCAGGCACGCCCAGGTGATCGCCGCGGTGTGTCATATCGGCAGACCAGCGAACCGCCACCTTGTCACCGGAACCGAAGATATCCTCGAGGTCAACCTTGAGGTCGGGGAAGGCCCCGCGGATCCGTTGCATGAAGGGAATGAAGTCAGCGGGCCCGTGAATCAGGGCATCGGGCTCACCCTGGCCCATGCCGACAGCGTCGGGAGCAAGTAGTTCTTTCACCGTCGCCAGCGAACCCTGATTCCAGACTTCTTCAAACCATCGCCGCATCAGGGCAATGTTCTCGCGCTCTGCCATAAGTTGGACCTCGCTGTGGAAGGGCAGTCTGACATTTCTGGACTGGGTGTCAAGGGTTGGCCAACCTGATTTCTCACGCCGCCACCGCATCAGCTTCGCAGGGACTGACCAGCCCAACGATCTCCTGCGAACTGGGAATACGTCCGCCCGGGCCCTTGGAATAGATTTTCCGACCGTCGACAAAAACATCGGGCGCCCGGCTTGCCCAGGCGCAGCCGCGTCTGTGCGTGGAACTCGCGGTCAAGATCACGTTTCAGGCTCACGGCCCGTGCCTTGATCTCGGCTCAGAAGAAACAACGCTTGATGTCGATTTGCATGGACTCGCCTGGCGGAAATTATTTCACAAATGCGCGAAAAAACCCGCCCTGCCGGCTCGATATCCCGAAACTAGAATCGGCGGAAGCAGGGCGGGGTTGAACGGGGCACCCTGGGAGTATCGGGATGTTAGCTCCGAGCGTACTCCTCCCGAGCAATCTTCTCGGCCTCAGCTTTCAGAGAGTTGAGCCAGTCCGCATGCATATCTGCGAGCGCCTTCCGGCGGCTCTGGCCCCACAGGAGGGTGAGGAAGCCGCTGGCTTCTTCCCAGGTGCGCAGAAGCGTGCTGCCGTCGGGCTGCGCAGTGAACTCGAAGAAGTGCTTTCCCGTGAAGCCGGGGACGGTGCCCACCCAGACAATGCGCGCAGGCGGAGCCGACTCGACAATGACCGGCTTTACGGTGATTTTGACGGGGCGGACGAGTTCCATGAGGAACTGGCTGTTCTTTCGCCAAGGTTCGCCCCTGAGCCAGGCCGTTTCGCCGACCACCGGGTTCCACCAGGCCCATTCCTCAAGCCTCGCGAACTTCTGCCAGACATGCTCGGGACGGCATTTGGCCGCCGTGGAGTATTCCAGCTTGATTGACATGTATGGTTTGACCTCTTCGCCCCAAAAAGGATGGGTTTGTATTTCCCGTAATTGATTCACCCCGCGTGAGGAGGGATGAAGAAATTGGGAACGCCGCCGCAGGCATTTTGCGGACCTCCGGAGCGACGCAGCGCCAAACTTCCGTATCCTATGCCCTGCTGCAAACCATTCTCAAGATTTCGACGGCGCGCTCGCAGGCTGCCCGGTCAACATCCATGTGGGTAACCAAGCGGACGGTTTCCGGGGTCACGCCTCCGGCAAGAAGGTTGTGCTCGGCCAGCCTGGCGCAAAAGTCCGATGAATTCAGGCCTGTGCCACTGATGTCGATTACGAGAATGTTGGTTTGAACTCTGGCGGGATCGATCCGGAGGCCCGCGACCTGGGCCAAATTCTCGGCCAGAAAGCGCGCGTTGGCATGATCGTCGCCGAGGCGGGCGGGCATCTTCTGCAAGGCAATCAGCCCGGCTGCGGCCAGGATTCCGGCCTGGCGCATGCCTCCACCCAGGGCTTTCCGGTACCTGCGCGCCTGATCGATGAACGCGCGGCTGCCCACGAGCATCGAGCCCACCGGAGCGCCAAGACCTTTCGAGAGGCAAAACATTACCGAATCAAATTTTCGTGTGAGCTCGGCAACCGGGCGGTTCAGGAACGCGCCGGCGTTGAAAATGCGGGCGCCATCCAGGTGAACGGGCAGACCGGCCTCATGAGCGCGGTCGCAAATCTCTTCGGCAACCGCTGGCGGGTACACCGTGCCTCCCGCCATGTTGTGCGTGTTTTCGAGCGAGACCAAGCCGGTCTGGGCGCGGTAGTAGATTTTGGGAGCGATGGCTTTACGGATTTCGTCCCAGCACAGAATTCCGTCTTCGGCAAGAATAGGCCGGACCAGGCAACCGCTGAAGCTCGCCAGCGTGGCCATTTCATAATTGAAGATGTGGCCGCGCGATTCGCAGATGATCTCCTGTCCGTGCCGGGTGTGAACTTTGATGGCGATTGCGTTGCCCATGGTGCCGCTGGGTACGAAGATGGCCGATTCGCGTTGAAAGATTTCCGCCGCGCGTTGCTCGAGCCTGTTGACCGTGGGATCTTCGCCATAAACATCGTCGCCGACCTCAGCTTCGGCCATGGCGCGACGCATTTCCGGCGTAGGTTGGGTCACGGTGTCGCTGCGCAGGTCAATGATGGCAAGCCGGCGTGGGCTGGTATTTTTCTCGTCGAGTTGCTGTGAGGCGGAAGGGCCGTGCATATTTTCGTGCTCCTGGATGCGGCTCCGGGCTTCGTTGCGGCTGGCAAGCCGGAAAGAGAAAAGTGTAAATGATCCCGGGTCAGCCAGGCCTCGAGGGACTGTAGATCACCTCAGCTGGCAACCCAAGGAATTCTCCCAGGCTGGCGGCTTCCTCTTCGATTCTGTTGCGAACAGCTCGCGAAAGCTTGCTAAAAGGCTGAATTAGTACGGACAAGCTCTTCCCTTTCCGACGGGAAGACCACACCCCAATCGCGCGCCCGTTGAGCAGGACCACGGGCGAGATCCAGCCTGCATCGCGGTACACGCGCTTGTACCAGCGCTGATCGAGCAGATGGTCCTTTTCGGCGTGTCCCAGCATGTATGAATCGAAGTTCGGCAACAGGCGCACGTGGTCATCGGGGGCATGGGTGGCAGCGAGTTGCTTGAGGTCGCGCAGCAGCAGCCACTGCTGTTGGCCTTCGACATCGACTTCCACCATTTCGTCGTGAACCGCCTCCCATAATTTCCCGCGCCTCAGGCATTGACATGCCGCTCCAGCGCGCGAAGTCGGACAACCCGGCCGGACCGAACCCGCAAGTACCGGCGAACCAGGAGTGGCCCCGCTTCTTCCGCAGTGATACTCGCCAGACCGGGGAGCCACTGGTCAACACGTACGTAGCTGGTTTCCTGGCCGCGATCAGGCCCAAAGCAGATGAGTCCCTGCACGATGGCCTGGCGCACCACACCCCACCAGCCGGAGATGAAAAATGGCTTGGCATTCCTCTGCACGATGCCGAGCTCCATCGCACGCGCAGTCAGCTCAGAGCGAGTGAGCGGACCGGGGTGAAGCGCCTCAGCTATCGCCTCGGTCACTGCGTCGCCTTCCGCCGGCGTAACACCCCAGCGCGACATGACTGACCGCATGTGGCGCATGCGGCTCTTTTCGAGAGCACGCATGTATATGGGATAGTCGGAGGCTGCGAGCAGATGGAGGGTGCCGCGCATGCAGGAGGTCTTGATCAGGGTTCGATCTTTCCAAAGGCTGGCGTGAATCTCGGTCCGCTTCAATTTGTGCGACCGCGCCCAGAGCGACAACTCCGCGGCGGAGAACAACTGGGCTTGAATGCCACAGGAGTCGGCAGCAAGAATCCACAGCTTTGCGGGTTTCTCACTGCAAAGATGATGGCGAGTTAGGCGGAAGGCAAGGGCTTGCTGCAGGGAAAAAGAAGTCAGCATGCGGACCACAGTCTTCACGAACGGGAGCCTGCCTTTGCCCCCAGGAATCTGGCAAACACTTCGTTCGACAGCAGTCTGCCGCGTGGCGTGAGCCGCAGCCGGCCATCGATCAGCTCCAGCAGATTCTTGCTGCACAGCTCGGCACTCTCCTCACGAAACACAGAAGTGGCGGAGGTGCCGTAGCGTTCCGCCAGTTCGGACAGGTCAATGCCAGCAGTCAGCCGGAGTCCGAGAAAGAATGCCTCTTCCAGAGCCGCCGACCAGGTTACCGGTGTGCGCGACAGCGCCGCCCCGGAGGTGTACTGCTCCAGCACGTCCGGCGTGGAGAAGCGGACGGACTCCAGGCCAGCTCCGGCGGGAGCAGGCAGCATGGAGTGGGCATCCACGCCGAAGCCAAGATAGGGCTGTCGCGTCCAGTACTTGAGGTTGTGACGAGAAGCAGAGCCGGAACGAGCGAAGTTGGAAATCTCGTATTGCAGAATTCCGGCAGCCTCGAGGCGGGTGCAGGCGTGGAGATAGAGGTCGGCTGTCAGATCCTCATCAGGAACAAAGTGGGCATGGTAGCGGGCGCCCCCGGCAATCAGTTCACGGCCAAGGCGCGAATCGTCATCAACCTCGAGCATGTATACGCTGACGTGTGGCACCCCGCTATCGATCGCCTGTTGCAGGGATTCGTCCCAACTTGCCGCGGTCTGGTGCGGCAGGCCGGCAATCAGGTCGAGGTTGATGTTCTCGATCCCGGCAGAGCGCAGAGTATCGATCTCCGCCAGAACGGTGCGGCCGGTGTGCAGGCGACCTACGCTGGCAGCCTCCTGGTCGATAAACGACTGCACCCCGAGGCTGACGCGATTCACGCCGCAGAGAACGAGCGTTTCCAGCACAGAAAGACCAAGCGTGCCGGGAGCGCATTCAACCGTAATTTCCGCCTTCGAGTCGAAGACAAAGGTGCGCCGAAGGGTTTTCAAAATGTATTGCAGTTGCGCGCTCTCAAGCAGCGTCGGAGTGCCGCCACCCATATAGACAGTGTCCACGTGATTCTGGAAGACACCCCCCATCTCCGCACCAGTCTCGGCAGCACCCTCGACGTCGGAACCGAGCCGATCCAGATAGCGGCCGAACACGGCTTTGGAAAACACCCCGGAGGCAAAGTTGCAATAGCTGCACTTGGTGCGGCAGAAGGGGATGGAGACGTAGATTCCAAGGGACATCCCTTCCATTATGGCCTAGTGGCGAAAATCCTGCGCCAGATAGACTTTTTCAATCCCTCAGGCGGCGGGAAGCGTCTGATAATCTGAAGTCATCCATGGCTGCCCAAGAGGAAGAGGTTCTAGGCAAGGCGTATGACAGCCGCCTGATGAAGCGTCTGCTGGGCTACCTGTCGCCGTACACGTGGCAGGTAGCGGTGGCGCTGGTGGCGATCGTGCTGAAGGCCTTTGCCGACGTGCTGGGCCCTTACCTGACCAAGATCGCGATCGATAAATACCTGGTCCGCTCCGCGCAGGCCCATGCTGTCCCCTTCCTCGACCGCTGGTTGAGCGGCCAGCCGCTAACCGGCATTGCGCAAATTGCCTCGCTGTACGTGGCGCTGCTCGGCTTCAGCTTCTTCCTAGAATTTCTGCAGACTTACTTCATGCAGTGGACGGGGCAGAAGGTGATGTTCGACCTGCGCAGCGAGATCTTCCGCCACCTGCAACACATGCACGTGGGATTCTTCGACAAGAATCCAGTGGGCCGACTGGTTACGCGCGTGACTACCGACGTGGATGCGCTGAACGAAATGTTCACGTCGGGTGTGATCTCGATTTTTGAAGACGTCTTTGTGCTGGCGGGGATCGTGGCGATCATGCTGCGAATGGATTGGAGGCTGGCGCTGATTGCCTTCGCGGTCCTGCCGGTGATCCTGGTCGCCACGCTGATCTTTCGCAAGCGGGTGCGCGATTCTTACCGGCGGATCAGGGTAGCGATTGCGCGGATCAACGCTTACCTGCAGGAACATGTGAGCGGCATGGTGGTGCTGCAGCTCTTCAACCGCGAGAAGCGGGCCCACGAGCGATTCCGGGAGATCAACGCTTCGCACATGCGCGCCTTCAAAGACGCCATCATGGCGTACGCGCTCTACTATCCGGTGGTGGAGGTGCTGTCGGCCGCGGCCATTGCCGGCGTGATCTGGTTCGGCGGCCACCAGGTCCTGGCTGGTCTGACCACGCTGGGCGTCCTGGTGGCATTCATGCAATATGCACAGCGCTTTTTCCGGCCGATACAGGATCTGAGCGAAAAGTACAACATTCTGCAATCGGCGATGGCGGCCAGTGAGCGCATCTTTAAGCTACTGGATACGCCGGTAGAGGTGCAATCGCCGAAGCGGGCGGTGAAGGTGGAGGGACCAGGCCGAATCGAATTCGATCACGTGTGGTTTGCTTACCGCACGATACCTGAAGACGAGGCGCCAGCAGCGCTGAAAACCGGGCCGGAGGGCGGGAAGACAGCGCTCGCGGGGGAGAGGGCCAAGCCCAGCCGCGACGGCGGCAAGCCTGGAGAGCCGGACTGGGTGCTGCGGGATGTTTCCTTCAGCGTGGAGCCGGGTGAAACCGTGGCCATCGTCGGTCACACTGGGGCGGGCAAGACTACGCTGATGTCACTGCTCATGCGCTTTTACGACGTGCAAAAGGGGGCCATCAGGATCGATGGCGTGGACATCCGGCAGATGGATTTGAACGATCTTCGGCGCCGCTTCGGGGTGGTGATGCAGGATCCATTCCTGTTCACTGGAACCGTGGATCAGAACATTCGGCTGGGATCAGATTGGATCAGCGATGAGGCGGTGGAGCAGGCAGCCGAGGAGGTGAACATCGCCGACTTCATCCGTGGCCTGCCCAAGCAGTTCAAGGAAGGCGTGCACGAGCGCGGCAGCACGCTGTCCACCGGCCAGAAGCAGCTCATTTCATTTGCCCGGGCCCTGGCGCACAATCCCAGGATTTTGATTCTCGATGAGGCCACCTCCAGCGTGGACACGGAGACGGAAATGCGGGTCCGCGACGCACTAACCAAGCTGGTGGAAGGTAGAACGTCGTTGGTGATCGCACATCGGCTGTCCACGATTCAGCGCGCCGACAAGATTGTCGTTATGCATAAAGGCCGCGTGCGGGAAATGGGAACGCATCAGCAACTGCTCGCGCAGCACGGGATTTACTACAAGCTGTATCAATTGCAATACAAGGATCAGGAAGTTCCAGTGCCCCCTTCCCTTTCGGCTCCTTCCCAGGTTCCTGCCGGCGGGGATGACTGATAGCTGCGTGGCAGCATCTTCCAGCCACCCACGGCAGCTACAATGTCGAAGTGCCTCCAAGATTTCTGGTGTCCTCCGGCGAAGCTTCGGGTGAGTTCTACGGCGCGCAAATGATTGGGGCGCTCCGCCGGCAAAGGCCTGAAGCGGAATTCTTCGGTGTGGGCGGAGAGCGGATGCGCCGCTTGGGATGCGACACGGTGGTGGATGCGCACGAGATCGCCGTGGTAGGTCTGGCCGAGGTGGTCCGACATCTGCCGAAGATCTATGGCGAGTTCCAAAAGCTGCTGCGGGAGGTGAAGGCTCGCCGACCCGATGCGGCGATACTGATCGACTTCCCTGACTTCAACCTCAGGCTGGCAAGGAAGCTTCACCAGATAGGGATTCCGGTGGTCTATTACGTCAGCCCGCAGCTCTGGGCGTGGCGCACCGGCCGGGTGAGGCAGATTGAGAAATATGTGCAGAAGATGCTGGTAATCTTCCCTTTCGAGGAGGAGTTCTATCGCCAGCACGGGGTGAACGTGAAGTATGTGGGACACCCGCTGGCGGGCTTACCGCAGCCTGAGATTTCCAGGAGCCAGTTTGCCAACGAGTATGGGCTCGATCCCACCAAGACGTGGATCGCCCTGCTGCCCGGAAGCCGCCGGAGGGAAGTGAAGCTGAACCTGCGGGCGATGCTAGGCGCTGCCAAGCGTCTTACGATGCCACATCTGGAGGGGCCAGCACCCCGCATCCGACGCACACCAGGCGATTCGCTGGCGAATGTGGAGGCTGCGGTCGCAGCCGAGCAGGCGATCAATCGCGAGATCGGGCAACGCGATCTGCTGTCGGTACTCGATTCGGCGGCTTCGGCGGGCTCCTATCAGTTTCTGCTGCCGGTGGCGTCGAGCCTGAGATTGGAGTGGCTACGGGATGAAGTAGCGCCGTACGGGTTGCCCGTGGTTCTGACCGGAGATGCACGCGCGACATTGTCCCTTGCCCGCGCTGCGGTGGTAGCCAGCGGCACGGCCACGCTGGAGGCAGCCTTGATCGGTACGCCGTTTGTCATGGTGTACAGGGTAGCGCCGCTGACGTGGAAGCTGGGAAAGCGGCTGGTCAAGGTGAAGCACTACGCCATGCCGAATCTTATTGCGGGGCGAGAGGTCGTTCCGGAACTGGTGCAAGCAAGATTCACGGCGGAAAATGTGGCCGGCAAGCTGCGCGAGATAATCCCGGATGGAGAGGCACGCGAGGACATGCTGAAAGGACTGGCAGAAGTCAGGCGGAAACTGCAGTCGAAGCCAGGGGGCAGAACTGCCGCGGAGCGAGCCGCCGCGGTGGTGTTAGAGGTGATGGAGTCCGCACAGCGTGCGCCTGATCCCGCCAACGGGAAAACAGTGTAAGCTATTGAGGGCACGCATCCCTTGAGGTTAAACCCTCATCCAAAACAGTATTGCTTCTACGGAGATCGGTAATGCGATCTGCACGACGTCCGTTGCGGTGTGCCGCTCTGATGCTGCTTGGTGCGCTCCTGGCACTACCATCCTTTGCGGCCGACAAAGCCCGCATCCATGTGGACGACTACCAAATCGACGCTGAAATTGTTCCCCGCTGGCATCGGCTGATCGGCAAGGCGCGAATCAAGTTCACCGCGCTCGAAGACATCAGCCTGGTGTCCTTTGAGCTGCACAATGGACTGCGGCCCACCAAAGTGGTGGATGAGAGTGGCCACGCGCTCTCCGCAGAGCGGGTAACGCAGGACTCCAGCGTGCGGGTGGCCTTGCCGAGTGGGCTCTCCAAGGGATCGAGCATGACCTTGACGCTGGACTACGACGGCACCCTGCAGTCGGTTGACGACAGCCCGGTGCAGGGCCTGAAGCTGGCTTCCATCGGCGAAGATGAAGCATATCTTCTCTACGCCGGCCGATGGTTTCCCATGGTGGGCTACGGGACGAACCGGTTCACTGCCACCATTAACCTCACGGTTCCGGCGAACTGGGTCGTTATCGGCTCCGGCCGCGAGAGCACAGGAGCAGGCGTGGCCATGGCCGCGGCGGCCGAACCTCCGCAGCGGGCGGAAAGCAGCAATGAACCTCCGCCGCTGAAGCGGAGTCCGGGTGCGGTAACGCCCCCACGTGCGGCAACCCGGCCCACACCGAAAGCCGCCAAACCGGAGACCGCGAGCGCCCCGAGGGCCACGGACAAGAACCTGAAGACGTATAGCTTCGTATGGGATCAACCCAGCTTCCCGGGGACGATCGTCGCCGGGGTATTCCAGGAGAGCACCAGCAACGAGGGTGGAATCACCCTGAAGGCTTATTACAAGCCGGAGAAGCGGGAGTATGTCGGCAACTACATCGAGACGGCGGTTAAGGAATTCTCATTCTTCACCACCCTGTGGGGACCCCCGCTGAGCACCAAGCTGACCCTGGTGCAATTGCCGGATGACACGTTGGCAGCGGCCTGGGCGCCGGAGATAGTGGCGCTGGCATCGCGATCCCTGGTGGGAAAGATCAATTATCGCCTGCTTGCCAACACCATCGCGCACCAATGGTGGGGAGCGGACATCAGCCCGGCGACCCGCAGCGACTGGTGGATCAGCGATGGTTTCGCGCGCTATGGCGAGGCCCGGTACGTGGGTAATGTTGCAGGGGCAGCGGCCTACGAAGAAGTGACCAAGGACATGGAGGTGGGTGCACTGGCCTACGACACCGTGCCACTGTCGAATATCGGCCGCATGGACCCGTTTTCACCGGAGTTCCAGTCGCTGGTCACCGACAAGGGAGCCATCATTTTGAACATGCTGCACTGGGTGATGGGCGACAGAGCATTCGACAAAACCATGCGCGGCTTTGCCACGCAGTTCCGCGGTAAAGCCGCGAGCGTGGATGACTTTCGTGGGGTGGCCGAACAGGCGCATGGCGACAAGCTGACGTGGTTTTTTTCGCAGTGGCTGGATTCCACGGGAGCTCCCGAGTTCAAGACCAAGTACACGGTGTACCGCCTGGGCAAATCCTGCAATGATCCCGCCAAGTGCAAGGGCTTCCGCATTGTGGGAGAGATTTCTCAAGACCTGGACTTGTTCCGCATGCCGGTGGACATCCGTGTGGACACGGACGGAAAGAGCGAAGAAGCCAAGATCGACGTAGTTGGGACTAATTCCGCTTTTACCGTCGAAACATTTGGGCGGCCGCGGCGAATCGTCGTCGATCCGGAAAACCGAGTCCTCAGGAACGCCTCCGACGTGAAGATCCGGGCAGCGATCCTGCGGGGGCAGGGGCTGGTGCAGCAAAACGACCTGGCGGGAGCTCTGGATCAGTTTCAAAGGGCGCTAGACCTGAACAAGAACAGTTCGCTAGCCCACTATCGCGTCGCGGAGGTGTTCTTTCTGCAGCATAACTACCAGGCTGCGGCCAACGCGTATCGCGACGCTCTGAACGGAGATGGGGAGCCGCGCTGGACGGAGGTGTGGAGTCACATTCGCCTGGGCAACATCTTTGACATCACCGGACAGCGCGAGCGCGCGACCAACGAGTACCGGCAGGCGATTCAGACCAACGACGATACCCAGGGAGCGCTGGAAGAAGCTCGAAAGTATCTGCAACAGCCGTTCGCAGGAGACAAAGCGAAGAATAGCTGAGGAGCGGGCTAGATCTTCACGTCTGCGGGACGAACGAATGCCAGGCCGCTCAATCGGGCGGTCGTTTCTTTCTCAATGCCCCGCGCCAGTAACAGAACCTGAAAGCTCTCGCCCATGCCCTCAGGGGCGATCAGGTGCTTGAGCTGGAGGGCAACCTTGGTCTGCTCTTGAGGCAGACGGCAAGACTCAAAGACATCGCCGAACTGGGTCTGTTCTCCGATCCCCATGAGAAATTGCGACTGTGTAATCAGGGCGAGAGGGTCGATCCCAAGCCGGCGCGCGGCGGAGGCCAGCGCGGTAAAGTTCACATGTGCAGTGATGTCTTGTTCGCCGGGGGCATCGTAAGGAGTGCGGGCGAGAGTGTGCCGGCGGAAACAGTTGACGGTGCCGCGATGCCGTCCGGCCAACATCTGGTCGCGCAGGTAGCCGTAGTCGATAAAGATGAGGAATCCGCGCGGCGGAGGGGCCTGTGGTTTCTGCAGCAGGCGGGCGAGTTCTGCGAACAAGCGTTGCGCGACCAGCGACACTTCCACTCGTTCATTGTCCTCAGGATGGATGGCAAAGCGATCTGCAAAATCGACGACTTCTGCCGATGCGGGGACAAAGCGTTCGACAAACTGGCCGTCCTCGATGCCGATCCGGAGTTCGCCGCGGTAGTCCAGCACCTCGACCGGCAAAGCGTCAAAGAACTCATTGGCAAAGACGACAAAGCAGCAAAGGTCTTCACGTTCCAGATTGGAGAGGGCGCTGTAGACCGCCACGCGGCCATTGGCAATCTGATCTCGGAAGCGTTGCTGAAGACGCGAGCGAAGGGTCGGCGAGGTTTCCACAAGGACATACCGCAAGGCGGAGAAGAACTCGGGGAATTTCTGTTGTGACCAATCAAAGACATCCTGGGCAAAGAGACCCCGCCCTGGACCCAGTTCGATGAGTGTGAGGCGGGAGGGCGAACCGAGGAGACGCCACATCTGGTCGAACTGGCGAGCAAGCAGCCTCCCGAAGACTGCATGCACATCGCTGGAAGTGTAGAAGTCTCCCGCTTTGCCGAACTGCTCTCGTGCCTGCGCGTAATAACCGGTTGGCTGGCCTTCTTCGCCAGGCCCATACAGGCAGAGCTCCATATAGCGCGAGAACGGGATGGGGCCGCGCTCGCGGATTTCTTGCTCGATGAACTCGCGCAGGGCCACGCGCAATTCTAACCAAGAAAAGTGGGAGTGTACGAGGCTTCCAGCCTGCCGGCGAGTTCCACGCGTGAGCGGCTATGGTTCAGGTTTTGGTGTGGGGAGCCCGGGTGAACATCTCGATCAGGTAGTCATGCAGGCAGTCGTAGAGCTGGCGCTCAAATGTCCAGGCGAACTGCGGGTGGTCGAGATCGCGAGGATGAAGATCAAAGTAGTACGTGTGAACGGGCACGGTCACGTTTTTCATCTGGATGATGACCTGCACAGCATCTCGGTTCGGGCGGGCATCGAAGGCAAGCAGCGGATGCTCGAATTTGGCCAGCATTTCCCGCACTCGCTCGAGACGAGAATCACCTGACAGCGTCGCCATTGCCTGATTGTAATTGGGGCACACAGGTGGACAACAAATGGGCTACAACGAAAACCCCGCTCAACCCAGCTCTTCCTGGTTCAACAGCGGACGCCTAGGCCTGAGCGGGAAGTAGAGCGGGGTTGAACGGGGCGCCCTCAGGATTATCGGGGAATCGGGTGCTGCGCCTTAGCAGGCTGCGGAAAAACCCCGTGGCGGAAGTAACTTGGAGGGCCTCCGGCAGGCAGTTTATCCTCTGGCTTAATGGCTGGTTGCGCTGAACTCAAGAGACTACACGAAGAAAGCATCGC
>DATHDM010000257.1:0-10538 GCA_035319065.1 Terriglobales bacterium
TGATCACGATCCTGAGGTCAACCACGCAGCTGCCGCCGCTGCCCACGCTGGCGAACATGCATCACGACCGGGAAGCCTGGGGGTGGCTGACCGGAACCCGGTTCAGCACCATCACGTTCATTGCCCTGGTGGTGGGTTTTGGACACTCGGTGCTGGCCATGAGCGGCGAAGAGACGCTGGCGCAGGTGAATCGTGAGATCGAGAGTCCCAAGCTGAAAAACCTGGAGCGCGCGGGCCTGGTGATCTTCCTCTACAGCCTGCTGTTCACCTCGCTGGTGTCGTTCTTCGCAGTGATGATCACTCCCGACAAGGTTCGCCCGGATTACTTCAGCAACCTGATCGGCGGCATCGCGATGTACCTGGCAGGGCCGGAGGTTCTACGGCTGATCTTCCACGCTTTCGTGGTGGTGGTGGGCATTCTTATTCTGGCGGGGGCAGCGAATACAGCGATTGTGGGTGCGAATGGGGTGCTGAACCGGCTGACCGAGGACCAAGTGCTGACGTCCTGGTTCCAGCGGCCGCACAAGCGCTACGGCACGAGCTACCGCATCATCAATCTGATTGTCGGTCTGCAGATCCTCACCATCAGCCTGAGCCGCGGCAATGTTTACCTGCTGGCTGCGCTGTATGCCTTCGGAGTGATCTGGAGCTTCGCCTTCAAAGCCCTGGCTGTGTTTGTTCTGCGTTATACCGAGCCTGAGAATCGACAGTGGAAGGTGCCGGGGAATCTGCAGATCGGGGGAAGAGAATATCCGGTGGGCCTGGCGGTGATCACCGTAGTTCTGTTCCTCACCGCCATCGTCAACCTGTTCACCAAGCCGGAGGCGACGATCGCGGGGGTGAGCTTCAGCGCCGCCTTCTTCTGCATTCTGGTTGCGTCCGAGCACTACACCGCGCGGCGTCACGGGCACCATGGAGCAGTGGAGCAATTTCGGGTATTCGGCAATCCGGAACTGGACTGCACGGCGTTGCGCGTGCGGCCGGGAAACGTGCTGGTATCGGTGCGTGATCCCCGCAACCTTTACTACCTGCGCGATGTGTTGCAGCGCACCGACACCACCAAGCAGGATGTGGTGGTGATGACCGCCCGGCTGTCGCCGCGCGAACATTCCTTCAGCGGCAACACCATGTACGAAGCCAAGGACGTCTTCGACACCTACGAGCAGGAGCTGTTCTCGCGGGTGGTGGCGGTGGCGGAAAAGGAAGGCAAGCCGGTCTATCTGCTGGTGGTGCCCGGCACCAACGTTTTTGACACCATCATGATGACCGCACAGCGGCTGGATGCCGCCCGGGTGGTCTGCGGGCGCTCGGCCCATTTGAGCTCCGAGGAGCAGGGCAAGCTGACGGGGGACGCCTGGGAGCGTTTGCCGGAGCCCCGGCCGCGGGTGACGCTGGAGGTGGAGGAGCCCGACAGCACGCGCAAAGAATACCTGCTGGGACCACATGCCCCGCGCATGCGCGACGAAGACGTGCAGCTCATGCACAAGCTGTGGCTGGATATCACGTCCGACCCGCAGTATTCCGGATTGCATCACTATCACGTAGTGGCGCTGGCTCTGCAGGAACTGGAGCGGGAGCTGAGCAGCGCCAGACGCGAGGAGTTGCTGCGGGAGTTACAGGCGCGGATTCACGGCCGAGCGGATCCTCCATCGCAAAACTGAGGCGGGCTTCCTGAGCTGTTCTTCGTTCCTCTGATAACATCGATGAAGTGAGCGATCACCACACCGTTCGGGTGCGCTTTGCTCCCTCACCCACCGGCCAGCTGCACGTAGGGAACGCGCGCACGGCGCTGTTTAATTGGCTGTTCGCGCGGCAGCGGGGCGGGACCATGGTGCTGCGCATCGAAGATACCGACGTCGAGCGCAGCGAAGTCCGCTTCGAGCAGCAATTGCTGGATGACCTGAGATGGCTGGGAATCGACTGGGATGAAGGACCGGATGTGGGAGGTCCCTACCAGCCCTACCGCCAGTCGGAGCGCCTGGAACTTTACCGCGAGCACGCGGAGCGGCTGCTCGCCGAGGGCAAGGCGTACCTTTGCTTCTGCAGCGACGAGGACCTACAGGCCGACCGTGAGCGCGCCATCGCCGAACAGTTGTCGCAGACCTACTCCGGAAGATGCCGGGCGTTGGACGGGGAGGCGGCGCGCGGGAAGCGGGCGGGGGGCGAGCCCGCGGCCATCCGGTTGAAGATTCCCGAGCATCCCATCCGTTTTCATGACATCGTGCGCGGAACGGTCGAGTTCCCCAACGAAGTGGTGAGCGATCCCATCATCCTGCGCTCCTCCGGCATGCCGGTTTACAACTACGTGGTGGTGATCGATGACGCGCTGATGGAGATCACCCGTGTCATCCGCGGCGACGACCACCTGTCCAATACGCCCAAGCAGGTGGCGCTCTATGAGGCTTTAGGGTGGCGAGTCCCTGAGTTTGCCCACCTGTCGACGATTTTGGGCGCGGACCGCAGCCGGCTTTCCAAGCGCCACGGAGCCACTTCGATTGCCAATTTTCGCGACTCGGGAGTCCTGCCCGAGGCGCTCGTGAACTACCTGGCGCTGCTGGGCTGGGCTCCTCCCGGCGGCACGCGGGAAATTTTCAGCCGCGAGGAATTGGTGAAGGAGTTCGATCTGACGCGGGTTACGCCGTCGGCCGCGATATTTGACGTGGAGAAGCTTTATTGGCTGAACCGGCACTAC
This sequence comes from Terriglobales bacterium, assembly GCA_035319065.1. GTDB lineage: Bacteria > Acidobacteriota > Terriglobia > Terriglobales > Acidobacteriaceae > DASPRM01. The sequence continues at coordinate 2,693 of DATHDM010000257.1, forward strand.
GTCAAGCAGAGTCCTGCCGGGCGAATCGTCGAGTTGGCGCTGCCCTATTTCCAGCGAGCAGGCTGGATGCCGGATTCGCCGGATGCCGAGGCGCAAGCCTGGTTCGCAAAGGTGGTGCAACTGTTTGCTCCGTCAGTAGACCGTCTGGAGCAACTGCCGCACCGGGCGCAAGCGGTCTTCCACTACGATCCGGAGCATGCCCTGGTGCACGACGAGAATCCCGAGGTGCTGCAAGCCTCGAAGTCGGCGGCGGTACTGGAGTGCTTTGCCCAAGCGGTTTGTTCGAGTGAGGCGGCGAGGCCGGGCGGACTCGGCGCAGAGCAATTCAAATTCATCATGAACCGGGTCAAGGAGGAGTCCGGCGCCAAGGGGAAAGATCTTTTCCACCCGGTGCGCATCATGCTGACCGGATCACATTCCGGGCCGGAATTCGACAAACTCATCCCTATCCTCGAGGAGGGGAGCCAGCTCAGCCTGCCGCGACACGTGGAGAGTGTGAAGGAGCGAGTGGAGGCATTTCTGGGCGCCTGGAGGAAGCAGGTGACCTAACCCTCACTCGGACAGAGCCGTCTTCAGCGCTCCGCCCAGTTCGGGATAGCGGAACTGATATCCGGCGGTGATCAGCCTGGCGGGCAGAGCGCGCTGGCTGGTGAGGAGAAGTTCTTCCCCCATTTCTCCGAAGGCGAGCTTCACGGCAAATTCCGGCATGGGAAAAAGGGCGGGCCGGTGAAGGGCTCTGCCGAGCTCGCTGGTGAAGTCGGAATTGGTCACAGGATTGGGAGCAGTGACATTAACCGGGCCTGACAAGCGTATATCGGCGAGCACGTGCTGGATCGACGCCACGACGTCGGCGAGGGCGATCCAGCTTATCCATTGACGCCCGCTGCCGACGCGTCCTCCAACGCCCAGGCGGAACGGGGTGAGCATCCTGGCAAGCCCGCCGCCTTTGCCGCTGAGGACGAAGCCGATGCGCAGCAGCACGGTGCGGATTCCTGCGGCGACCGCGGGCTGAGCGGCAGCTTCCCATTGCCGGCAGACCTCAGCCAGAAAGCCGCTTCCAGGAGGGCTGGTCTCGGTCAGGATTTCTTCTCCGCGATTGCCGTAGTAGCCCACCGCCGAGGCGCAGATCAAGACCGCCGGGCGGTGAACCGCGCGGGCGAGGCTTGAGGCAATGGTCTGGGTTCCCTGCACGCGGCTGTTCTGGATGCGGCCCTTGGCGGCCTCCGTCCAGCGGGTGGCGACATTCTCTCCCGCCAGATGGACCACTGCATCGAAGCCTTCAAACGCAGAGGGATCGATGGCGCCATAGGGGTCCCAGCGAACTTCGCTCGGGTTGGCAGGATTGCGGCGGACCAGGCGCGCGACCTGATTGCCACTCTTTTCCAGCAACGAGACCAGGGCGGAGCCGATCAGGCCGCTGCCACCGCTGACCATGATTCTCATTTCGGAATCCCCCGGCAGAGTTCAGGCCGCCAACCTTGCCCAATCGATCTCGAGTTGGGTTACAGTTGGCGTTAGAGGTTCACCAGCTTGCCATAGCTGCACCGCAGGATAAAGTACCCGTATGCGAATTGTGCCGTATGTGCTGGCAGGGCTGCTGGGGCTCGCGATGTGTCCCAGGGGAGAGGCTCAGGCAGGAGCCCCGGCTCAGCCCAGCACACCAGTTCCCGCGACGGGATCCGCGGCGCCGGCCAAGCCCGCCAACATCGAGGCCATTCAGCAGTTCATCGAAAAGAATTTCGGCCCGGAGTTCAAGTATGACGCCGCGTTCCCCCCGTTTGTGGGTGATTTTGACGGCGATGGCGACGAAGACGTCGTGGTTGTCGCCACCGGCAAGAATGTGACGGCGGGCGAGGGCGAGTTCCAATATCGCGTGCAGGATCCGTACGATGCCTACTACGGCTTTGGAAATGCCCGCATCATGTCGCAGTTCACCAGCGGTGGCCCGCAGGAGAAGCGCTTCCTGATCGTACACGGATGGAAACTGCAGGCGCCCAAGGCCAAGTTCGTGCTGGTCAATATTCCCTTCGAACAGGCGGTGGCATCGCACGCGACGCTGAAGAAGAAGATGGTTTCGGCGATTACGACTCACGAGGCGGCGGGGCTGTCGGCGCTGATCTTCTTTGACGGGAAGAAATACCGCTGGGAGCCGATTGGGATGGATTAGAGCTTGCGCCCGTCCCTGGGCATAGTCGCACCCAACCCTGGGGCATGACTTCACATCCAAGTTCGTGATAGAAGGTTTCTCCAACCTTACAAGGCATTCCGAATGAGATTCGAGCTGATTGGTTCCGGCGTTGAGCCGGGCGCGGGCGGCAAATTGTGGATCAGAAGGCTACGCGTGCTGCTCGGCACGTTGCCGCTTGCAGCCTTGCTGGTGACGCTGGCCTACGCCGCCAAGCAGTACACTCCACCGCACGTCTATAACGCCAAGACCTATCCTGCGCGCGACGAGCATCCGATGGAGAAGGTGACAGTCGCAGCCGACCCCTATGACTTGCCGGAGAAGGAGGACGCGGCCTTTCACCTGAAATACAAGGAGAACGGGTTCCTGCCGATTCTTCTGGTCATCAGCAATGAGGGAGAGGCGCCGATTTCGGTGATGAACATGAAGGTCGAGTATGTGACGGGAACGCGCAGAGTGAAATTGCTTCCGGCGACGGAGGACGACCTCTACCGCCGTTTCTCGCACCTGGAGCTCCGCGGCGACGAGCCCAGCCGCAATCCGTTGCCGGTGCCGCTTCCCCGCAAGGGGCCGAAAACCGGGGTGCCGGCGGAGGGGCGCGAAGAATTCCAAGGCTCCATGTTCAAGGCCAAGGCGGTGGAGCCGCACGAAAACCAGGCCGGGTTCGTATTTTTCGACGTGCAGGGAATTTCCCAGCCGCTGGCGGGATCGCATCTGTACGTGACCGGGGTAAAGGACAACAACGGCCAGGAGCTGATGTACTTCGAGATCGCGATGGAGAAGTACCTGACCTACCAGCCGGTGAAGTAGGCGCCTTGCGGGCGCCAAGCAAGGGTTAACTCGCACAAGTATCTACACAGTTTAATGTGTGATATACTACACACCCTCATATGCCAACGAATCTCGACATTGACGATCGCCTCTTGGAAGAGGCCCAGAAGGTGGGGCGACACCGCACCAAGCGGGAAACGGTGACTGCCGCCCTGGAAGAGTACATCCAACACCGCAAGCAGCAAAAGATCCTTGCCCTATTCGGCAAAATTGACTACGAACCTACCTACGACTACAAACGCGAGCGCAAGGCCAAGCGCTGATGGACGTTTTGGTGGACACCTCGGTTTGGTCCCTGGCGCTTCGACGCAAGAGCGAAAGCCTCAACGCGAGCGAGAAATTGCTGGTCAGGGAGTTAGCAGAGTTAATCCGAGAGGGACGAGTCCGGGTCGTCGGCATAGTACGGCAAGAACTGCTCTCGGGGATAAGAACAGCGGAACAATATGAAAAACTGAGGATCTACCTGCGCTCCTTTCCGGACGCGGGGATCGATACCACAGATTATGAGGAAGCGGCCAAGGCTGGGAACCGCTGCCGAGCAAAAGGCATTATGGTGTCGATTGTGGACATTCTCTTATGTGCGATGACGATCAGACGCAATTGGGCCATCTTTACAACTGACCCTGATTTCTCGAACTATGGCAGAGTGCTGCCCCTCACCATCCATGCACCCCGGGAATAATTGCCAAACTTTCAGAACCTAGGTTGAACGTTTCGACATTACCGGCGGGAGTTACCGGCCACCCCTTGCACTTTCTTATTGCGGAGCTACAATAGGCTTGCTCGCATCTTATGTTGTAGCGGCTGCCATCCGGCGGCCGGAACAGGCGGTATCCGCGAGGCGGAACTGCACTGGAGGTTACAGTGAGCGTCACATCGATCGGCGAAAGCCGTCTGAAAGTTACTCCCCTCACCCTTCACGATAAAAAGCAGCAGCGGGAGCCTATTACCTGCCTCACGGCGTATGACTACGCGACGGCGCGGCTGGTGGATGAGGCCGGCATCGATATCGTCCTGGTCGGCGACTCACTGGCGCAGGTGGTGCTCGGCTATGACAGCACGCTCCCAGTGACGATGGACGAGATGGTGCACCACACCCGCGCGGCCCGGCGCGCGGTGAAGCGAGCGCTACTGGTGGCCGACATGCCGTACGGGGCGTATCACGCCAGCTTCGAAGAAGCCGTGCACAACGCGACTCGCTTCGTGAAGGAGGGCGGCGCGGAGGCGGTGAAGCTGGAGGGTGGAGGCAAGCGGGCGGAACTGGTGGGGCGGCTGCTCGACGCCGAGATCCCGGTGATGGCGCACATAGGGCTGACGCCACAGTCGGTGAACGTCATGGGGGGATACAAGGTGCAGGGCAAGACGCTGGCCGCAGTCGAGCAGCTGATGCGCGACGCGGTGGCGCTGGATCGCGCCGGGGCCTTCAGCATTGTGCTGGAAGGCATACCGCGCGAGGTCGCGGCCATGATCAGCGCCGAGGTCTCTGCCCCGACCATCGGAATTGGCGCCGGCCCGGACTGCGACGGGCAGGTGCTGGTGATCCATGACCTGATCGGCCTGACCTTCATGCCGCCGGCGAAGTTCGTGCGCCGTTACGCCGATGTCCGCGGGGTGATCTCGGAGGCGGTGCAGGCGTATAAGGCGGACGTGCTCTCGCGTCAGTATCCGGCGGAGCAGGAGTCGTATCATCTGCCCAAGGAGACGCAGGCGGTGCTGGAGACGATCAACGAGCGCAAGCACGCGATGCGGCGCTAGGCTCCGTTGGCGCAGGCGCGTTTGTCCGCGGCGTTGAAGAAATACCCGGCTCCCCATCTTCCCTTCCATCGGTCCAGGGTGGGTTGGGTCGCGTTTTCGCTGACTGCCAGATTGCCAGGTACCCTTGCTGACTCCTGTCTCCATGCGCACCGTCCAAACGCCAGATGAAATGCATTCCGTGTGCCGCGAGGTGAGACGCCGCGGAAAGCGTCTGGGGCTGGTTCCCACCATGGGTGCGCTGCACGATGGTCACCTCTCGCTGGTGCGAGCGGCGCGGGCGCAATGCGACGTGGTGGCTGTATCTCTGTTCGTGAATCCGCTGCAGTTTGGGCCCAACGAGGACTATGCGAAGTACCCGCGAACCCTCGAGCGCGACCGCGGCATGCTGGAGGCTGAGCAGGTCGATTACCTGTTCGCGCCCTCCGCCGATCAGATGTATCCGCCCGGAGCAACGACATTTGTCGAGGTCGCAGGGCTGAGCGAAAAGCTGGATGGGCAGTCGCGCCCCGGGCACTTCCGCGGAGTTGCCACGGTCGTCGCCAAGCTGTTTCACGTGGTGGAACCGGACGTTGCTTTCTTCGGGCAAAAGGATGCGGCGCAGCTGGCGATCATTCGCCGAATGGTTCGCGATCTGAACATGGGAATGGAGGTCGTGGGCTGCCCCATCATTCGCGAGGTGGATGGGCTGGCGCTGAGTTCACGGAATCAATACCTGGACGCGCGGCAGCGGCTGAGCGCGATGGTTCTGTACCGCTCGCTTTGCCAGGTGCGCGCTCTGTTTGAAGGCGGAGAGCACCGGACGGCGAAGCTGATCGAATGCGGCAAGCGAACCATGGCAGAGGAGCCGGCGGCGCGCCTGGACTACTTCGCGGTCGTCGATCCGGACACGCTCGATGCCGTGGAAGAGGTCTGCCGCACGACGCTGGTGGCGGTGGCGGCATGGGTGGGGAGCACGCGGTTGATCGACAACGTGCTGCTAGAAAGTGAGAAGTGAGAAGTCGGAAATCAGAAGTCAGGCGGCTATTTTCTTCCGGAGAGGAAGGGGTTGCCGGCGATGATGAACCTGAGGGGATCAGCCGCAGCTTTGGTGATTCCGATGCGCGGGCCCACGCTGACACGAGCGGGGCGATAGCCGTCGTCGACAATCTGCAGGTCGGATGAGGATGACGTCAGGTCTTTGTCGTTGTCGCGCTCGCGAGTGACGCCAAACGCTTGGGCAAGCCGGCCGGGGCCGGAGGTGAGCAAGCGCAGGCCGGCGAGGTGGCTGGGCTTGAGAGCAACTCCCCTCTCCTGCGCCATCTGCTCGATGCCGGCGAGCGGCTCAAGAGCGCGAAACAGAACGCCGCCGGCAATGCCATCGGGCTCGCAGGAGACATTCAGACAAAAGTAGTTGCCGTAGATGAAGTACACGTAAGCGCGGCCGGGCGGACCAAACAGGACATAGTTGCGCGGGGTGAGGCCGGCAGCGGCGTGGGCCGCCGCATCGTTCTCGCCGAGATAGGCTTCGACCTCGACGATGCGCCCGGAAAGCGTCTTTCTGGCGCGGCGGCGAATCAGAATCTTGCCCAGAAGGTCGCGGGAGACGGCGCGAGGATCGCGCGCGTAGAAGTCCGCAGGCAAGAGCCTGGCGGGGCGCGCGTCGCGGCTCCGAGTTTTCTGCAACGAGAGCATAGGCGCTCCGCCCGACTGAGCGTGACCCCACACGCCAGGCAGCCAAGCTATCCGTCGCCCGCAAAATGCGCAAGTCAGAGGATTCGGGTGCGGATGAAGGCCGCATACTGAGGGTCAACCTGTTGTCTGGGCTGAGTGCCGATGGCTGAGGGGTGAAGTCAGAAAAAACGGACAGTCCAGCCGGAGCTGCCGGACTGTCCAGCCATCTGGGTTAGGAGGTACATGTCGAGTGTCTAATGTGCGCGTTACGTGTTAAGCGACAGTTGCATTTGTGTGAATGTTCGGTGAATTCGGGCGAAACAAATTGATAACAATGGCAAGCGAGAGTCGTCTAATGAAATGAATGTGCGAGCGTAATCGAGGCGTTGTCGAGGATGGCACCAGGGGAAAGATTTCACAAATCATTTACGGTGGCTCAATCATGCGGCGATCAAAACTCAGTAAGCTGCAGGAAGTGTTCAGTAACGTGCGGTACGCCGCACGCGGGAATAACCGGCACAACTCAAGGAGGAAGTTCGTGGGTCTCAAGCTGGAGACGCGAGTTCTCGGAGAGATTGCGGTGGTGAACCTGGAGGGGAAGTTGGTCTACCGCGACGAGGCGAAGGCTCTCTCCGAGCATGTCAGGGAACTGCTGGATCGGAGGTTATCGGTAGTTCTGAACCTGGGAGAGGTAACGGCAGCGGATGGCGGAGGGCTGGGTACGCTGGTGGCGTGCAGCAAGCGGGCGCAGAACCGCGGCCTGGCGTTCAAGGTGTGCAACCTGGGGCCGAGGCTGCGTGAAGTGTTCACCCTGACCAACCTGGACCAGGTTCTGGACGTGCACGAGGACGAGGAGGCGGCGCTGGAGGCATTCGACGTCCGCGCTGCGTGATCGGAACCCGCCTCCGCGGTGGCAGTTCATTCTTTCTTTCCATTCATAATCGCGGGTTGACCCCGTCTTTGCGGCTCCAGCTTTGGGAGCGGCCAGGGCGGGGTTGTTCTTTTCCTTCGCGGGAGCCACTGGAGTCTCCGGATCGCATGGAAGTCCGACTCACGGGGATAGGGGGCGGGCCTTCCAGAGTCCAGAATCCAGCCCCTCGAAGGCAAGCGCCGAGGTTACTCGTAGTACGCGCACTCCTGTAACTGCCTCGGACCGATTCCCTTTTGTTATCAGCTCAGAGTTGGGGGAGACTCTAGTGGGCCGCCCGGCGTGTGGCATGGTGGTTTGCGGGACTGCTCGCATGAAACGTGCTCTCTATCTTTGTCTTTGCGTCGTGCTCTTCTACCTTTGCGCTCGGCCAGTTCGAGCGCAGATGGTTCCAGGAGGAGAACGCATACTCTCGTACGACAGCGAAATCACGCTGATAGAGGATGGCTCGATCCACGTGACCGAAGCCATCCGCGTGCGCGCGCTGGGCATACAGA
>DATHDM010000258.1:0-4459 GCA_035319065.1 Terriglobales bacterium
GAAAACTACATTTGCTCGATGTCCGCCGGGAAGGCGAGTGGAAGGCCGGGCACATCGAGGGAGCCGACTGGCTGCCGCTCGACGACTTCCGGGATTCAAGCCTGTCAGTAAACCGGAATGCGCCCATCGCCGTGCACTGCAAGAGCGGCTACCGCAGCGCAATTGCCTGCAGCCTGCTGCAGCGCGCCGGCTTCACCAATGTGCGGAACGTCCTGGGCGGCTTCGATGCCTGGCAAGCCGCCAATTTGCCCGCCGTCACCGAACAAACCGTGCAGGCTTGAGGTCCGGAGCGGCTGCTCCGGATCTCTCCTGGTCGGGGTGAGATCGCCTTACAACGAGCGCAGGAAGTTCAGAATGTCCTGTACCTGTGCGGGCGTCAGGGCATTGAACTGCTGGACAACGCCGTTGGCCTCCGATTCTCTTCCGCCATGCGCCTTGATCGCCTGCAGCAAATCAGACGTTCGTCCATCATGCAGGAAGTATAGACGCTGCCCAATTCCCCACAACGGCGCCGTCCGGAACTGGTCACCTCCGGCGGCTCCCTGTGTGACCCGATCGGCCAAGCCCCATCCCATATGATGCAGCGCAAAGTCAGAGTAAGGATGGTACGCGACATTCGACATCCCGGTATACCGCGATTGCCCGGTGGTGAGTGACGGGGAATGGCACAACGTGCAGCCGACCTTATCGAACAGTTGCGCGCCATTCTGCGTGGATGGCGTGGAGGCAGCCGGCGTAGGCGGCGCGGACAGTCGAGCGAAGGTGGCAAAGGCTTCAGCATCCGAACCTTCCTCTCCATTGGTGCTGGAATCCTCTGGCGAGGGATTGAAAGCACAGCCCGCCACCGCGGAGCGCTCGCTCGGGAACAAATCGTTCGACACGCCCTGCTCTACGTTGTACGCCTCACCCGAGAACACCAGCAGAGACTTGTTCTGAGCCTTCCATCCAAAACGCGTGATGGTGCCGTCGTTGCCGCTGGTGTTGAAGCTTCCACGCACTCCCAGCGAGGCGCGGCGGCTCGCGGTGGCTGCCAGGTTGTCGCGAAGCACGGAATCGGGTGTAGATTCAACCAACCCCAAACCGAACACCGGCGTGGGGATACGGAAGACCACATTGTGGCGCGATAGCTCTTTCGCAAAATCGGGCTGGGCCAGCGTGCACCCGGCGGCATCGGTGCGCCCCGTGATCGTAAACAGGCCGTGAACTCCGCCGTCGGGCACAGCGCCCCGCTGCGTGACCGTGAAAACGAAGCGGGCTTCGCGCACGGGCCCGTCGGCGGTGATGAACGAGGGGACCTGATTGGTCGCACCGTCGAGCGTCGCCAGCGCGACTTGTGGATTGGGAACGGGATTCTGCGGACTCTTCAGTCCCGGGCTGGTGCCCCCCATGGCAGGTTGCGCATGGCACTGAGCGCAGCTGTTGCCGTTGAAGGTGGGACCCAGGCCGGTGCCCCCTTCTCCCTGGAGGGTGCCCTTGACGGAGTCGACCTCCATGAAGGTTTGCATCGCCTTGGTGAACATGGCCTGCTCACTGGTATTCAGGGTAGGGTAGTTTCCGCCCGCCGCAGCCGCGCCGGCACGAGGACCGGGATCCTGCTGTGCGTACGCTGCCCGTAAGCCGAGCATACTGACCAGACCAAAACCTACAACCAACGTGAAACTTGCTTTCCGGTTCACTTGGGCCCTCCTTCAACGAGCGGAGACACACGTCCGCGTCGGTTTCGAAACGTGGCTGAATGGGAGGCTTAGCGCGGGAGTCGTCCCAATTGTGGCGTCCGCCACAGACAAACAGCGAGCGATGAGATTGCGAGGAACTGTACGGCGAAGGCTTAAGCCCGTCAAGATGACCGGAAGTACATGGAAGGATCTCGAAGAAGAACGGGGTGCGGCGCTTTCCATCTCCTGTTGAGCGTGCCCGTTCGGCCAATCCGCCAAAAAATCCAACGAAAATCACAGCAAGAGGCTGCCGCGAACCTGCTGACAGCCTCTTTAGCTTTGCAGATCGGAAGCGACTGATAACCCACCGTTCGCGAGTGCCTCTGCGGTCGAGTCCGTGCGAAGCGAGCAGAAAATCTAAGAGGCGACCCGCACCGATTTGTGCGAACCCTATTTCTGATCTGGAGCCGACGGGACGGGCGGTTGTCTTCCGCTCGACCGCTTCATGCGACCTTCGCGCCGGGCCTGGATCGTGTCCCACTTCTTTTCTTGGTCAGAATTCAGCAAAGCGCGGATCTGGTTATTGGTGGACTGGTGAATTATCATCCGGGCGCGACGATCGGCCTGGGCCAGCGAGGAGTCGGAGTGCACCTTCTCCATGTCGGACTGAGCGGATTGCAGGATGTCCTGCACCTTAGATTGCTGGTCAGAACTAAGATTCAGTTTCTTGGCCAGCATCCGGCTGCGTTCCTGCGGATCGAAACGGCGCCCCGGAGCATTCTCGCCCTGGGCCGCCGCGGAGACCGGGGAATCACTCGCCCCGGAGTTCTGTGCGAGAGCGCACGGAGCAACACACGCCACACCGGTCAAAACCACCACAGCTAGGCACTGCTTGAACATAGACCCTCCCGGAGAGAACCCCCTGTCTGGATGTCGAAGGTGTAAACCAAAATATGCGCTAGAAGTTGCGGGCAGCATGGCTGCTTTACGAATCTTTACGGAGATACCTTGCGTAAGAGGTGATTGCGCCGCCTGCCCTGCGATCGTTCGACTACAAGCCTGTCGCGACTGTCGATTGTGTGATAAACCTGATGCCGTTAGCACCACTAGTTAGTGGTGTATCTGGCCTACCTCGATGCTGCGCCTGGAATGGGTTTGGGACCGCAAGAACCGAACCAGGATTCTTGTCCTGAGTGGAGTCCTGCTGGTAGCGATCGCGGGTTTTGATTGGCTTACAAAACCCTACCTTTCCTTGGGATTCCTCTACCTGTTCCCTATCATGCTGGCTGCAGGGTTCTTGCCGCGGTGGGCCATCGCGGCGGCGGCTATCGTTTGCGCCTACCTGACCGAGCACTTCAGCCAACTCGATCCGGCGGATTCTCCTATTCGCCTTGTGGTATTCGCGCTTGCCTTATGTGGCTGTGGCCTGTTCCTCTCCGAGGTCTTGAGGAATCGCCAACTGGGACTGGCTGCGCAGGAGCAGGTGCGAATCCTAGTGGAAACCAGCCCGGCTGCCATTGTCACCATCGACCAGAATGGTTTCATCGAACTGGCAAATCACGCTGCGACACAACTGCTGGCCCCTCCGGATGACCAAGTCATCGGGCGCCCCATCGCAGCCTTCCTGCCTGAACTGCACCGTGCTCTGCGGGTTGAGGAGGGGCCGCAGTTTCGCACGACGATGCAATGCCGTGGACTGCGCGGGAATGGAGAGTCATTTCTGGCAAACGTTTGGTTCTCCACCTATAAGAAAGGTATGGACCCGAAGCTCGCCGCCATTATCGCCGATGTCAGCGAGGACGCATCCGCGTATAACGGCTCTCACACCACATTCCCAGACCGGCAGGCGCGCAGGCCCTTGAATCCCCGGGAAACGGAAGTGCTCCGACTGGTTTGCCAGGGACTGGCCAATAAAGAGATCGCGGCGAAGCTCAATGTTTCGGAGAGCGCAGTCAAGAACACGCTGCAGCAACTATTCGGAAAGACCGAGGTGCGCACCCGCAGCCAATTAGTCCGTGTGGCTCTGGAGCATTATCGGGATCTGCTATGAAAACCGTGCCTCACTTGGCGGGCGAGGTGAGGGCTACGGCAGACTCCGAAGTGAGATACAGGAAGGTAAACGTCTCCTGCAAATAAAGGCGAACGTGCGTGTCGGTGTTACTCAAGTAACCGATGGAGGCGTCCTGGCCGACATGAAGAGCGAGGTCGCCTCCACGGGTCGAAACGACGAATGCGCCATCGATAGCGGGCGCCCAGATGATTTCACCTTCCACCAGCCGCTTGACGTGTTCGAGCACCGGATAGCCGTAATCACTGGTTTCGGCGAGTTCGGTATAGGCGTCCGCGCTGAGCAGAATGGAATAGGGACCGTTGACTCCGACCAGGCGCAACTGGCTTAAGGCCTGGGCGAAGGCTTCGGGATACTTGCGTACGTCGGCGGGAAGTGGTTGTTGGGGATTGCTGGTGCCCTGGCGGACCCCGACGATTCCGGCGGCGGCATAACCTTCGAAAATGGCACGGTCTTCGGCGAAGGCGAGCTTGCGCGCGGCGTCTTTTGCCGGCTGCCAGTCGGAATCGTTGGCGCCGCGTTCGACGTCGTCAATCATCTGACGGTCGAGTTCGAAGGGAATGCGCAGTTCCACGAGAGCTTTCGCTTCACGCTGTCGAGCAACAATGCCCTCCCCGGGCGCAGCGATCGCTGACTGGTGGCCCGCGCCCACAGCCGAGAGCGCAGAGCCCGCTGGGCCCTGGAAGTCCGCAACGCGGCGACCAGCCAGATATCGCTTGATGGTGCGCGAAGTTTC
>DATHDM010000259.1:0-4185 GCA_035319065.1 Terriglobales bacterium
TGCACGGCCAGAATCTTCCCGTCTTCGATGAAAACGATGGGATGCCGCACCACTTCCAGCGGCGTGAACAGCGCTGTGGCTCTAAGGATCAATTGCACGCATTCGCCCGCGACGATTCTAGCAAAGCAGGGGAAGTCAGGAGTGTCCGCGCACCCGCATGGCTCAGCGGGCAGTCCCTGCGTGCTCGGGCCTGTGGCGCGGGGTTCGCATCAGCAGGATAAGGGGCATCACCGACAGGAATAACAGCGCAAGAAAGCGGAAGGCGTGAATAAAAGAGAGCATGGCGGCATGCTGCTGCACCATGCCGAACAAGGTGGCATAGGCCTGGCGGGTGGCGGTGGCGTAGTCCATGCCCTTCGACATGAACATCCGGCGAGCGCCCCCCAGCATCTGCATGGTCGCGAGGTTGTAGGGATTGGCGTGGGCGCCGAGGATGTTGGTGTTGGTTTGCCCGTGGCGGGCAACCAGGGTGGTGACCGAGGCAATCCCCACGCTGGCCCCGATATTGCGCATCAGGTTGAAGATGGAGGTGGCGTTCCCCATCTGCTCCTTGGGGATGGAGTCGTGGGTAATGGTGGTCAGGGGCACGAACAGGAATCCCATGGACGTGCCCTGAATGAACTGCGGCCAGAAGATGTCCCAATAGCCGGCGTTGAGATTGATTTGCGAGAGCCGCCACAGGGAAAATGAGGCGACCGCCAGTCCAGCTGCCAGAAGCTTGCGCGGCTCTATCTTCGACATCAGGATGCCCACCAAAGGCATGGCCAGGAACGAGCCCAGGCCCCGAGGCAACATCGCCCAGCCGGCGTCCAGCGCGGAGTAGCCCAGCAGAGTCTGCAGGAAGATCGGCAGCAGAACGGTACTGCCATAGAGAACGAAGCCGAGAACCGTCATGAGAAAGACACCGGTGGAATAACTTCGATTACGAAACACGCTGAGGTTGACCACCGGAGCGCGCTCCCAAAGTTCGTTGATGACGAACCAGGTGAGACCGATGACGGTCGCCAGCAGCAGGTAACGAATGAAGTGCGAACTCAGCCAATCCTCTTCCTGGCCCTTGTCGAGCATGATCTGCAGCGACGCCATGCCGATGGCGAGCAGCCCGATGCCCCAGTAGTCCACGCGCTCTCCGCGGCGCGAGATGTAGTGGGGATCGAAGATGAACAGGGTGGACAGGATCAGCGCCAGGATACCCACCGGCAGATTGATGTAGAAGACCCAGCGCCAGCTGTAATTCTCGGTGATCCATCCGCCCATCACCGGGCCCAGCATGGGCGCCACTACGATACCCAATCCCCAGAACGCCATGGCCTTGCCGCGCTGCTCGGGGGGAAACGCTTCCAGCATGATGGCCTGCGAGAGGGGTTGCAGGCCGCCGCCGGTCGCGCCTTGAATCACGCGGAAGACGATCAGGGCGGGCAGATTGGGAGCCAGGCCGCACAAGACGGAGGCGGCAGTAAAGCCCCCGATCGAAACCATGAGAACGCGTTTACGGCCGAAGCGGTTGGCCAGCCAGCCGGTCATCGGCAGAACGATGGCGTTGGAAACCAGGTAGGAGGTCAGCACCCAGGTGGCTTCGTCCACGCTGGCAGACAGGCTGCCGGCGATGTGAGGCAGAGACACGTTGACGACGGTGGTGTCGAGAACCTCCATGAAGGTTCCGAGCATCACCGACACCGCTATGATCCAGGGATTGACGTAGCGGACAGCCGGCCGAGCCTCTAAGGGTGAAGTGACCATTCCCTACCGACGATAGAGGATTCGCTCGCCGGCTTCTGTAATCGCGGTCACATCATTTACTTGGTGATCACGGTGGCGTCCACCGACATGCCGGGCCGCAGTTGGCGGCCGGGATCCTCCCCTTTGTCGAAGACGATCTTTACCGGGACGCGCTGCACCACCTTGACGTAGTTGCCGGTGGCATTCTCAGGGGGAAGCAGGCTGAAACGAGCGCCGGTAGCGCCGCCCATGCTGTCGATGTGGCCGTAGTAATCGCGGCCAAAGGCATCGACGTGGATCTTGGCCGCCTGGCCGACGCGCATGTGCTTCAGTTGGGTTTCCTTGAAGTTGGCGGTGGTCCAGAGATCGGCAATGTTGACGATGGAGAACAGCGGCTGCCCCGGCTGGATCACCTGCCCCGGCTCCACGTTGCGCTTGCTGACAATGCCGGTGAAGGGCGCTCGGATCTCGGTGTATTGCAGGTTCAACTGCGCCTGAGCCACGGCAGCTTCCCGGGTTTTCACGGCGGCCTGCGCCGCGCTGGCGCGGGCGCGGGTAGCCGCCACCTGCTGGGGAGCAGTGAGCGCAGTTCTGAGTCCGGCCTCGGCCTGGGCCACGCGGCTTTCAGCAGTGGCCACGGCGGCGCGAGCGGCATCCAGCGTGGCGCGCGCGGCCTGCTCGGTGGCCAGGGCGGTATCGTACTGCTGCTGCGAGATTTCGTCTTTGGCCACCAGAATCTGGAAGCGCTTCAGGTCCTGGGCCGCCTTGGTGTAGTTGGCCTCCGCCTCGCGAACGCGGGCCTTGGCGGAATCGACCTCCTTGTTTGCGGCGTTCACATCCGCCTGCGAAGTGCGCACCTGGTTGGAGGTGGTGGTGGTGTTGATGGGGACGCCGATTTCGGCGGCTCGCGCGCTGGCCTGCGCGTCGGCCAGATCGCCCTGCACATGCTGCAGCGCCACCTCGTAGTCTCTCGGATCCAGCTTGACCAGCAGTTGGCCCTCTTTCACGAAGTAGTTGTCGTCCACGTAAACGTTGGTGACGGTACCGCTGATCCGCGCGCTGATCGGCCCGATGTGGCCATCGATCTGGGCATCGTCGGTGGTTTCGTGAATGGAGAAGTAATGCCAGAGATAAGCTCCCAGGGCGGCCAGCAGCAGAAGGGCAAACAGCAAAATCCACCTTGCGAAGGGATGGCGGCGAAAGAAACCCTTCGCGGACTTGGACGGCTCTTCGACTTCCTCCGGAAAGGGCTCCCGCAACGGCTCTACTTCCACCGTCCCAGTTGCCTGCTTGGAGTCATCTTGCGTGTCTGCCACTACGGTCTCCCTCCAAGAAATTCCTTGGTTGCGCGTTCGGCAACCCCCAGGGATCGCACCAGCGCCAGCTTGGCCAGATTGAATTCCAGTTCGCTGCTGATCAGGCTTTCGTTGCTGGTGGCGACCGCTTCCTGCGCCTGAACGACCTCGATATTGTTGGTTACACCGGCGCGAAAACGATCCTGAGCCTGGGTGAGCGTTTCCTGGGACAACCCCAGGGTGCTCTGTGCCACTTTCAGCTGCTCCGCGGTGGCCTGCAAATCGAGAAATGCGGTTCGCACTTCGTACTCGATTCGCCCGCGAAGATCCGCTGCCTGCGCCTCGCGTTGGCGCAGGGCTGAGTCAGCCTCCACGATATCGCCTTTGATCCGCCCCCCGGCGAAAATCGGCACCATGAGCGACGCCGCGGTAGAGAAGGTGCCATGGGAGGTCCCCGGCGATTTGCCGATATCGCCGTAATCGGCGTCGAAGCGGAGGCTGGGAATCCGCTCGCCCGTGGCCGCGTCGCGGGTAAGCTGGGCGGCGCGCAGCCGCGCCTTGGCGGCAGCGTAGTCCGGGCGGTCGTTGAGCGCCCGCGTGATGGCATCCTCCAGGGTGATCGGCGGCAGGGGCTCATGGGGGATCTTCTCACTCAGGGCGAATTGCTGCCCGGTGGGTAATCCGATCACGCGCGCCAGCTGCAGCTTCTGCTTGTCAAAGTCGTTGCGGGCGGCGACCAGCCGTTGTTGTTGCGACTGCATCTCAACCTGGGAGCGCAGGACGTCGATGGCGGGCGCCACGCCCGCGGCCTTCTGGTCGGAGGCCAACTGGAAAAGAGTTTCTGCCGTCCGGAGCTGGGCTTCTACGGCATCCACGCGCGCTCCCGAGGCCAATGCCTGCACGTAGGCTATACCCACCGCCACCACCGTTAGCTCACGGGAATTGCTGTAGTCGTACTGGCTGGCGCGTTGGCCCGCGGTTCCGGCGCGGACCTTATTAATGGCATGCAGATCGAAGATCGGGCCGCCGGCCGCAGCACGCACGTCAAAGACGCTGAACGGTCCCACGATGGCAGGAAAGCCGGAGTTGGCCGGCAAGCCGAGGGTCGCCAGGTTGATTTGCTGCACTGTTTCCGAAGTGTGGGCGGAGAGATTGGGCAGCAGGTCTCCCA
>DATHDM010000260.1:0-9559 GCA_035319065.1 Terriglobales bacterium
GCTTACTACGGCGACGATGGCAGCGACGCCGATCAGTTGATGGCGGAAGCCGATCGCCGCATGTACATCATGAAGCAAGTTCATCACCAGCGCGCCGCAAGCCAGGTGGAAGTGGGAGCGGGTAGTCTTTCCGGCCGCCAGGGCTGACCAGCCCTCGCCGCCGGCAGTGTGGACAGCGATCAGCTACAGGATGGGATGAAGCGAATCGCACAAGTCGTTCTGCTCTTGCTGGCGCTGCTGGCTGCGGCGGCGGCCTCCGGCGGGGCGACACCGCCCCCTGGCCAAAGCAGCTTCCAGGCGGCCCACCTGGTCCCGCCGACTCCGCGCCGGCTGGGCGTGGTCGGACCGCAGTACGGCCGCTCCCGCAGCTACGATCAGATGCGGCTGGGGCTCTGGCTCGCGCCCTTCGCCGCGATTGCCTCCACCCTGGCATCGGGGCTCATCGGCATGCTGGCCGGCTATGTTGCGGGACGCTGGAAACAGGCGGCGCGAGCCCTTACCGCTGTCCTGCTCGCCCTCCCCTGGATTCTGTTGCTGCTGACCGGTTACGCCATCCCGCCGCTGGCGCCGGATAGCTTCCGCTCGGTTGCCTTCACCCTCATTCTGCTCGTTCAGGTCGGTTTTCTGGCTTCCACTCCGGTGGTGCTGAATGCGGCGCGCCGCATCAGAGGTTCGGCCTTCGTGTTGCAGGCGCGAGCCGGCGGTCAGCATGGCCTTTCGCTTTTCATGCTGCATGTTTGGCCCTACCTGCGGCCAATTCTGCTGGCGCAATTCTGGATTTCGCTGTTCGTATTCATCCTGTGCGAGGCCGGCATGGTGCTGCTGGGCATGAACCTGGGTGAGCCGGCGGCGGCGCCGCCAGAGCCGCAGAATTTCGCTGACTTCTTCGCCGGCGTCACCGGCTGGTGGAGTGCGGTTCTGGTTCTGGCCATGGTGGCGCTGATCGTCAGCTTCCAACTCCTGCTCTCCCGGGAGGCAGAGCCCGCGTCATGACCTCCTACGACTCCCTCGTTTCGCTGGCGCTATCGGTAAGCTATCGCGGCCGGACGCCCGTGCTCAGCAATCTCTTCCTGCAGGTGCGCGCGGGCGAAATTCTGGGCGTGGCCGGACGAAGCGGGTCCGGCAAGAGCACCCTGGCCCTTACCCTGATGGGGCTGGTGGCGCAGACCGGCGGCATGGCCGAGGGCACGGCCCTGTTCCAGGGGGGTGATCTCCTGAAGGTGGATGAGCGCAAGCTGCGACAGATTCGCGGGCGCGAGATCGCGCTGGTTCCGCAGAACGCCACCGCCGCGCTTAATCCGGGGCTGACCATCGGCCGGCAGATGCTGGCTGCCTGGAACGCCCACGCAGCCTCCAGCTACGTCGAGGCGCACGACCGCATCATGCAAGCCTTTGCCGCTGCCGGCCTGGTGGACCGCGAGATCCTCCGTCGGCGTCCGGCGCAACTATCCCCCGAACAGGCTGTCCGCGTGCTGATTGCCATGGCTGTGCTTCACCATCCCAGCCTGTTGATCGTTGACGATCTGGGCGGCGCCCTGGACAACATCAGCCAGGCTGAGATTTTTGCGCTGCTGGCCAGGCTCAATCGCGATCACGGGGTCAGCATCCTTTACTTGTCCCGGGATCTGTTGTCGCTCGCCAGTTGGTGCGATCGCGCGGCCATTCTGCACGATGGCCAGATCGTGGAGTGCGGCTCCACCAGCCAGATCCTGCATCATCCGGTCCATCCCTACACGCAACGCCTGGTGCACGCCCTGCCCGAGCGCCCGCGCGCGCTGCCCGCCGCCACTTCGCCCAGAAGCGGTGGCGACACGCTGTTCATCCACTGAATGAATTCACGCAGGTGGGCCGGCTGGTGCTCGCAGTCTGCCGCCTAGTTCTCGCAGAAGTCGGGATTGCAGCCGCAGCTGCCCATCCCGCAACCCGCCTCGGCGGGAGCCGAAGCCGAGCTCTTCGAGGACGCAGGAGTGGCGTAGGTGGAAAATTGTTGATCGAGGCGGGTGCTGTGGCAGTGAGGGCACTCCGCTTTCTTCGACCCGTAGATCAGCGATTCAAAGGGCTTGTTGCAGTCCCTGCAGATGTATTCAAAGATCGGCATCCCGGTTCCAACCTCTCTGTCTCGTCGAATCGCGGAGCGTGATTCGCTACACTGATCTTAGATGGTTCCTGAAACTGCTCGCAAGTCGCCCCCAGAGTCCGCGGTCCCCAGCCGCGTACCCTTCGAGCACGGCTTCGTCCCGCGCGCTTGGTTGCGCAATGGACACCTGCAGACACTGGGCGGGGCCCTGCTCCCGCGTCGCCACATTCTGCCCGCGCCGGAAGCGCGCCTCGTCGCCGTTGCGGAGGACACCCGCGTCCTTTGCCACTGCCACTGGCAGTCCGAGCGCAGCCGCGCCCTCACCCTGGTGACCGTTCATGGCCTGGAGGGCTCCAGTTCCTCGCAATACATGATCGGAACGGCCAACAAGGCCTGGGCGGCCGGGATGAACGTGGTGCGCATGAACATGCGCAATTGCGGCGGCACCGAGAACCTGACCCCGACGCTCTACAACTCCAGCATGTCCTCCGATGTTGCCGCTGTCGTCCACAACCTGATCGCCGACGAGAAACTGTCGCGGGTTGCCGTCGCCGGGTTCTCCATGGGAGGCAACCTGGTGATGAAGTGCGCCGGAGAATGGGGCAGGGAAGCTCCGCCCCAGGTGGAGGCGGTCTGCGCCATCTCTCCTGCCATGGATCTGGCCGCCTCGGCGGATGCGCTGCACCTTCCCGCGAATCGTCCTTATGAGTGGGCGTTTCTGCTGGGCCTGCATGAACGCCTGGCGCGCAAGGCCCGGCTCTTTCCCAGCCTCTACCGCTCTTATCCGCTTCTGAGCATCGGCAGCCTGCGCGAGTTTGACGACCGTATCACCGCGCCCCACGGTGGATTCACCGGCGCCGCCGATTACTATGCGCGCGCCAGCGCCTCGCGCCTGGTCGAGCGAATCGCGTTGCCCGCGCTGGTGATTTACGCGCAGGACGATCCCTTCATCGTGCTGACCGCGGACACCCGCGCCCGCATCGAAGCCAACCCGAGAATAACCTTGATCGAGACCCGCCACGGCGGGCACTGTGGCTTTCTCGCCTCGCCCGATGGCTACGACGGCCGCTGGGCCGAGCGGCTGATGGTGACCTTCCTGCAGAAGATCAACCGCGCCTGACCGCCATGCGGCTTCCGCAGCCGGGCGGGTGTAGGGTGATGAAGAGTGCAGGATGTATATTGAGGCGAGCACTGCGCGCCCTATGCAGGCTGACTACTCCGTCGAGCTGGGCCCGGATGACCCGGTCCTGGCGGTCCCTTGGTCTTCGGCGACCGGGAATCTCCGCTTCATCGATCTTCGCCGCTCTCCCGAAAGGCTGGGCGAAATTCCCGAAGCCCGCAAGCTGCCGGCGCTGGCTGAATTTCTCACCGCACTCAACTCTCACAACTCGGTCTTGCAGACCGCCAAGTGTGACGCCTGGTTCTCGCAGGAGATCAGCGAGGAGGAGGCGATTTTCGGGGCTGACTGCAAGTTCGGTTCCTACGTCGATGCCGTCTTTGTCACCTCCCCCGCCCGCACCTCCTTTCCCGAGCACGAACGCTTCGCCCAAGGCTTGGCCAAGCTCCTCTCGCGGGCGCCGGAGCTGCCGGCGGCGCTGGAAGTTGTGGTCCGCCGCGCGCACTTCGAGGTAGATAAAACCGACGTGTTCGTCGAGGAAGGCTTCTATCTCACCCTCTATGTCTTCGGCTACGGCGACGAGCAGGAAGATGCCCAGCGCTTCTGGGCGATCGCCATGCGCCTGGTGGGAAACGCTATCCTGCAGCTCTCGGCGCGATTGCTGCCTGCCGGGTGACCGCGGCACTCAGAACTGCGGACGGCCATGCTGACGCTAGCGCGCCTTCTACCGTGCTTCCTCCGCCCTGCGCTTCATCGCTCCCCCTGAAACCCATAAGGGCAGTGGCGGCATCCCGACTGGCAGCAAAAGCCGCGCTTCCGCAGGTAGGCTGCGGTGAATACCATCAGCCCATTCTCCAGGTAGAAGTCTTCGTCCTCGACCAGGGGTTCGTTCCGCTCTTCGGTTTCGCCGCCCATCTCTCCGCGCGCGCCTACTCGCTGAGCTCGCTCATGGCGTCGAACTCCGTGCTGCGGTAATCGTGAGCCTTGCCGCACTTGGGACACGGTATGCGCATCACGCCGCGCGCGAATTCTTCAATCCGCGCCAGGAACGAGTGACCGCACTTGGGGTCCTTGCACGTCAGCTCCACTTGCTTGCCAGGCATAAGTCGCTCCCTCCGCTGATTTCGGGGTATCCGCCCGAGTGCTTCTTCATGGTAAACGCTGTTGTATGCTTATGTCAGACCATCGCGGGCCCGTAGCTCAAACGGATAGAGCATCGGCCTTCTAAGCCGAGGGTTGCAGGTTCGATTCCTGCCGGGCCTACCAGGTTTTCAATAAGTTAGGCGCTCGATGTTCTGAGCGCCTTTGTTTATGTCTTGTTTATGTCCGCGAAATGTCCGAGTTCTAGTTGATGCTCACAACTTTCTGGACCTCCGCCGGCGGGTCAGGAGTGGAGCACTGAGCCATCAGTGCGGTAAGTCCGGATTACTTGTGCAATCGCCTGGTAACGTCAACCCATGTGCGGTGGCGTACTGTAGAATCCCGGCCTATGAAATCTAGGGTAGTCTTGGTTATTTCACTGCTCTTTCATTTGGCTGTGCCCCTTCTCGGCCAACAGATGGACAGTCAACTGCGCGGGGAATGGAACCTCAATGTTGGCAAGAGCAGTTTTGGCCCCGGGCCGGCACCTAAGGCTGGACACGTAAGTTGGACGGAGCATGGCTGGGTGTTCGCGATTATCACGCCGGGTGGCATTTACGCCGACGCCGTCATGACGGACAACGGCTGCACGCTGATCGGCGTGCCCAACGAATACTCTTGCGCGATTCAGTTGCTGACTCCTCGTCATTTACGCTTCACGATGAAGGAGGCGGGAGCGGTCCGCCGCGTTGGCGATATTGAACTGCTTGATAAAAACACGACTAAGACCACACATCGGGTCACGCTGAAGGACGGAGAATCCTTTACTGAAACAACAATTTGGGAGCGGGAGTCGGAATGAGGCCAACGCGGGCCAATTTCGGCCTTCGCCACACCCATTCGGTCAGGGAAGCTAACTCAGAAGATTCTCAGTTGGCGTAACATAGCTATTACACAAGTAATTCGGATCACTGGTGATGACGCGTGTTTACAACAGCAACGCGCAGACGGATCTGCTATCCACTCGATCTTCCCGAAGAACTGGCAAGACCAGGTGATGAAAGCCCATCACCAGCCATGAGGTCATCATTAGAGGTCATCATCAAATGTAAGGGCGGCCAGCAGGCCGCCCTTTGCGATTCGGGAAACGGATCAGAGAATCTGAACGTTTTCCGCTTGTAAGCCCTTCGGGCCTTTGGTCACGCTGAACTGCACCGCCTGACCCTCCTGCAGACTACGAAAGCCAGCGGATTGAATCGCGGAGAAGTGGACGAACACATCCTCTCCACTCTGGCGGGTGATGAAGCCAAAACCCTTGGCATCGTTGAACCACTTTACTGTTCCTTGTTCCATGTTGTTACACACATCCTTTGTTAGCTTGAAATACGTTGAGAAGAATCGGAGGGCACTGCAGGGCAGGAACTCCTTGGCGGAGTCGCTCACAACCGCTTCAGGTCAAACGTAAGTTCAGGATACAGGAGATTGACGATTTCGACTAGCGAAATCAGCCAGACAAACCCCAGGTAATCCCCGTAACTGGGGTAATCGCCTTCCATGAAAAGGCCGGTCGAAGTCAAGTGGGTTCGTGTTTTTTTGCTGGACAACGTTCTCTCTCCGCCGAGTCGCCTCTGTCGCCACCCTTCCATCCGCACTCTCGATGAGCGATTTTCGCTCGGTGCAGCTTCTGCCGCCTTCGATTTCTTTGGCGGCATGTACGGGAACTCCCATGCCTGCTGAAGCGGTATTTGACTGCCCCGTCCCATCAACTTAAGATTTCGCGCGATTTGGTGGGAGGTGCCCACGTCTCTGGCAAATATGCATTGGTAAGAGGAAGCTCTCGGGGTATTGGGTCGGGGTATTGCCCTGCGGCTGGCAGAGAAAGGCGCCAAGGTTGCGCTCCACTACTATCGGAACGAAACGGCGGCCAATGCCGCTCTGGCTGAAATTCGGCCGTCCATTACAACGGTCATCACTTCGACGTGGTCCTCTTTAAAAGACGAAGCGATGGGAAATACGATCACCACGCGGAAGGCGAAGAAAAATGGAGCTGGCAATTGCCGGCTTATCCCTCGCTTGCGAACTGGGGGACCGATGGCGTTCGCCATCATGTGAGGATTGCATGAGCGAAGATCCGAAACGGCCCATACTTGTACTGCTCACCAGTCACTGGGTCAGCATGCTGGGCGTGGCACTGGTGACCACCGCCGGGTTTTCCTGGCTCTTCGTTCTACCAATCCAGCTTCGAGGACATGCCAGCAATCCCTACATCGGGATTGTGGTTTTTATTTTCATCCCGGTTATTTTCATCTTAGGCCTGATATTGATCGCCCTCGGGGTATTCCTTGGCCGGCGGCGCATTGCGCGCGCCGAGCAAGCGCTCCTGGCGACCGCTGACCGGCGAACCTACATTCGGAGGTTCGCGATTTTCTTCGCGGCGACCACCGCGGTCAACATCGTGATTGGGACCCAGGGCACTTACCGTGCTGTTCAGCATATGGAGACGCCGCAGTTCTGCGGACAGAGCTGCCACGTCATGAAACCGGAATTTATCGCCCACGAAAAATCGCCGCACGCGCGAGTGGAGTGCGTGGATTGCCACGTTTCCCCCGGTGCTGTTGGCTGGGTGGAAAGCAAGAAAGCCGGCACGCGGCAGTTGATGGACGTTGTTTTTCATCGCGTCCACTACCCCATCGAATCAGCCATGGAAAGCAATCGTCTTGTCCCCGCCAGCGACACCTGTGAGCAGTGTCACTGGCCGCAAAAATTTGACGCCGTAAAACTACGGGTGATTTTCCACTTCCAGGACGACGCGGCCAACACTCAGACCCAGACGGTCTTGATGATTCTCACGGGCGGGGGAGAGCTTGGCGGCATTCACGGGAAACACTTCGGCCGCGGAGTTGCAATCCATTACGCAGCTGCGGATGCCAAACGTCAAACCATTCCCTGGGTGGAGTACCGGAACCAGAGTAGCGGCGAGATCCGAACCTTTCTGGCGGATGGCTCAACCGCTCAGTCTGTGGCGAGTCTACGGCGCTATCAGATGCAGTGTGTCGACTGCCACAACCGTCCAACCCACACGTTTGAGCTTCCGGAGCGTGCCGTCGACCGAGCCATGGGGCTGGGAAGCATTTCTCCAACCCTACCCTTCATCAAAAAGAAGGCGGTCGAACTCCTTAAGGCGAAGTATTCGAGCAACGAGGAGGCTTCGAAGATAATCCCCGCGACATTAGTCGATTATTACCGGCAAAGCGACCCTGTCATGTCGTCGCAGCGCGCCAACGAAATATCCAAGGCTGGCGCTGAGATTGCTGCAATCTACAACCGGAATGTGTTTCCCGAACTCAAGGTCACTTGGGGCACGTATCCCAACAATCTCGGACACACCGATTTCCCGGGGTGCTTCCGTTGCCATGACGGCTCGCACTCCACCTCCGATCAGAAGATGACTATCACGCAAGACTGCAACACCTGCCACGAGCCGCTCGCTATTGAGGAGGCATCTCCTGGGGTGCTGAAGACGCTCGGCCTTGAAGAACGAATTACTAGCCTGCAAAAACGTTGAGGCCAAAGAAGCTGGATTGGAAATCAGATCGGACCTCCGCGGCAGAATCCTCTCCTACCCCACGAGAACAGACGGCGCAAGCTTGCGCAACTGCGTGTGGTTAAGGGTTACCCGAATCGGAATCAGAACTTGTTCTTGATGAATTGGCTGGGCCGCATCGTCATAGAAGAAACGTGAATGCGCTCACGGACCGACCGCGAGTGACCTTGCTTTTTGGATATCAGCAATTCCAGTCGTAGAATGCCTGCGTTGTGACAACGGAAAAACGGAGGAAGGGCGATGAAGTTCATGGTTACATGGAGAACGCGTCCCGGCTTCTACAAGACGGCAGTTCAGCAGTTTCTCAAAACGGGAGGCAGTCCGCCCAAGGGACTCAAAACCGTGGGTCGCTGGCACGTGCCAGGGTCGATTTTGGGTTGGCATCTGCTGGAGGGAGACGACTCGACACTCCTGGCTCAGCACGTTGCCGAGTGGGCGGAGGTTATCGAACTGGAGGTCAATCCGGTGATTGAAGACGGCGCGGCGGCAGAGGCAGCGTCGAAAGTGTTCGGAAAATAGCCAGGTCACACAACCTGATCCAATCGGAGCGGTGCAGGGGCACAAGAATACTCCCTTGCGCCGCTTTCTTGCTGCCATGAAGTCCCTTGCCTGTTCTTGGCCTTGCATTTCCCCCGATCAGCACGGACTTCGGGATAGCTGGCGTAACATCGCCATCTCTAACAATAACACTCATTGATCCGTTCGGAGTGCATCGCCGCACAATAGCATCGCCGTCCTAAGCCGAGGGTTGCGGATTCGATTCCTTCCGCGCCTGGCTGCTCCTGAGCCCCTCCCCCTTGTCCTTTTGGCCGTCTTGACAGCCCGGGGGCCGTGGAATAGCTTGCGGAGAGCGTCTCTTTTGTCCCCCGCGACTCTCCCGGGAAACTGCCATGCCCGAGTTGCGTTCCGAACCCCGCGTGGTTCGTCTGTCTCCGGTACGTGTGTTTGGCCTGGATGCCGCCGGCCAGCCGGTGAGCCAACTGGTCCACACCGGCGACATCAGCAAGCACGGCGCCCGCATCGTGGGCATCCGCAGCTGGCAGACTCCTGGCGAAACCATCGGACTGCGCTATCAGGACGAAAAGGCCCGCTTCCGCATTATCTGGGTCGGCAGGCCGGGCAGCCCCCAGGATGGACATCTCGGATTGCGATGTGTGGAGCCGGGGAAGTACATCTGGGGCCTCTCCCCCGCCGCCGCGCACGCCAGCATTCGCCCGGGCGCCCCGCCACCGCCGCCGATTCCGTTCTCCCCCACCGGCGAGAACCCTCGCCGCAACGACATCCGCTTCCCCATCGAAGCCGGAAGCCAGGTGCGCGAGTTCGGCCGCCACGTCCCTTCCTGGGTCAGGGTCACCGACATCAGCATGGGCGGCTGCTACGTCGATACCGCCGCACCCTTCCCCCTCGACACCAATGTCGAGATCACCTTGCACGTCGGCGACATCCGCATCGACGCCTGCGGCTTCGTCGTGCACAGCCAGGCGCTGGTGGGGATGGGAATCAAGTTTGCCGAGATGACGCCGCTCAATCGCGAGCGGCTCAAGCACGTCATCGACACGCTGGGTGCGCACCGGACGGTGGCGCACTAGCGAGTGTCAGCCGTCAGCGCTCATCCAGGAAACAGGAAAACTGAGACCACGGAGGGGGACTGCGGATCGCCCGGCCTGGTTATTGCCCGCCG
>DATHDM010000261.1:0-15913 GCA_035319065.1 Terriglobales bacterium
GGTTCCTGCACCACTTAAAGACATTCTGAGCCTCTGTCCTGGCGGGCGATTGCCGCCCACCCGCCTCAATCCTGCCGCATCGGATGAACTTCGGAAGCTATTGGAAATACAGGGTATCGCGACCGCAGAGCCATTTCAACCGCCTCATTCCCTATGCCAGGCCATTTACCACCCAGTATCTATGTCCGGTAGTCTGCATTAATTCTTACGTACTCCGCCGTCAAGTCGCAGGTCAAGAACGCCACCGCCGCCCTGCCGCGGCCCAAATGCACTCGAATTTCTACCTCGGGCCGGGAAAGGTACTCGTGGATCGCATTTTCGTCAAAGTCGGCGACTACACCCCGCTTGCAAACGTACTGCGGGCCGAAAGCAATCGACACCCTGCCGGGATCTATAGAGATTCCGCTGCGTCCCACGGCCGCCAGAATGCGCCCCCAATTCGGATCGGCCCCCGCCCACGCCGTCTTCACCAGCGGTGAGGTCGCGATCACCTGCGCCACCCGATCCGCTTCCCCCTCGTTGCGCGCTCCTTCGATCCGCAAGCGCACCAGGTGCTTCACACCTTCACCATCTCTCACAATCTGCTCGGCGAGCGAGGCGCACACCTCCGCCAGGGCCTTCGCGAACTGGTTCACCGACGGCTGGCTGTTGAGCTTCAGACCGCTTTTGCCGCTGGCCATCAGCAACACCGTGTCGTTGGTGGAAGTGTCGCCGTCGATGCTGATGCGGTTAAACGTCCGCTCCACCAGCGAAGCTAGCACTCCCCTCAATTGCGCCGCCGTGGCCTCCACGTCCGTAAACAGATATGCCAGCATGGTCGCCAGGTTGGGGTGAATCATTCCCGCGCCCTTGGCGCAGCCGAAGATTCTCGCCCGCTTCCCGCCCGACGTCACCGCCGCCCCGGCAACCTTCGGCCGCGTGTCGGTCGTCATGATGGCGCGCACGAAGCCGGAAACCGCCTCCGGACTTCCGGAGATCGACTGCAGAAGCAGCGGAATGCCCGAACTGACTTTGTGAACTGGAAACGGAACGCCAATCACTCCGGTCGAGGATGGCAGCACTTCTGTTTTTCGAATCTTGCCTGCCCGGGCCAGCTCGGCACAACTCCGATTGCAGGCATCCAGGCCCGGGCGCCCGGTGGCGCAATTGGCGTTGCCTGAGTTCACCAGCACCGCCCGCAGCCGACCCCCACTGGCCCGCAGGTGCTTTCTCCCCACCGCGATCGGCGCAGCCGCCACCAGGTTCCTGGTAAACACCGCCGCTGCCGTGGCTCCATCTCGAGCCAATGCCAGCGCCAGGTCCAGGTTGCCGCTGGCCTTGATGCCGCAGGCTACTGCACTGAACTCGAAACCGGCTGGAACCTGGATTCGGCTTGCAAGAGCGTCGCTCATCTCTAGAGGATTCTGAGAGGACTCCGGTAGGCGGTCTCTCGAGGTATGTCCCGCATCTCCTCCCCTGCATAGACCATGGCGATTTCATCGCAGCAATTGAGCCGCGGGCAACCCACGCAATCCTTCATCACCTTTTCCGGCAGCGTGTTCACGTCCACCGGCGCAAACCCCAGCCGGTCAAAAAATCCGGGGGAGCGAGTCAGACAGAAGACCCGGCCTACGCTGTGCAACTTGGCTTCTTCGATCAGGGAGGCTACCAGCGCCTTCCCCGCCGAGCGCCCTTGCGACTCGCGATCGACCGCCACCGAGCGTACCTCCGCCAGGTGCAGTCCGTAGAGGTGCAGAGCGGCGCAGCCGATGATGCGCCCGTCCTCGTCTTCCACCACTGTGAAGTCGCGCACGTTCTCGCAGATCTCTGCCAGGGTCCGCGGCAGCAGTGTGCCGTCCCCTGAGTACTGCGCGATCAGATCATGGATAACTACCGCATCCGGTAGCAAGGCCTTACGCGTGAACAACCTGACCCTCCTTCATCGTCCGCACCCGGGCCCACGCGGCATGCAGGGCTTCCTCCACCCGCGCCGGCGCGGTGCCTCCCTCGGATTGGTGATTCTCCAGCACGCTCTCTGTATCCAGGCAGCGGAAGAAATCTTCATCGAACTCCGGCCGGATCTGCCGCAGCTCCTCCAGCTTCAAGCCGTCCAATGCGCATCCCAGATCCAGACAACGCCGTACCGCTTGACCCATGGCCTCGTGCGCGCGCCGGAACGGCACTCCCTTCCGCACCAGGTAATTCGCCGCCTCCATCGCATTCATGAAACCCGACGCCGCCGCTTGCTCCATCCTTGCGGTATCGAACACGAGCGCCGCGAACAGCTTCTTCGCCACGTCCAGCGTTGAGCCGATCGCCTCGCTCGCCTCAAACAAGGGCAGCTGCAGCTCCTGCATGTCCTTGTTGTAGGCCAGCGGCAGCCCCTTCATTCCCATGGCAGCGGCCAGCGCCGCCCCCATCACTCTCCCCGCCTTGGCGCGCATCAATTCCGTCGCATCCGGATTCTTCTTTTGCGGCATGGCGCTGCTGCCGGTCGAGAGGCTCTCCGGCAGTCCCACAAACCCGAATTCCGCGCTTGAGAATATCGTGATCTCCTCCGCCAGCCGGCTCAAGTGCACAGCTAGGATCGCCAGCGCGTTGAGATATTCCATCTCAAAGTCGCGATCGCTGGTGGCGTCCATGCTGTTGGCCGACACCGCTTCAAATCCCAACTCCCGGGCCATGAATCGCCGATCCAGCTCCAGTCCGCTTCCCGCCACTGCCCCCGAGCCCAGCGGCAGCACGTTGACTCGCGCACGGCAGTCCTTCAGCCGCGCGATGTCGCGAAAAAACATCTCCACGTACGCCAGCAGCCAGTGTGCCGCCAGTACCGGTTCCGCCTTCTGCAGATGCGTGTACGCCGGCATGGCTGCCGAACCCAGCTGCTCCGCCCGCGACAGCAGCGCCTCAATCAACTCCACCAGCCGCGACTGTATGCCGTCGATCTGCTCCCGCGTATAAAGACGCAAATCCGTGGCGATCTGCTCATTCCGGCTGCGCCCGCTGTGCAGTTTGTACGCCGTCTCTCCCACCACCTCGGCCAGTTCCTGCTCTACGAAGTGGTGCACGTCCTCCGCATCCGCATGGTCCAGGATCGATGGATCCGCACTGCATCTCGCCCCGATCTGCTCCAGGCCGCGCTGAATGCGCTCCAGCTCTTCTCCCGTCAGCACTCCCGCTCGCGCCAGTGCCTTGGCATACGCTCCACTCGCCGTCAGCTCCTGCGGCAGCAACCGCCGATCGAAGGCAAACGATCGCTGCCACTGGTCAAACTCCGGGTCGAGCGGTTCGCGGAACCGTCCCGACCACATCTTCATCGCCGCGCTCCCGCGGCCGCAGTCTCCGGATGCTTTTCCGTGCTCTCCAACTGCTGCCGCAGCCAGGCTTGTGATCTTGCCGGCAGACCCAGGATGCGGATAAAGCCCTCCGCATCCTTCTGGTCATAGCCGTCCCCCATGGTGAAGGAAGCAATGTCGGTGCGGTACAGCGAGAACGGCGAAGTCCGCGACTCCACGCTCACGTTGCCCTTGTACAGCGACATCTTCACCGTCCCGGTGATGTTCTTCTGCGTGCTGGCTACGAACGCGTCCAGCGACTCCCGCAGCGGCGTGAACCACAGCCCGTAGTACACCAGCTCCGCGTACTTCAGGGCGATCTGCTGCTTGAAGTGCAGCAGGTCGCGGTCCAGGCAGAGCGCCTCCAGCTCGCGCTGCGCCGTCATCAGCAGCGTCCCTCCAGGCGTCTCGTAGCAGCCGCGCGACTTGATTCCCACAAAACGGTTCTCCACTAGGTCCACGCGCCCGATGGCGTTGCGCCCACCAATCTCGTTCAGCTTCTCCACCAGTGCCACGGGATCCAGCCGGATGCCGTTGACCGCCGCCGGCGTGCCCGCCTCGAACTCCACCGTGACCAGCTCTTCTTGATCCGGAGCCTGCTTCGGAGACACGCTCATCTGCCACGTGCTGTCCAGCGGCGCGTTCGCCGGATCCTCCAGTTCCCCGCCCTCATGGCTCAAGTGCCACAGGTTCCGATCGCGGCTGTGGATCTTTTCCCGGCTCGCGGCGACCGGGATGTTCCGCCTCTCCGCGTAGTCGATCGCATCCTCGCGCGACTTGATGGTCCACTCCCGCCAGGGGGCAATCACCTTCAGCTGCGGCGCCAGCGCCTGATAAGCATGCTCAAACCGCACCTGGTCGTTGCCCTTGCCCGTGCAGCCGTGGGCCACCGCCGACGCGCCCTCGCGCAGAGCCACTTCCACCTGCCGCTTGGCGATTGGCGGACGCGCCAGCGACGTGCCCAGCAGGTACTTGTGCTCGTACACCGCGCCTGCGCGCAACGTCGGGAACACGTAGTCGGAGATGAAATCCGAACGCAGGTCTTCCACTGTGACCCTGCTGGCCCCGGTCTTCAGCGCCTTTTCCGCCACTGCCCGCATGTCCTCGCCCTGGCCCACGTCTCCCACCATCGCAATCACTTCGCAGCCGTAGTTTTCGATCAGCCAGGGAATGATGATCGAGGTGTCCAGGCCGCCGGAATAAGCCAGCACTACTTTTTCAGGCATTCGCACTCCAGGAATTCCCAAGCAACAGCATGAGAATGGATTTCTGTACATGCAGGCGGTTCTCCGCCTGATCAAAAACGACCGACTGCTCGGAGTCGATCACTGCGTCCACCACTTCTTCCCCGCGATGCGCGGGCAAGCAGTGCAGGAACAGCGCCCCCGGTTTCGCCAGCTTCATCAGCTTGGGATTCACCTGGTAGGGCAGAAACACGCCCCTCCGCTGCTCCCCTTCCGACTCCTCTCCCATGCTGGTCCAGACGTCGGTGTACACCGCATCGGCATCTGCCACCGCCGCCGCCGGATCCTCCATGATCTCGATCTTGGCTCCGGTTTCATTCGCCAATTCGTACCCTGCCTCTGCCACCTCGCGAGCCGTCTCGTATCCCGCCGGGCAGGCGATCGAAATCCAGCTTCCCGTGGCCGCTGCCGTCAACAACAGGGAGTGCGCGACGTTATTGCCGTCGCCCACGTATGCCACCTTGATCTTTCTCAGATCCCCGTAGTGCTCCTTCAGCGTAAAGAAGTCAGCCAACGCCTGGCAGGGGTGCTCCCAGTCGGTCAGCGCGTTGATCACCGGCACGGAGGCGTGCTCGGCCATCTGCAACACCGTCTTGTGTTCGAATGTCCGCAGCACGATCCCATCCACCCAGCGTTCCAGGTTGTGGGCGATGTCGGCCAGTGATTCCCGCGCGTCGATGTGCGCATCCCGCTGATCCACGAACATGGCGTTGCCGCCCAGCCCTCGCATCCCCACTTCGAAGGTGATCCTCGTGCGCAGCGACGGCTTCTCGAACATCAGCACGATCTGTTTGCCCTCCAGTGTTCGCGAAAACTCGCGCGGATGTTTCTTCACCATGCTGGTCAACTCCAGGATCCCTTCCACCTCCGCCGGGGCAAGGTCCTGGATGGAAATCAGGTCGGGCTTCGACAGCCCGAACGATGCCTGCGCCTTCTTAAGTGTCGCTTTTCCGAGCCCAGGCTTGGCATATGCCGGTTTACTTAACATGATCTTTCTCCACTTGGCCGAAAACTCCCTCCAGCACTTCTATCGCGCGATCGATCTCCTGCTGTGAAATGATGAACGGCGGCAGGAATCGCAGAACCTTGTCGTTGGTCCGGTTCAGGATCACTCCTCGGGCCATCGCTTCCTTGACAATCGCCTTGGCGCGGCCGGCCGTATCCACCTGCGCCCCCAGCATCAGCCCGGCGCCGCGCACCTCGCGCACGAACTTGTGCTGGGCTTTCAGTCCTTCCAGGCGGCTCCGGAAATACCCTCCCACTTCCGCGTTGTGCGCCGGCAGATTCTGTCTCTCAATCGTCTCCAGAACCTTCAGCGCCACGGCGCACGCCAGAGGCCCGCCCCCAAAGGTCGTGCCGTGCATGCCGGGATGAATCGCGGCAGCCACGGGCTCGCTCACCAGGATCGCCCCCAGCGGCAGTCCGTTGGCCAGCGGCTTGGCAACCGTCACCACATCGGGAAGCACGTCGTACATCTGGTACGCGAACCAGTGGCCGGTGCGGCCCAGTCCGCTCTGGATTTCATCCGCGATCAGCACCGCGCCGCGGTTCCTCGTGACTTCGCGCACGTGGCGCAGGAACTCAGGATTCACGGGGCGAATGCCGCCCTCCCCCTGGATCGCCTCCACCACCACCGCGCAAACGCTGTCGTCGAATTTCTTGTCAAAGTCCGCCCCGTTGTTCGCCTTCACGAAGCCCACCCCCGGCACCAGGGGAGCGAACGGCGCGCGATACTTCTTGGTCGCTGTGATCGACACCGAGCCGTACGTCCGCCCGTGAAACGAGTTCTCGAAAGCCAGGATGCGCCACTTGGGACGCTTGCTTTCCGGCTGTTGCGCCCGCGCAAACGCCCGCGCCAGCTTCAGCGCCCCTTCCACCGCTTCCGTGCCGCTGTTACAGAAAAATGCCCGGCTCAGGCCGGAGAGCTTGGTGAGCTTCTGCCCCAGCTCCGCTTGAAACTCGTGATAGAACAGGTTGGACGTGTGCACCAGGCGCCCTGCCTGTTGCGCAATCGCCTCCGTGATCGCCGGGTGCGCGTGCCCGAGTGCCGTAACCCCGATGCCGCTCAACAGATCCAGGTACTCCTTGCCCGCCGCGTCATACACGTAACAGCCGCGTCCGTGCGTCAAAAGAATCGGATAGCGCTCATAGGTCTGCAGCAGCCGCTCCGACTCCTGTTGCTGCACCGTCGCCAGATCCAGGCCTCCCATTACGCTCATGCCGCCACCACTTCCGTTCCAAACTCGATCTTCTTCATGTAGAACTCCGACAACGCATCCGCCTTGTCCGCCGGAAAGATCCGCACCCGGCCCACGCCCCCGGTCAAAGCCCGCTTGCAGGCTTCGATCTTGGGCAACATGCCGCCCTTGATCACCTCCGAGCTCACCAGCGGGGGAATGTCCTTCAATTCGAGCTGCCGGATCGGCGACCCGCTCGCATCCAGCACGCCCTGAACTTCCGTCAGGAAAATGAGCGCATGCGCATGGCAGGCCACGGCACACGCCGATGCCATCTGGTCCGCATTCACGTTGTAGTACTCGCCGTCGGTTCCCAGAGCGATGCTGGAAACCACCGGAACTCCCCCGGCTTGCCAGATCGTCTCCAGCCAATTGGTCTCCACCGAGCAGATATCGCCCACGAAACCCAAATCCTGGCCATCCCCGGTGCGCTTCCGCGCCAGGAACACCTGGCCGTCGCCGCCGGAAAGGCCCATGGCATTCACGCCCGCCTTGTTGAGCGCTCCCACCATCGCCTTGTTCATCAGGCCCGCCAGCACCATCAAGGCCACATCGCGCGTCTCCGCATCGGTGACCCGCAATCCGTTCACGAACTCCGACTGCTTTCCCAGTCTCTTCAGCGTCCGCGTTAGCACCGTGCCGCCCCCGTGCACTACCACCAGCTGATGTCCGTCCGATGCCAGGGCCTTGATCGCTCGGACGCAGCTCTGCAAAGTCTCTGGTTGCTCCAGCGCTGCCCCGCCGATCTTCAAAACCAACTTCATAGCAACCCCTCCTTCTCGTCCCAGCCGTACATCAGATTCATGTTCTGCACCGCTTGCCCGGCCGCGCCCTTCACCAGGTTGTCGATCGCCGAGAACAGCGTCAGCCGATGTCCTCCAGCGGCCGGTGCGAATCCCAGGTCGCAGTAATTCGTGTTCAGCGAAAACGCAATCTCCGGCAGCTTGGGCGGCGCAAACACCCGCACAAACGGGCTGTCCGAATATCCATCCCGCCACACCTGCTCGACCTCCGCAGCCTTCCTCGGTGCCTTCAGGTGAACATAGATCGTGGAAAACATTCCCCGCGGAATCGGCAGCAGGTGCGGCGTAAACACCAGGTCCCTGCGGTTCAGTTGCAACTGTTCCAACATCTCTCCTGTATGCCTGTGCCCCACCGGGCTGTACGCCCGGAAGTTGTCGGCCACTTCCACGAAGTGAGTTGTCGGCGTTGGCTTCTTTCCCGCTCCCGAGACTCCCGACTTCGAATCGCAGATCACTCCTTTGCTCGTATCAATCAGCCCTGCCGCAATCAGTGGCGCCAGCGCCAGAATGATCGATGTCGGATAGCAACCGGGATTCGCCACCAGCTGCGCTTCTCTCAGTTCCCGCCGCTTCAACTCCGGCAGTCCGTACACTGCCGTCTCCGCAATTCTTGCCGCCGCCGCCGGATCGGCGTCCTTGAACCGGTACACCGCCATATTCTCTGCCGAACGCAGACGCCACGCGCCGCTCAGATCGATGATCCGCAGCCCGTGTTGCAGCGCTTCCGGCACGAACTCCCGCGAGAATTCGGGCGGCGTGGCCAGAAACAGCAGCTCCACTCCCGCCTGCCTCAGCCTCGGCCAGGCAAACGGCTCCAATGGATGCGTCCCGTTTCCCGATAGATGCGGGAACACATCGCTCAGCGGCCCCGCTGCTTCCGATCCCTCCCGCACCAGCAACAGCGGCGTCTTCACCCGCGGATGGCGGAACAGAATCTTCAGCAATTCAAAACCGGTGTACCCGGTCGGACCCAGCACCGCGGTCTGCAACTTTCCCGTCACGCCTCGATGATCCCCCTGATCCGGTCTGCCACCCGGTGGCAGGCTGCCGGGGTGCTCGCGATCAGCAGAATCGTGTCGTCGCCGCCGATCGTGCCTACGTTCTCTTCCCAGCCCGCGTTGTCCAGCGCCACCGCCACCGGCTGGGCGCTGCCCGTGCTCGTCTTCAACACCAGCAGGTTGCCCGCCTCCTTCACTTCCCTTACAAACTCGCGAATCAGATGCGCCACCGGAGGCAGCGGACCGTTGCCCGTCTCCTCCGCTCCCGCCGCCGCATATCCCTCCGCCGTCTTGATCAGCCCTAACTCGCGCAAATCGCGGGAGAGCGTCGCCTGGTTGACCTCCACCCCCTGGTGCCCCAGCCGCTTTCTCAACTCTTCCTGGGTGTGCACCGGGTGCCGCTCAATCAGGTCCAGGATCTGGCGATGGCGAACTAGCTTGCTCATGCTCCTCTGCATA
Organism: Terriglobales bacterium; assembly: GCA_035319065.1. Lineage (GTDB taxonomy): Bacteria > Acidobacteriota > Terriglobia > Terriglobales > Acidobacteriaceae > DASPRM01. The sequence continues at coordinate 9,056 of DATHDM010000261.1, forward strand.
CTAATGCATCAAGATGCATAAATATGCATTACGGTTGCGCAATTCGTCAACAAAATTCCGCTGCCGGTCGCCTCCGCTGTACAGGCCCGCTCCCGGGCCGCCGCACCTGCGCCTTGCATTAGCCCCTCGGTTACCGTGACTACCGAGATGCCGTCATTGAAAGCCTTTGTTTTGTGTGCTATTGGTAAGGGACTTTTTGTGGGCCTTGAAATCTATGAGGTGATTGGATGGCAAGCACTGTGTGGAGAGGGCACCTTACCTTCGGCCTCGTCTCTCTCCCCGTCAAACTCTATAGCGCTGCGCGTGGCGAAACCATCAGCTTCAATCAGCTGCACGAGAAGGATCACTCCCGCGTCAAGAACGTGGTCTATTGCCAGCTCGAGGACAAGCCCATCTCCCGTGAGGAGATCGTCAAGGGCTTTGAGTACGAGAAGGGCCAATACGTCGTCGTCGACGAAGAGGACCTCAAGAAGGCGGCTCCGGCCTCGGCCCGCAACATGGAGATCCAGGAATTCGTCAGGGCTGCCGACATCGACCCCATCTACTTTGAGACCTCCTACTACATGGTCCCGGACGAAGCCGGCGAAAAGCCCTACGCCCTCCTGTTTGAGGGCCTGCGTCGCACTGGCTATATGGGGATTGCCAAGATCGCCATGCACAATCGCGAGTACGTCGTCATTCTGCGTCCCGGAGAGCGCGGCATCCTTATGCACACCATGTACTATGCCGACGAGGTCCGCAAGGTGGACGAGTTCCGCACCGACACCAGCCTGGTCAAGGACAAGGAGCTGTCCCTCGCCCAGACCTTGATCGAATCGCTCGCCGGTTCCTTCGAACCCGAGAAATACAAGGACACCTACCGCGAGAATCTCAAGGCGCTGATTGCCGCCAAAGTCGAGGGCCGCGAGATCGTGGAGACTCCCCATCCGGAGCACCTGGCCCCGGTGGTGGACATCATGGACGCTCTGAAGATGAGCCTGGATCGGGTGAAGAAGCCGGTGCGCGGGGTGAAGGAGCCCGCGGCTGCCGCCGCCGCCCAGGCCGTCCAGCCCGCTCCCAAACCGAAGCGCAACCGCAAAACCGCCACCGGCTAGCCGCCTCAGCGCTCTTCTCGTCTCGAGCCAGCACGGGGTACATCAGCCCCGTCCGCCGAATCCGGCTCTCCTTCGTGGCCTGTCGGTTCCGCAAATCCGGCTACGATTTGGAAACGGCCGCGTCTCTTCCGCAGAATCGTTCGAAGACCCCGGTCAGTTCGGCGGCCAGGTCCTCGGCCTCGCGATGTTCGATGTCGCTGCGCTGCATCATGTGCAGCAGCTTGCCATCCTGCAGGATGGCAATCGAGGGCGAGGACGGCGGATATCCCACAAAATACCCTCGCGCCCGCTCCGTGGCCTCCGCATCCTGGCCCGCAAACACCGAACCGATGTGGTCCGGCTTCACCCCATGCTCCAGCGCCATGCGTACCGCCGGGCGCATGCGTCCTGCGGCACAGCCGCAGATTGAATTCACCACCATCATGGCTGTCCCGCGGCGCTTCACGAATTCATCCACTGCTTCGGGATGCCTTAGCTCTTCCACGCCAAGCCGAGTCAGTTCCTCGCGCATGGGCAATACCATCAGCTCCGGATACATTCGCTCTCCTGTCCTCCCTCGAGCCTGCCTCCCTTCCAGATCCAGGAGTTTTTGGCTGCGGACTTCTCTTCGCGGCCGCGAGCCGCCGCACGCTCGACGCTTCCTTTCATACACTATTTGCCCATCAATCGAAAGTCTCGCCCATCGGATCGTCATTAGCAGACTTGAGCCGCAGCCATGTGCGCTCTACTGCGCCCCACCGCAGCTGCCGCGCTGCGAGATCTCACGCGTGTAATATGGGCGCATCATCCATGGATATTCGCGAACACGTTCCCCTGGCGCCGCTGACTACCCTAGGTGTGGGTGGCCCGGCCCGCTACTTCGCGGAGGCCGCCACCGAACAGGATGTCCGTGACGGTGTGGAGTTTGCCCGCTCCCGTGGCCTGCCCCTCTTCATTCTCGGCGGCGGCAGCAATCTGCTGGTCGCTGATGATGGCTTCTCCGGCCTGGTGCTGAAGATTGCGATTCGCGGGATCGATGACTCCGCCGCATCGGGCAGACGCATCTTCGATGTCGGCGCCGGCGAGGATTGGGACAGCTTTGTCGCGCTCGCCGTAGCCAGGGACTGCGCCGGGATCGAATGCCTCAGCGGCATTCCCGGCACGGTCGGGGGAACGCCCGTGCAGAACGTGGGCGCCTATGGACAGGAGGTTTCTGAAACCATCGAAGACGTGCGCGCCCTGGACTTGAATACCAGCCAGATCCGCGAACTCTGCAATCCCGCTTGCGGATTCACCTATCGCGCCAGCATCTTCAACACCACCGAGCGCGGTCGCTTCATTATCCTTCGGGTCCGCTATTCTCTAAAACCCGCGGGTGAGACGACAACCACCTACCGCGACTTGAAGACCTTCTTCGCCGATCGGGTCACGCCTCCCACTCTCGCGGAGACTCGCCAAGCCGTGCGCCAGATCCGCCGCGCCAAGGCCATGCTGATTGTTCCTGGCGACGAGGACTGCCGTAGCGCGGGATCGTTCTTCAAGAATCCCATCGTCAGCCGCGAACACTTCCTCGCCCTGCAAACTGTCGCGCGCGCACGGGGTGAGGAGATGCCTGGCTATCCCTCCAATGACGATAACGTGAAGATTCCCGCCGCCTGGCTGGTGGAGCACGCAGGATTGGCCCGCGGCTACGCCCTGGGTCCCGCGGCAATTTCTCGCAAGCACGCGCTGGCCATCGTCAATCGTGGCGGCGCCAGGGCTTCCGACATTCTTGCTCTCATGGACCAGATCCAGAGCGCCGTGGCGGGACGGTTTGGCATTGAGCTGCGCCCTGAGCCGGTGTTCCTTGGTTTCTGATCGCAACCAGGAAGGCTCCTTGCACCCCCACCAGGAAAGCTATCGTCTCGCTTCCCTACTCCGCGATCCCGCTCCCTGCGTTCAGCAGGTGGCAGGAATATGTCTTGATTACCACCCAGACGTCCTGCCCCGTGCCCAACTGAAGCGCTTCCTGCGCCCCGGGTGTCAGATGGACTTCAAAACCCACGCCGCAGTCCACCTGCGCGATCACCGTGACATCCCTTCGCCGCAACGAGGCGATCTTCCCTTGCAGCACGTTGCGCGCGCTCAAAGCTTCCGGCCGCCTGGTTGCCACCAGGATGTCCCCCGCGCCGATTCCCACCAGAACGAATTCCCCCACCCGGCTGTGACCGAGCGGGATCTCCAGATCGACCTGCTTCCCTGATCCAGCACCCTGCGCGCGGCAGGTCATCGTTCCTTGGTCCTCGTGCAAGGCAACCACTTGCGCCTCGAGCCGGTTCTCCAGCCCGCTCCACTCCGCAAGGCTGACGTGGCGCGGCGCTCTTACCACCTCCGCCGGTGTTCCCTGCGCAATGATCCGCCCGTTTTCCAGCGCGATCACGCGCTCGCCCAGCGCGAATACCTCCTCGCGATTGTGAGTGACGTACAGAATTGGAATCTGGTGAGCTGCATTCCAGTTTCGAAGATCCTCGATGATCCGCGCCTTGGTGCCGGGATCTACCGCGGCCAGCGGTTCATCGAGCAGCAATGCCCGCGGCTCCGTCACCAGCGCGCGCGCCAGCGCGACCCGTTGTTTCTCGCCTCCGGAAATCTCACCCGGTCGCTTTTCGATCGTGTGTCGAATGCGAAAGGCCTCGGCGATGGCCCCCACTCGGCGCGTCTGCTCATCCCGGCTCAGGCGCTCCAGCCCGTATGCGATGTTCTTCCAGACCGTCAGGTGGGGAAAGAGCGCCAGGTGCTGGAAGACGTAACCGATTCCTCTCTCCTCCACCGGGAGATCGATGTTCTCTTCGGAGCTGAACAGGACCTCCGCCTGCAAAGCGATGCGGCCCCGGTCAGGCCGGATCAGGCCTGCGATGCAGTTAAGAATGGCTGTCTTGCCCGCTCCCGAGTGTCCCAGCAGCACCGTAATGCCGCGAGTGAGCGCAAAATCGGCCTCGATATCGAAAGCAACTCGTGACTCACCGCCCGTTTGGCCCCCGAACTTCTTGCTGATCTGGATCTCGAGCTCGGCCCCCGCAGATTCGGCGTTCTGGAGCGGTTTCTCCACACTCTCAGGTTTCATTCGAATGGGTACACCGCCCACACTCTTCGATTCAGCGCGTACACCAGCGAGAGTACCACGAAGGAGAAAATCAAAAGCAGCAGCGAGGTCTGCCTGGCGGCTGCATATTCCGCCGCTTGCACGCGATCGTAGATGTCGATCGACACCGTGCGTGTGACTCCGGGAATGTTGCCGCCGATCATCAGCACCACTCCAAACTCTCCCACCGTATGCGCAAAGCTCAGCACCGCTCCCGTAATGACTCCTGGAATCGAAAGCGGCAGAATCACCCGCCAGAACGTCCTCCACCGCGACGCCCCCAGGCTCGAGGAGGCAGCGATCAGCCCGCGATCCACCGCCGCAAACGAAGCCGCAAAGGGCTGAACCGCAAAAGGCAGGCTGTAAAGGATCGAGGCCACCACTAGGCCGGAAAACGTAAATGCCAGCGGGTGCCCGGTGATGCCTTGCCACCATCGTCCAAAAGCGCTGGCGTTGCCGAACGCCGTCAAAAGATAAAATCCCAGCACCGTCGGCGGCAGCACCAGCGGGAGCGCGACCACCGCCTCGACCACAAATTTCCACCGCCAGCCGGAGAACGTGATCCAGTAGGCCATTGGCAGTCCGATCGCCAGCAGCACCGCCGATACCATCACTGCCAGTCTCCCGGTCAGCAGAAATGCTTGCCAGTCCATCCCCACTCCTCCTCGCCTGATACACCGGAGTTTCCGCTTAGCTCTCCATCGCTTCTCCGCTCAGGAACCCCTGCTGTCCAGGCACTTCAGCAGATCGTCGGGATGGAGCGGCTTGGCCAGAATGTCGAATTCATGTCCCTGTGCGCGCGCGCTCTCCAGCAGATCGGCAGTCTCCGCCTGCCCGGAAAACAGAATGATCCGGCACGAGGGCAGAAATTCGCGAATATGGATCGCCGCCTCGATCCCGTTCATGCCCGGCATTATCACGTCGCTGATAATCAGATCCGGACGCCACCTCCGGGCCTCCTCAATTGCGCTCATGCCGCCGTATACCGCCGCAGTTTCAAATCCATTGAGCTGCAGGATGCGCGACAGCGTGTCGGCGATCAAGCGCTCGTCGTCCACGATCAGCACGCGGCGGCGCGTTGCTTTCAGTTCCATTGCAAGAAAGAATCCGTGACTCGCAGATTATAGAAAACCTCGTCTCGCGCGAGGTTGGGATTGCGCCTCCGGTAGAATGGTCTGCCCGCGTTCGGGAAACCGACCTCATGACCGCTGCCAACAACGCCACGCCGCCTCCCCGCCCGGGAACCATGCAATCCTTCCGAGCGCTGGTGACCACCATGGTCGTTTCGCCGGTGGAACGCTTCGTCGGCAGCGAGATCTCGGGTGGCGTCCTGCTGGTCGTCGCCTCCGTGGTTGCCCTGGTCTGGGCCAACTCTCAATGGAGCGATAGTTACCACCACTTATGGGAGCGCGTCATCAGCGTTGATATGCGCTTCCTGCATATCAGCGAGGATCTCAAGCACTGGGTCAATGACGGTCTGATGGCCCTGTTCTTCTTCTTGGTTGGGCTGGAGATGAAGCGCGAAATGGTGCGGGGTGAGCTGGCCTCCTTCCGCAAGGCGGTGTTCCCCTTTGTGGCGGCCTTCGGCGGCATGCTCGTTCCCGCTGCAATCTACGCCCTGCTGAACCGCTCCGGCGAGAGCGTACGCGGATGGGGCATTCCCATGGCCACCGATATCGCCTTCGCCATTGGGGTACTCGCGCTGCTGGGCCGTCGCATTCCCTCCAGCTTGCGTGTGTTCATGCTGGCCTTGGCCACCGTCGATGATATCGGCGCTATCCTCGTCATCGCCATCTTCTACACCACGTCGCTCTCGCTTCGCGCGTTGCAGGTGGCCGTCTTCTTTCTGGTCGTTCTGATTCTTCTACGCACGCTCGGCTTGCGCAATCGCGTCGTCATCGGCGTATTGGGAATCCTGCTGTGGGCGGCGGTGCTTAAGTCGGGCGTCCACGCGACCATCGCGGGAGTGGTCCTCGGCCTGCTTACGCCCAGCACGCCGGGCGTCGATCCCGGGGAAGCCTCCCAGTCCATCCAGTCTCTGTTGGCGGAATTGAAAATCGCAAACCAGCAGGGAAACAAGAAAGCCACCGAGGCTGTCCTCGGGCGAATGGAAGACGCCTGCTACAACGCCCAGGCCCCACTCGACCGCCAGGAGCATCGCCTGCATCCGTGGATCAGCTACGTCGTTCTGCCCATCTTTGCCCTGTCCAACGCCGGCGTCGAATTCTCGCGCGAGCATGCCATTGCCGCTATCACCGGCGGGGTTACCCTCGGCATCGTGTTGGGGCTGGTGGTGGGAAAGCTGGTGGGAATCGTCGGTTTCTGCAAGCTGGCCGTAGCCACTAGGATCTCAGCCCTTCCCGATCAAACCACTTGGCGCCATATCATAGGGGTCGGAGCGCTGGCTGGCATTGGTTTCACCGTGTCCCTGTTCATCACCGAACTGGCTTTTGACAATGACTTGCTCATCGCCGACGCCAAGATCGGCATCCTCCTGGCATCGCTCATCGCCGGCGTCGCCGGATACGTTTTTCTCCGCTTCTTCACCCCGGCGGTAGAGCACTAGGGTGCACTGACGTTGCTCTTCGCGGGCCCACCTGCTCAACGGCCTCGCGTCAGTCCTCGGATCAGCTCCGAAGCCTGAGGATATCGCCGCAACAAATC
>DATHDM010000262.1:0-7310 GCA_035319065.1 Terriglobales bacterium
CTTTGCAGGTCTTCGAATAGTGCTTAGCATCTTTCGCGCAAAGCCGTTCGGCTTTCTGTCGCTTCTGCCCGTCAGGTCCTATGACGTAGTAGCGGATGTACCACGCGCCACACCGCTCGCGAAGGGTTCCGGTCTGATGCCGTGGGCGCCTAGTCATCGCGGCAATCCTCATCCGAACGCCACACTTCGACGCCGTCTTCGAATATGATGACCACTGTCTCGTTGTCACCGAGTGAGTTGAGTTTCCCCATCGCAGTCCATGCGACTTCGAGTGCAGTTTTGAAATTCGCATGAAAACCGGGATGGGTCATTGAGCCGTCTTTGCGTTGGAAGCGGATGGTCGTTGCCATCATTAGCCCCAATTCTCGGGATTGGCGGCCTTCGCCATTTCGATCGCTTTGGCACGAACGGCCCGGTCGACATTGTTGGTTGGGATGTGGGACATGTTTGCGACGACCTCTTCGATCGTGAAAACGATCGAAGTGCCATCAACGCGGTTGCGGACAATGATGTTTCCGTCGTCGTCTGTGGACGCTCTCAAGATGTTTTGTTTTTGCATGATAGGAGGATTCTACTAAGAAGGTACAAACGAGTACCACATCACGACGGTAACATCGTAAGCCGTTGAAAAGTAAGACGGAAGCGTAAGGAGTCCCGGTGGCTCCCCCGGTCTTCAAAACCGGCGATTGTCGGGTTTGTCCCGGCAATGGTGCGTTCGACTCGCACACGCTTCCGCCAGCTTTCGAGTGTGCTGAGAGACTCGCAGCAGTGGTGCTGCCCCACTCAAGCCAACCGAGACCTTGAGCAGGCCACCGCCCTGGAGCTCCCGGCGGTAGCTCACAGGCTCGCGACGAGCGGGGAGTTGTGAAGGCGAGTTCCTCCCCACCCAAGCCAGTTAGATCGGGAGTATCAGCGCCGCTCACCCGCTCTTATTGGCCTTGCCCACCGGCGGAGGATTTCACCAGCAGCGACGGCAACAGCGAAGCCAGCTTCAGGTCCACCAGCAGATCGAGGCGATGCTCGAGCTGGAAGAACTTGGCAACGGTGGTGGCCGGAAGCCTCCGGTTGAATTCCTTGAAGTATTTTTTCTTCAGATCGATGCGGCGTGATTCCAGGTCGAAGGATTTTTCCGCCATGCTCTTGGCGTCGGCGTCGGTGAGGCCGCTGAACTTGTCGGAGTAGGACTTGATGAGCTGCACGCGTTCATCGTCAAGCCTGGACCGCTCGAGGTCGTACTTCTTGTAAATCGGCCAGAAGGCATCGGACTCCGGGGGAGTGAAGCGCATGGCTTCGGTGATGATGGCCAGCTTGTCGGCGCGTAAATCGGCGCGCAAGGATTCGATTTCGGAGTTCAGGTCGCCGCCGGCATCGGCGCTGGCTTGCGCCACTGCTTTCGCAGGGTTGAGCACTCCGGCCATCAGGAGCGAGATTAAGAGGCGGGTAAGGGTTTTCATCATTCCTCCTTTGCGCCAAGCCCGCTAGAAGCGAAAAACATAGCCGCTGGAGATCTGCAGGTTGCCCTGGGTGACGATGTATTGCGGCGACAGCAGGCTGCCCAGGGGCGAGGTGCGGGGATCGGGCGTGCTGCGAGGGTAACGAATCATGGTGGAACCGACGTCGACGCGGAAGGCGGCATTGCGCGAGGGATAGTACTCGACGGCGCCGCCCAGGTCGGCAACGAAGCGCGTGAGGTCGTCCACCTTGGTGGAACCCAGCGCCTCCAATGCCGCTTCGTAGTAGGCGAAGCCGGGGCGAATCTTGGCGAACAGCCCCCAGTTCTGCCAGCGGTGGCCGAACTTCACTCCAAACAGGCCTTCGATGATGTAGCCTCCCTTGCCCGTGGCGGGCAGGTAGTTGACCTCATTATCGAAGCCAACGGTGCGGTTGAGCATGTAGGAGAATTTGCCGCCCAGGCCGGAGCGAAATTCACGGCAATTGAGGCAGTCCGACTGTACCGTGGGCAGGTTCATGCCGGTGTACTGGATGCCGAACTCCCAATTCTTGAGTCCAGTGGGACGAGTGGCGGAGAGAGCGTCCGGCTTGGAATTCTTGCTGAACAGCGACGATCCCGTGGGCGAGCGCTCCCAGGGCCGCTGCAACTGAAACAGGTTGGCCATGCTGCGGCTGGGAGTGAGGCAGCCGCGGAGGATCCTCCAGCCCAGCTGGGGGTGACTTTCGACGATTCTGTTGGAGATGAAGCGCTCGATGGTGTCCTCGGCGACTACCCAGCCCATTCCCACCACTGGGGTGATGACCCAGTCGGTCAGGCCAGTGTTGTTGTTGGGCGGTTTGAGACCGGGGATCTTGAGGCATGCCAGCGAGGTGCCGCACTGCGGAACGTAATTCCAGCCTCCGGCGCTGCCGATGGAGACCTCGCTGAGAGGACCTGCCTTCCACTGAGCACTGAAGACCGTGGCCCACGCCATGCCTTTCAGACGGCTCTTCCAGTAGTCACCGGATCGGCCGACCTCATGGACATAGGCACGGGGATCGTTCTGCAGGAAGATGCGGTTGCTGACGGCTCCCTGCAGGGGGTGGCCGATGTCGTTGACCAGGAAGTCGTCGCCATCGCCCCAGCGGGTAAGGTTTACGCCCTTTTCGGAGGCGAACCAGTCGTGGAAAAAGGGCTTGTGCACCACCAGGTAGCGAAGCGAAGGATCGAGTCCCAGGCGGGCGACGTGTTGAAAGATGAGGAAGGAAAATGATTGCTTCAGAGCGGCCCCGGTCTGAAAGCGGTCCTTTACCGGCGCGGCCAGGGCGATGGCTGTCGAACTGGTAGGCAGCAGCTCCGAGGAGACAGGAAATTTGGAGGAGGAGTATTCGGAACCGGAAAGATCGTCGTAATTGGTCACATGGAGCGGACCGGAGGCGAAATTCCTGGGCGCCAGCGGGGAGGTTTTGTGACGAGCGGCCACGTTGTGGGACTGGTGTACAAGCGCAAGACTATCGGGCGGACCGACCTGCCCGGAATCGGGCAAGGAGAATGAAGCCGAAGCCTGGGTAGCGCTCAACCAGGCAAAGAGGAGCAGGGCCGGGAGAAGGCTGCGGCGAGAGCAAGGCGGGTTTCCCTGGTTGGTTGCCCTGAGACCCACCGCGGTGCCTCTTTGGTGCTCGTGCGCCCCGCAGCCAGCGCCGAGCGAGGACAAAATTGCTCGTAACGCCGCGACGGGGCTTCGATTCAGCATGATCCTCGTTTCAGCATGTGCCTGACATGACTTGAGTGCGGAATTTCCTACCGCCTGCTTCCCTCGAAGCGGTTCCCGCTGCTGGTTGCGGGCTTGCTGGTCGCGAGCTTTCAGGGGGCCTGATGGATCAAATCCTATTTCCACCGTGCGCGATGGTTGGCCATCGAACCTTGGATGAAGGGCGCGCCGGTTCGGGATGCTATCGAAGTCGCAAATGAGTGTAGCTTGCTTCGCAACCCGTTGCGACTGGAATTGTTGGTCAGCAGGGCGGTCTGCGGAACTGGCAGATGTAACAGGGGAGGGCTGCCTCGAATCTTGGCAGAAGAGGGCGGAAGCGACTCCGCCCCATGTCCGAGAGTTACAAAGGCGTGATCAGGAGAGCAGCACCGCGGTTCCGAGCCCGGCGAAAATGCCCGTCAGGCAGATGGCAGCGAACACTGCGGTTGCCGTCCGCCAGGAGATCGCCTTTCCGGTTACCAGGAAGGAATACACGCTGTAAGCTCCGAGAGTGCAAAGCAGCGTGGCAACGTACGGCAGAGGCACGCCACTGCGCAGCGCGACGTAGGAGGCAAACACATCAAACGCCATCGGCACCGGCAGGAAGGTGGCCACGATGGACACTGCAATCAGGCGCAGCGGCGTAACCGCGGCGTGCAGCGCTGTCTGTGGGATCAGTTCAATCGCCAGAGCGCCCAGCGCAGCGGCCAGCAGCATGAGCAGGCCGGCGGTGCGCAGCAGGTACCAGAGATTCTTGAAGTAGGTTTGCAGGGTGGAGAAGAACGCGCGCTGCCAGGGAAGCGCCTGGCTGGCCGGGACCACGCAAGCGCCCGGGTCAGAGAAGGCGGATCTTGCTGCGAGCCGCGGCAGAAAAACCAGCAGCACAAGGAGCGTCATGCCCACCTTCAGCGCCGCCAGCGGCAAGGGGAAGAGGCTGAAGAGCGCGGCCAGGACCACGACATTAAGCGTGGGAGAACTGATCATGGTGGCCAGTGCAGACTCCTTGCGCACTCCGGAGGCGTAGAGACCCTGGCCGATGGGGGCGACGCAGTTGGCGCAAACGCCCAGCGGAACGCCGGCCAGTGTTCCCCAGAGAACATTCCGATAAGGATTGCTGCTTGCAGTGCGCTTGAGCATGGGCAGCAGGCTGAGCAATCCCGCACCGAACAGGAAGCCGAAGGTCATGCCGATGCGATTGGCGGCCAACCAGTTCACCGTGGTCAATGCTACGCGCCTGGGCAGCGGCATCGCAGGGTTGACGGGCAGCACGTTGTCAAAGGTCAAAGCTCCGCGGACACGCACATTCGGCCCCTGGTGAAACTTCTTGTAAAGCGCAGGATAGCGGGAGTCGATCCAGAAGATGCTGGCGGCAAGGGTAAGAATCGCCAACGTCAGGGTTACAGGAATCCAGGGCGCGGTAGAAGGGGCAGCAATTTCCGTACGTGCGGAGGCCACCGTAGTGGTTGCCATCGATCTAAACCTCGGGAGAACGTTCTGGCATCGCCGCGAGCAAAGATGGGGAGCAGTTTCCGGAGATGATGTTCAGCAACAGACTGGCGCAGTTCCCGTACGCTCCCCACCAGCGCGGGACGTGAGGGCGCATTTAATCGTGAGGGATGTGGATCGGCAATAGTACAAAACTACTACGCGCGGGCGATCCGCATCAGCTGGCCCAGGGTCTGGACGTCTGCGCGGGCCAGCTCATGCAGCAGCTTCTGCCACAGCCGCGCGGTCAAGAAGGCATCGTAGAGCGCGTGGTGGGAGTCTTCGACATCGATCTTGTGGGCGCGGGCCACAGAGACGAGGTCGAGCGCGTCATCGCGGTCGTCCCAAGCATCGGGGCTGCGCTTGTTGTGCAGGGAGAGCCAGCGGTGAGCCCGGGCGGTGTCGATGCCGGGAATATGGAACTCGAGGCCAGCAGCACGAGATTCCTTGCGCAGGACCTCCAGGTCAATGCGGACAAAGTGGCCGACGAGCACCGCTCCTGCGGCGAATTCGATGAGTTCCTGAAGCACCTGCCGTGGAGGCTCGCCTTCGGCCACATCGCTAGGACGCAAGCCATGGATGAGGATGGTCTGAGCCGGAACCGGCACTCCGGGATTGACGACACGATAGAACTGCTCACCCAGGCAGATTCTGGAACCTTGCATCACCATCGCGCCCACCGAGAGCAGCCGATTCGACTTGCTGTCGAGCGAGGTCAGTTCGCTATCGAGAACAATCCAGCGCACGGCATCGAGGCGAGCGCGTTTGGAGACGCCTGCCCCTGCGCGCTGCGACCATCGCCAGAAGCTGGGGCGCCAGGGCATCGCGTTATCCCAGTTGCGAGCTGAGCTGAGCCCAATCGGCGGTGCGGAAGTGCGATTCCACCAGCGCCTGGGTGCGGGCGACGGTTTGGAAGGCTTCCTTCAGGGTGCTCTTCTGCAGGGTGGTCAGAGCTGATGGATTCACATAGTTGCTGATGGGCACGGCGGCTGCGACCGCATGCTGGTCCCCGGCCACATCCGCGTAAATCAGGCCGTTATCCTGATCGGTCTTGAAGGTCTGTTCGCGGCGACCCTCGCTTCCCAGCACCACCCAGCAGTAGGGCACTGGGGGAGCGCCGAGTTCCGTTTCTGCCAGTTGCAAGATCTTGTTCAGGAGGCGGTCATTCAGTTCGGCGACGACGCGGGTGATGTGGCTGGCTCGCGCGCCCTCGCGCATCCACAGCGGGATCATGTGGCCGATGCGCTCCTGCGCAGCAGCCAGACCTTCCACGGTCGTCTTGGCGGCAATGTCCCGCACGATGCTGATCGGGGAATCGCTCTGCAGAAGCAGCAGGTCGTGATGGCTGACAGCACCCTTGGGCGCGCCCTCTTCCGTGGCCAGCACGTGATGGCTGTTATGAGCCAGCATCAGCAGCAGCGCCCGGAAGGCAGGTTCGCTGGCGGCGATGGAGATCACCGGAGAGCTCATGATCCGGGTCACGGGCAGCTCGGGGGGAAGGCGCCGGGCTACTACCTTGCTGGAGAAGTCCTTGTCGGTGACGATTCCCTGCGCCTTCCCCTCGGGACCGGTAACGAAAAGGCAGGTGGCGCCGAACTCGGCCAGCAGTTGCGCTGCCGCCTGGACACTGGCGCCGGCGCCGCAAAGTATCGGAGCACGACTGCCAATCCACTCGCGCTGGTGTTTCCCTGGGCGGTTTATATCACCAAAGGCAGAAGCCGCCAAACTCCGCCTGGCGTCGGTATTGTGACTCCGATCACAGGGCGGCAAGGCTCAGGGAGCGGTCTTAGGAGTGAGAATCACCTGCTGCAGTCCGTTGGGCGACTCGACAATGACGTAGGTGAAGGATGATCCCTGCAGGAGCTGGGTCAGGATGTCCCGCGGATTGCCCGGGCCGAGCTTGGCCACTACGCGCTCGAACGCTCCCTCGGCCATGGGCATGTCGATTTGCGCGCCGGTTTTCGTGCTGACCTCGTAGAGGATGTCGGCCATGGTGGCGTTCTCCGCTTCAATGGTCAGCAGGCCGTTCTGGAAGGTCACCTTGGGCTTTTGCGGGGGAATGCCGGAGATCGGCGCTGCAGGGGCTGGCGCAGGCTGAGGTGGCGCCACGGGTCCAGCCGGCGACGCAGACTGAGTGGGGGGAACGGCTCGTCCGGTAGCCGCAGCCGCCAGGTGCTGCGATACGGCGGATGCGGTCGGGGCCACGGAGCCGGCAGGCGGACTGCCGGCTACGCGGCTGACGCGAACTGGACGCGAATTGCCGGCGGAACTGGACTCGGCGGGCGAGGCGCTGCCTGCCTCGACCGGTAGGATGATGACGGCGCTGCCGTCGGCGATGATCTTGGGCATGTGGCGAGCGTTTCCCACCTCCAGAACCACACGCGTGATCGGAGGGTCCTCATGAAACAAGCCGACTCGCACCGTCTGAATTCCATCCTGATTGACTGCGATCCGGCGCGGCGCAGTGCCCGGAAGGGTGTTGGGGAAGTCGAGGACAATGCGCTCGGGATTGGTCAGGGTAGAGGCCTGGGGCTTGACCGGGCCGCTGAACTGCGCACGCACCGCTGTTCCGCCATCCTGCCTGATCACCGAGAGGCCGCGCATCTCCAGCAAGCCGGTGTTTCGATTCTCAAGAGAAGGCGT
>DATHDM010000263.1:0-18212 GCA_035319065.1 Terriglobales bacterium
ACCAACTCCCTGATCACCGCCAGCTACAACAACTCCACCGCCAGCACAACTCTGGGGATCACGCCCGTCGCTGCCCAGCCCGACTTCACCATCACCCCCAATCCCATCGCTTTGACCGTTTCCGTTGGCTCGTCCGGATCCTCCACGATTACCACAACCGTGACCGGCGGCTTCAACAGTGCTATCAGTCTGAGTCCGGGGAGTCCGCCCACGGGGGTGACGGTCACGTTCGATCCGCCTTCCATTGCAGTGCCCGGTCAGGGCAGCTCTACCATGAAGATCACCGTTGGCCCGAACACTGCGGCCGGGACCTACACCATCGGCGTGGCCGCCACCGGAGGCAGCATCGGCAAGAACACCTCCGTCACACTGACGGTTGTGAGCGCGCCTCCGCCTCCTCCGCCGGGATCGTCTCCCACTCCCATCCCGCAAAGCGGTTGGAAGTTGCTTTACGCCGACAGCCAGGAAACCTACTGTGGGAATTACCTGGCCACCAACGCGTTCGACGGCAATTCCAGCTCGCTGTGGCAAACCGTGTACTGTGGCCCCGGCCCCGGGCTGCCTCACGAGATTCAGATCGATCTAGGCGCCGTCTATACCGTCGTTGGCTTCCGTTATCTGCCGCGGCAGGATGGAGTGGCGCGCGGCAAGATCAAGGAGTTCGAGTTCTATGTCAGCTCCGATGGGCTGCATTGGGGCACGGCCGTGGCCACCGGCACGCTCATCACCAGCGCCACCGATTCCGCGGAGAAGCAGGTACTGCTCGCCGCTCCGGTCTCTGCCCGCTTTGTTCGCCTGCGCGTCCTGGGCGAGGTCAAGGGCGGCTCCTGGACTTCCGTGGCTGAGTTGAACGTCCTGCAGCAATAAAACAACCACTTTTCATGCTCCCGCAGCGACAGGTGCAATCCCCGCTCCTGCACGTTCGTACCTGGATTCCTCAGACCAATTACACAAGTATTACAAACCAATCTCGGTGCACCTGATAGCTTTTCTCATCAGCCGAAAGAAGCTTGTCTGTAAGAATTCCCTCAAGATCTGAGCCCGAGGACGACGAAAGAATGAGATTGCGCGAGCGTGACCGTACCTTCACCGAACCCCTGAGCCCCATCACCACCTTCTTCATGGTGGCTTTCCACATCGGCGCCGTCATTGCCCTGTTCATGTTTAGTTGGAAGGCGCTGGGACTGGCGGTCTTTTTGTGGTTTGTGTCGGGTTGTCTGGGCATCGGGATGGGCTACCATCGCCTGCTCACTCACCGCGGCTACCAGACCTACAAGTGGGTGGAATACTTTTTCACGACATGCGCCACTCTCGCTCTTGAGGGCGGGCCCTTCTTCTGGGTAGCCACTCACCGCGTGCATCATCAGAACACCGACAAGGAGGGCGATCCCCACTCCCCACATGATGGCGGCTTTTGGGCGCACATGGGCTGGATCATTACCGGCCGCGCCATGCACAACAATTCCATCGAAGTTCTGCCCTATGTCCCCGACCTGCGCAAGGACAAGTTCCATACCTGGATCAGCAAATGGCATTGGGTCCCCATCACTGTTTTGGGAGTTGTGATTCTGGCGATCGGCGGCTGGCAATATCTGATGTGGGGCATTTTCCTGCGCACCGTGGTTGGCCTGCACTCGACTTGGCTGGTGAATTCGGCCACCCACATGTGGGGAACGCAGCGCTTCCTCACCGGCGACAGCTCCAAGAACAGTTTTTGGGTAGCGATACTGACGTTCGGCGAAGGTTGGCACAATAACCATCACGCCCACCCGCAGTCCGCCCGGCACGGGCTCGCCTGGTACGAGGTGGACATCAATTGGTACGGGATCTGGTGCCTGCAGAAGCTCGGCCTCGCCTGGGACATCAAGCTGGCCAGGCTCAAGCCGGACCCAGAGCCGAGCGCGGCTCTGCCCAAACACGTCCCGGCTGCCGCCGAGGAAGAGCTGGTGCCCGCTGGGTCAGGGGACTAAACCTCTGATCCTGATGCGCCCTTGTTCGCTGCCCCGAACGTAGATCCACCGCGGGCTTGGCTCCCGCTGCCGGGGACCATCGTCGGATACTCCTGAACCGTAGGCAGAGCGATGTCTGCGGTTCTTGTTTTTCCCGCTGCCGAATCCACTACAATTTTGCTGAGCTCCCATGCGCATTGCCAGCCGCGGCAAGACGATCGCCTTCTTCATCACGCTGGGCGCCTGCCTGGTGGGGTTGGCGGTGGCGCTCAACGTCAGCTGGATCATCATCAACTGGCGGGAAGTCGTCCCCTTGGTGCTGGGTGTCATCTTCTTCGGCGTTATCATCGCCGGACTGGTAGTCAACACCATCTTTCTGGTGCGTGAGATCCGTCGGAATGAGCAGCAGGACAGCTTCCTGAATGCTGTCACCCACGAGCTGAAGACTCCTATCACCTCCATCCGCCTTTACCTGGAGACGCTGGAGCGGCGTCATCTGGAGGAAGGCCAGCGCCAGGAGTTTTACCGCGTCATGCTGGAAGACACCGACCGCCTGCTGGGAACCGTGGAGCAGGTGTTGAAGGCCGGGGAGGAGCGTCATGGAAAGGCCCGCAAGAATTGGCAGGAGGTGGATTTTTCCAGCCTGGTGCGCGATGCGCTGGAGCTGGCGCGCCTGCGTCACAACCTGGCGCCGGAGGCCCTGCGCTTCGGTGCGGACCAGCCGGCGGGCGTGACGGTGATGGGCAATCCGGAGGAGCTCCGAACTGCCGTCGCCAACCTCTTTGACAACGCCGTCAAGTACTCGGGGGACGAAAAGGACATCGTGGTGGATGTCCTCACCCCGGACATCGACACCGTGTTGCTGCGCGTACGCGACAACGGAATCGGCATTCCACGTCGCGAACTCAAGCGCATTTTCAAACGCTTCTATCGCGGGGTACACGTGGGCGCAGCCCAGGTCAAGGGAACCGGCCTGGGTTTGTTCATTGTGCGCTCCATCGCCCGGCGGCACGGCGGCGACGTAGTTGCCGAGAGCGACGGAGAAGGCCGGGGCAGCACGTTTACCTTGCGCTTTCCCAGGGTCTATCGCGTATGAGCCGTATCCTGGTGGTGGAAGACGAAGCGCACCTTGCCCAGGGCTTGCGATTCAACCTGGAGGCAGAGGGCTATTTCGTCGAGGTCAGCGGCGACGGGGAGGACGCGCTGGCCAAGCTGCTGCAACACAAGGAGAACTTCGACGCTCTGGTGCTCGACGTCATGCTGCCTGGCAAGGACGGCTTCAGCGTGGCGCGCGAGCTGCGCGCGGCTCAAAACTACATTCCCATGCTCATGTTGACGGCTCGCGGGCGCCCGGAGGACGTGCTCAAGGGCTTCGAGTCTGGGGCTGATGATTACCTCTCCAAGCCCTTCAACCTGGCCATTCTCATTGCCCGCATCGGAAGCCTGCTGCGCCGCAAGAGCTGGTCAGGAAATGACGGTGGCTCCCCGCCCGCCCCCTCCGGCCCGCCCGAGATCTTCAGCTTCGACGGCAAGACTGTTGACTTTCAGAACCTGCAACTGCACACCGGAGATCAGGTGATTCAGCTCACCTTGATGGAGTTGGAACTGCTCCGCTACCTGATTCGCAACAGTGGCCACCCGGTATCGCGCAAGGCGATTCTGGAAGATGTCTGGAACCTGCGGGAAGACACCGATACTCGCGCCATCGATAACTTCATCGTGCGCTTGCGGCGCTACATCGAGCCGGAGCCGGCCAAGCCCCGCTACTTGCTCACCGTCAGGGGACTGGGCTACCAGTTCGTGCCGAATCCGAAAGCCTAGGATCGCCCGCGCTCAGTCGAACCCGATCTCCATGTCCTTGTTTCTTTCGCACTTGACGCTGAGCACAAGCTTGCCGTTTTCAGGGAAATTCCCGGCTATGACCTTGGACTGGTCGTACCTCTCGTCAGCCGACTGTACGCGCACGCGCACTCTGTGCTTGCCGGCGGTGAGCGTCAGGTCATGCGCGAATGCGCCGTGGACCTTCTTGAAGATGCCCAGGCGCTTCTTCACATCCCCGTGGAAGGAGTCGCTGTAGACCTTGGCGCCATCGACCCACACGGTCATGGTCCCTTCCGCCAACTGATGTTCAACTCCGAGCTCTAAGGTTGCAGGAGCTACATGCGGTGTGGGGGTGTACGCAACCGGCTTGCTTTGCGGTGCTGCCGAGGCCTCCGTTTCCAGCCCGGGCAGGGAATTGGTCGTCATCGCCGAAAGGTCGGCCGCGGAACCGCCCGCCGAAGAGGCAGAGCTCTTTCCTCGCGCGGGACGGCCGTCGCCGGTTTTCTTCACCGCCGGCTTGCCATGCGCCGAAGCCGCAGCCGGAGTGGCGCTCTTCGCGGCGCGCTTCTGGTCGGGCTGTGCGGACTGCTCGCCGCTGATAAGCAGGCCATCGGCAGCGCCGGCGCTGCTCGGCATCGTCGCCGTGGCCTCCGCCACATGGGTGGAGGCGGAGCGCGACGGCTGATGATGCGATCCGATAACGTCCAGGCCGATAATAAAGAGCACCGACCCCACCACCGCCACATACCACCTGAGCGACACGTGACCGGTTGTGGTTGTCAGCTCGCGGAGGACTCGTCTGCAGTCCTCTCTCCACGGCTGCACCAACTGGGATACGAGTTGCTTGCACTCGGCCGCCCACTGCTCCGGGAACCTTCCTTTAATCAGCTGCTGCAGTCGCATCTTGGCAACCGCTACGGAGCCGCGGATTCTCGGCGCGGTTCTAGGTTTCAAGTTCGTCGCTGTTGGCGCCGGGGTCGCGGGCAGGGAAGCGACCCGTTCAAGGATCTGGCTGGCTTTAGCTGTCAAGTGCGCAGGCGCAGCGCTCGGTCTGGAACCCAGCTCCTGCCGCACCTGCCGGATGCCAGCCGCCATCTCCGCTCCCGTTTGGTAACGCTGCCCGGGATCCTTGGCCATGGCGCGGCTGATGATGCTGTCCACCTGCGGAGGCAAATCGATGTTGTAGGTGGCCGCCGGAAGGGGCGTTCGATGCATGACCTTGAACTGCACCGTGCTGTTTCCGTCACCCTGGAAAGGCCTGTGGCCGGTCAGAAGCGTGTATAGAACCACGCCCAGCGAGAACAAGTCGGAGCGCCCATCGACGGTCGCCCCTCGCAATTGCTCAGGCGACATGTAGGCGGGTGTGCCGAACAGTTCTCCCGAGGGGGTGGTCGTCGTCAAATCCATCTTGGCTATGCCGAAGTCGGTGAGCTTCGCGTGGCCATCCTCGGTCACAATGACATTAGCCGGCTTGATGTCGCGATGCACCACGCCCTGCGCATGCGCATATCCCAGGCCCTCGGCCAGTTCCTCGATCAGCCGCAGCGCCGTATCGCAGGGCAGCCCGCGGGTGGCGGTGGAGAGCAGCTTCTTCAGCGACTGGCCGGGCACGTACTCCATCACGATGTAAGGATCCCGCGTCGTGCCTTCCTCCCCGACGTCGAAGATGGTCACGATGCCGGGGTGCGATAGTCGCCCGGCAGCCTGGGCCTCGCGGAAGAACCGTTCGCGATATTCCACTTGTTCGTCGGCTTCCAGCCCGGCGACCGACACCGTCTTGATGGCGACCAGGCGGTTGATCCGGGGATCGTGGGCCTGGTACACAACACCCATCCCTCCCCGCCCCAATTCGGCCAGGATTTCGTACCGCCCGAACGACACCCCACCGCGAGTTCCTATGGGCATAGAGCTACGCACTTGGCCGGGGAATCTGCCAAGGCTAAGGGTACCGCTGAATTCCTACACATGAGGGCGGGCAAATGCCGTTATCGGTAACTGAAGTAACGTGAGGCTGCCAGATTTTGGCAGCCTTCGTGGCTGACATCCGGCCAAATCAAGCTCCTGCTAACGACTTTGCCCGCTCAGCTCTCCCTTTTGGCCAACAACGTTCGTGCGTTGCTCCCACGGATCGAGTGACCTACCCTTCCCTAAAAAGGGGCATGGAAGAACCGCAACAACCCGTCCGTGAGGCAGCGACGGTCGAGCGGCGCAGCGAGCCACGATCTCCGGCCTGCGATCCCATTACCGTGATCGTCGAGGAAGGCAACGGCAACACCCAGTTTGCCGCCTATTTGGTCGATCAAAGCCAGCGCGGCTTGTGCATCCGTCACCAGTGCAAGGCCCTGCCCACCGGCCGCCGCGTGCGCATCTCGCTGTCCGGCCAGGACGTCGATACCGAGGTCGTCTGGAGCTGGTCCGTCGGCGAGCTGGTCATGTCCGGACTGCGCCGCCTCTAGCTTGTGAACCCTGCCCTCCGCCTTTTAAGATATCCGCACCCATAGTGCTCTCCTGTCGTTCCGAGTGGCGCCTGCTGGCCCTGCCAATCGGAACTGTAGGAGGGCGATTTCGCAGTCGCTGGCAACCGTCCTGTCGCGGATCCCTTTAGTGCGGCCGCGCGACCCAATGCAACCGTCTCCTGGAGGTCTGATGTGAGCAAGAGGTTGCAGTCCGTAGCCTTGTTCCTGCTGGCGGTAGGTTTGTGGGCGGCGTGCGCCGGGAAAGCGGCCACGCAAAATCAGGTGGACACAGCCGTCGCTGCGCAGACGCCGGCGTCGCCGCAGACCGAACAGCGTCTCTCGGCTGCCGCGGAGACCACTTTCCGCTCTTGGATAGATGCTGGAACCCTGTCTGACCTGAAGTGGCCCAACTTCTCCGATTATCGCGGCCACGTACAGCACTTCTACCAGCCCCACGACTACGCCCTGGCATGGGTCCACGATTCGCAGCCTACCCCGCAGGCAGCGGCAGTGATCGCCGTGTTGCAGAACGCCGATAACAAGGGGCTGCACGCCGAGGATTACGACAGTTCGCGCTGGAGTGCCCGCATGAGCAGGCTTCGGCCCGCAGTCTCCTCTCCCGCCGACGCCGATCTGGCAGACTTCGATCTGGCCCTGACCGTTTGCCTGATGCGCTACATCTCCGACCTGCACATCGGCAAAGTGAATCCTCACTTCTTCCACTATGGATTCGATATCGAGAACAAGAAGTACGACCTCCCCGACCTGATACGCGAGCATGTCCTGACCGCCGCCGATGTCAGCACCGCGCTGCAGCACATCGAGCCTCCCTTTCCCGGCTATCAACGCACGCAGAAAGCGCTGGAGACCTATCGCAAGCTCGCCAGCCAGGATGACGGCGAGGCGATTCCCGTGCCTTCGAAGCCCATCGCGCCCGGCCAGCCCTATGCCGGAATTGCTCGCCTGACGCGCCTGCTGCGCCTGCTGGGAGACCTTCCCGCCGATGCCCAGGTTCCTCCCGATTCCACCCTCTATTCAGGCCCGCTCGTGGATGCGGTCAAGCACTTCCAGCAGCGCCACGGCCTGGATACTGACGGCCGTCTCAATGCGGCCACCGTGCAACAGCTCAATGTCCCGCTTAGCCAGCGGGTCCATCAGCTCGAGCTCACATTGGAGCGCTGGCGTTGGGTTCCCCATGACTTTCCCCGCCCGCCCGTGGTCGTCAACATCCCCGAGTTTCGTGTGCGGGGGCTGAACTCCCAGGGACACGTGGAAGTCGCCATGAACGTGGTGGTCGGCCGCGCCTATCGCAGTGAAACCCCGGTCTTCTCCGACCAGATGGAATACGTCGTCTTCCGTCCTTATTGGAACGTTACGCCCAGTATTCAGCGCAGCGAGATGGTCCCCAAAATCACCAAGGACCGCGACTATCTTGCCAAGCACGATCTGGAAGCCTTCAACAGCCAGGGCCAGGTGATCGCAGCCGGCCACGTCAGCGACGAGGTGCTGGCCGACCTGCGTTCCGGAAAGCTCTCCATTCGCCAGCGGCCGGGCCCCGACAACGCCCTCGGCCCCGCCAAATTCATCTTTCCCAACCATTTCAACGTGTACTTGCACGGCACGCCGGCCCACGAGCTCTTCGCGCGCTCACGCCGCGACTTCTCCCACGGCTGCATTCGCCTGGAGGATCCTCTGGCTATGGCTGTCTGGGTGTTGCAGGACCAACCAGAGTGGACGCGCGAACGCATTCAGGCCGCGATGAACGGGCAGACTTCCTCCCAGGTGAACCTTAAACAGAAGATTCCCGTTCTCATCGTCTATGCCACCGCGGTGGTCCTGGAGAATGGCGACGTCGAGTTCTTTGATGACATCTACGGCCATGACCGCGAGCTCGAGGCGGTTCTGGCCAAAGGCTATCCCTATCCGGGCTAGCCCTATGCCTCGCGAACGGGCATGACTTCAAGATGAAAAGTAGGCCTTACCAGCGGCGCACGCGTCCCACGTCAACGTGCACGAAATCCGAGGTGCTGTAGTAACCCACGCCTCCGCGGTGCAGCGCCAGCGCGGCGTCCCGCAGCTGCGACGTCTTCACGCCGGGAATCCGGATATCGATCGCCATCGCCTGCATGTGCAGGCTGTGTTCCGCCACGCCATGGCCGTGGCTGCGCAGGTATTCATTGCTCCAGGGGGTGCGATAGCCGCAGATCACGTCTATCTCGGCTCCCGGTCTTCCCAGGGAAGCGGTCAGATCGCTGAGCAGATCGAACACCCGTGGGTCGTATTGGTGAACCTCGCCGGTTCGGTGGTCGCGCAGAAAGTCGTTGAGTTGCTCCAGAGCTTGAGGGACGTATTGCTCGCCGCGGCGGTAGACGATGTCGAGCCGCTCCCCGGTGTGCGTATGAAACAGACGTAAGCGATGTTCCGGGCTCACGCTGCTAATGGCCCTGCCGGCCGCGGCAGTCGATATCGCCGGCCCAGCGCCCGCAGCAGCAACCGAAGGCAGCAGAACCAGGCCAAGCCAGATTCCGAATCGCTGCAACCTCACCAAGCTACTGATTCTAAGCAATAAGCATCTCCATCAAGCAACAGGCCCGTGGCTCATTGAGGGCCATCGGGCTAGTTCGAGTGTTTATTATCCCAACTCCCCTCCGCCCCTGTCCACCCAGAACGTATCGCAGGCCGTCACCACGGGGCAGGTCCGTGTGACCCTCGGGCGGGAGCGCAAACCTGGCGGTTTCGATTACCTACCGTTCCAGGAACGCCCCCACCCTGGCGGTGATGTTCGCGTCTTCGCAGACCGTCGCCCAGTGGCCACAGTCATCGTGCAATTCCCAGAGTTCGGCCCCCAGCAGCCTGGCGAAGTCCTTCGCCGGACCGGGCGTGACCATTTGATCGGTGGCCGAAACTATCACCAGCGCTTTGGCGCGGACTGCGCTCGCCGCTTTTTCCATCGAGCCCCCAAAATCCTGCGAAATATCCAGCGCCATCATGGCCTGCGCCTGCCGGATGCGGTCGTTCGCGTCAAAGCTTGCGTTCTTCGCATTCATCGCAATTCTGTCCCCCACCTGCTGGCGCGTAGTTTCTCGGTTGTAATGCTCGGGCGTGGTTAACATCAGCTCTCCCATCTCCGCCAGGGCGGTGCGCGCCGGCTGTTCCGTGTAATCTCCATTTTTCCAGTTGGCATCCTCTCGCACCATGTCGATTTGGGTCTGCCACAGCAGCAAGTCGTACGCCGCCAGGCGTGGGGAGCCGACGATGGGCACAGCCTTGTCCATGAAATTGGGGTAACTCACCATCCACTGAAAGGTCTGCATCCCGCCCATGGAAATTCCCATCACGGCTCTGAGATGGTGAATGTGCAACACCTGCGTCAGCAGCTGGTACTGGCTGTTGACCATGTCGCGAATGGCAATCTGGGGGAACTTCCTGCGCGGTTGTAACTTGCTGTTGGAAGGAGAGGTGGAGACCCCATTGCCCAGCGCATCGACCAGCACTACGAAATACTTTGAGCTGTCTGCCAGCTTGCCCGGTCCTGCCAGGTCGAGCATCCGTTGAGTGACTCCGCCAAACCACGTGGGTACAAGGATCGCGTTGGAGCCGTCCCGGTTAAGTTGCCCCAGCGTGCGGTAGCCAATGCGGCAGTCGCGGACCACCTCACCGCTGACCAGCTTGAAATCCCCCAGGGAGGCAAACTGTTGCTGACCCTGCTCCGCCCGGCACAGGGAGCCGAACACCAGCAAGACCAGCGCGTATCGGACTGGCGGTTTGAGCATTTGCGGAAGGCTCCTCATGCTGCTCCGACCACAGAAACCGGGCGGTTGATTCCGAATGCACTTGCACCCCGGGCCTTCTGTGACACTTCGCGCCCTGCATTGTATCCTCGGCAAG
Organism: Terriglobales bacterium; assembly: GCA_035319065.1. GTDB lineage: Bacteria > Acidobacteriota > Terriglobia > Terriglobales > Acidobacteriaceae > DASPRM01. The sequence continues at coordinate 10,115 of DATHDM010000263.1, forward strand.
TGCTCCCTCATTCTGCGCCCGGCCGTTCTCCCACCACCGCTCTGTTGCTTGGCCTGCTCATTACGCTGGCGGCGGTCGTGGCGTGTTCCTGGTATGTTACCCGCCAGATCTCCGGGTTGCGCGACCTGCAAACCAATCTTGTCGACCGCAACCGTAAAGACTCCCTGCAGTTGCTGCGCATTCAAAACGACCTGAATTCACTCGCCCTTGCCATGCGCGACATGCTCGACGCCGATGAGCCCTATCCGCTTACCGCCTGGTCAACCCAGTTCCAGCGCATTCGCACCGACCTGGAAGATGCTCTGCGGGTGGAAGAGCAGGTGGCGGTGGCTACCCACACTCCGGAACAGCGTCAGTTTCTGGGAAACTCGCTGGCCCAGTTCTGGGATGCCGCCGATCGCATCTTCGCTCTGGCCCGCGATGGCAAGCAGGCAGAGGCTCGCGCCCAGATCCGGCTCTCGTTGCAGGCGCGCCAGGCAGCCCTGAGCACCGCGGTTGCCAGGCTGCTGGTGGAGAACAATGAGAGCGAGGAGCAGGCTACCCAGCGCATCAACGACATCTACAACCGTGTCCAACGCCAGGTCTATTTTTTCCTGGCTGCGACCCTGCTGGCCATCGTTCTCACCAGCCTCTACCTGATTTACTCCAACCGCCGTCTGTTTACTCAACTGGCCGAGCTCTCCGAGCACCGCAGCGAGCTGGCGCAGAAGCTGATTGCCACGCAGGAGTCCACCCTGCGTTACATCTCGCGCGAGCTGCATGACGAGTTTGGCCAGATCTTGACCGCCATCGGCTCCATGCTGGCCCGCGCCGGAAAAGATGTGCCCGAGGGATCGCCCCTGCGCGTCGAGCTGCGCGAGGTTTCCCAGATCGCGCAATCCACTCTCGACAACGTCCGCAGCCTTTCCCAGGCCCTGCACCCCGTCACCCTGGATGAATCGGGCTTGGAAAACACCTTGGACTGGTATCTGCCCACGGTGGAAAGGCAAACCGGAATTGTCATAAGCTATGAAAAGTCGGGAACGTCTTTTCCCGTGGATGGCAGCACAGGAATCCACATTTACCGCATCCTGCAGGAAGCTTTGAATAACGTTGCCCGCCACTCCGGAGCCCGCCAGGCTTGGGTGCGGCTGCAGTTCCTCTCCGATTCCTTGCAGCTGGAGGTCGAGGATCATGGTTCCGGTTTCGTGGCACAATCGCCTAAGCAGGGAATTGGCCTGGTGGCCATGCGCGAGAGGGCTGAATTGATGGGCGGTACAATCGAATTTCTACAGCTTCCCGCCGCCGGGACGCTCGTCCGGCTGAGAGTTCCACGCGAGAGATCGGATTCCCATGGCGGATAAGATTTCTGTTCTGCTGGTGGACGATCACAGCCTGGTGCGCCTGGGATTCCGCCGCATCCTCGATGATGAGCCCGACATCACCGTCGTGGGAGAGGCCAGCAATGGTGAGGAAGCCATCCGCTTGGCGCGCGAGCTGCGCCCCGCCGTGGTGGTGATGGATTGCGCTCTTCCGGGCGTGAATGGGCTGGTGGCGACCCGCCAGATTCTGGAGAAATCGCCCAAGGTCGCCGTCCTCATGCTCAGCATGCACTCCGAGGACACTTGGGTTCGGCAGGCGCTCGACGCCGGCGCTCGGGGCTACATCCTCAAGAATGCCGTGGATCTGGAGCTGCCGGTTGCCATACGCCGCGTGGCGGCGGGCGAAACCGTGCTCGATCCCCAGGTCGCGCGTCCCGCCACCCTTAAGGGCGAGCGTGGTTGGGGATTGACGGAGCGCGAACTGGAGATCCTGCAGCTGATCGTAGATGGCAAGTCGAACAAGGACATTGCCTCCCATCTCGACCTCAGCGTCAACACCGTCGCCGTCCACCGCGCCAACATCATGGACGCTCTGGGCATTCACAAGACGGCAGAACTGGTCGTGTACGCCATCCGCAACGGGCTGGTGAATATTCCTTGAGCTCCAGCCTGCTCTCCCCGCTCAGCCGCAGATCCTTCCTCTCTGGCCTGTCGGGCGCGCTCTGTGGAGGCTTGCTGGCGCCGCTCCGCAGCCTCGCGCTGCCTTCTCCCGAAGCGCCCCTGGCCCCGGGCTTCCGCCTGCTCGACGTCACCTCCCGCGCCGGCATCCAGTTTCGGCACAACAGCGGCGCCTATGGCGGCAAGCTCCTGCCTGAGACTCTGGGCTCCGGCTGTGCCTTTCTCGATTACGATCGCGATGGCTGGCAGGACATCCTTCTGGTCAACGGCATGGATTGGCCGGGCCACAAACGCCAGCGTTCCACCCTCCATCTGTTTCGCAACAACCGCAATGGCACCTTTACCGACGTCACCGCGAGCGCCGGTCTCGATGTCGAGATGTACGGCCTGGGGGTGGCCGTCGGCGACTACAACAACGATGGTTTTCCCGACATCCTCATCACCTGCGTTGGCCAGAACCATCTCTTCAAAAACACCGGCAAGGGAACCTTTGTCGATGTCACTCGCTCCACCGGCTTGGCCGGCAGGCTGGGCTTCAGCACCTCTGCCCTGTGGTTTGACTTCGATCGCGACGGCCTGCTCGACCTCTTCGTCTGCAACTATGTGAAATGGTCGCCCGAGCACGACGTCTTCTGCAGCCGCGATAGCAAGCACAAGTCCTACTGCACTCCCGAGGCCTACCGCGGCGAGACCTGCTGGTTGTTTCGCAATCGCGGCGACGGCGCCTTTGAGGACGTTACCGCCGTCAGCGGCATCTTCGACACCAGCTCCAAATCCCTCGGTGTCGCCATGCTCGACTACGACCATGACTCCTGGCCCGATCTACTGGTGGCCAATGATACCCAGCCCAACAAGCTCTACCACAACCTGCACAACGGGTCCTTTAAGGATGTTGCGGTCGAGGCCGGCATTGCCTTCAGCGCGGAAGGCAAGGCGCGCGCCGGCATGGGAGTCGATGCCGGTGACTTCGACAATTCCGGCAGCTCCGGCGTCGCCATAACCAACTTCGACAACGAAATGATGGGGCTGTATCGCGCTGTCGCCCGCGGCGGGTTCGAGGATGTTGCCCTCCAGGCGGGCGTGGGCTGGCCTTCCAAGACCACGCTCGGCTTCGGCTGCATGTTCGTCGATGCCGGTTTGCGCGGAGCTCTCGACCTGATCGCTGTCAATGGACACATCGACGACACCGTCCGCGACATCCGCTATGGCGTTGGCTACGCGCAGCCACCCCACCTCTTCCTCAATGATGGCAAAGGGCACTTTCGCGACGCGGCCGCGGAAGTGGGCTCCGACTTCGCCCAGCCGAAGGTGGGACGAGGCCTCGCCTACGGGGACTTCGACCGCGATGGCGATTTGGACATTCTTCTCACTACCAACAACGGTCCTGCCTTTCTTTACCGCAATGATCAGCTCGCGGGCAATCGCAGCATCCGTTTCCGGCTTACAGGCACCCAATCCAATCGCGACGCCATCGGGGCCAGCGTGCGCATCTTCCATAATGGCGTGAGCCAGACGCGCTTGGTCAAGGGGGGATCGAGTTATCTGTCGCAATCGGAGCTGCCGGTTACCTTCGGCCTCGGAAAGCTGGATTCCATCGAACGCGCCGTGATCGAATGGCCCAGCGGCCGAACCGAGGAATACAAGAACCTCTCCGCCGGGAGAGCTTACGAGTGCATTGAAGGCAAGGGAATCACCCCGCAGCAGGGTTTCTAGCTGGCGGCTCCAGGACCCCTCTGTTCCCAACCGTCTCGCCTCCAACCGAATGGCCGACGTGGCACGCGGCAGGCCCCCAAACCACCCTGTTGAAGACCGAAACCATTCGCTTCGCCACCCGCCTCCGGTATCCTCTGGGTGAATGGCAAGCGCCTGTTCCGTCCGGGTTCGAGGAGTGGTGCAAGGCGTCGGCTTCCGCCCCTTTGTCTATCGCCTGGCACACGCTTACCACCTCACTGGGTGGGTGCTGAATGCGGAAGAAGGAGTTGAGATTCGCCTGGAGGGACGCAGCGAGGATCTGGCGTCTTTTGTCAGAGACCTGGAGGCGCAGCCGCCCGCAGCCGCATGCATTGCGGCCATCGAGGTGAAGCCGGAGGAGCCGGTTGGTCTCCTCCAATTTGAGATTCGCGAGAGCGGCCAGGGTGAGGCCCCGACGGTTCGCATCTCCCCCGATCTGGCCCTCTGCGACGATTGCCGCCGCGAGCTCTTCGATCCCGGGGACCGGCGCTACCACTATCCCTACATCAACTGCACCAATTGTGGTCCGCGGTACACCGTGATCCTGGCCCTGCCCTATGACCGGGCCAGGACCACCATGAAGGATTGGTCACTGGACCGCGATTGTGAAACCGAGTATCGCGATCCCGGCAATCGCCGCTTTCACGCCGAGCCCATCGCCTGCCCCGCTTGCGGGCCGGGATATCGCCTGGAGCTGGCCGGCGAGACGCTCAGCGGTGACGTCGCCATCCGGCGCGCCGTCGAGCTCCTTCGCAACGGTGGAATTGTCGCGATCAAGGGCCTCGGTGGTTACCATCTGGCTTGCGACGCGCTCAGTTCCTCCGCTGTGAATCAACTGCGAGAGCGCAAATACCGCAAGGAAAAACCCTTTGCCCTGATGGCCGGCGACCTCGCAGCGGCGCGCCGCATCGTACGGCTCTCTTCCGCACATGAGGAACTGCTTGCCTCCGTGGCCCGGCCGATTGTGCTGGCTCCTGCAATAGAGGAGATCCCAGGAGTGGCTCCCGACAACCACGAGCTGGGTGTGATGCTGCCCTATACGCCGCTGCAATGCCTGCTCTTCGACGCGGGCGCCCCTCTCATACTGGTGATGACCAGCGGCAATCGCTCCAGTGAACCCATCGCCTACGAAGACGAGGATGCTCGCCTTCGGCTCTCTGGCCTTGCCGACGCATTTTTGGTCGGGGAACGGCCGATCGCGCGCCGCGTGGAGGATTCCGTGGTTCGTGCCGGCACGTTTGGGCCAGCCATTTTGCGGCGCGCTCGCGGATATGCTCCCGGCGCCGTGGCCACGCTTCCCATCGACAGGCCGTTGCTGGCTGTGGGCGCCGATCTCAAGAACACGGTCACCCTGGTGGTGAAGGGTCAGGCTTTTGTCAGCCAGCATGTCGGGGACCTGGAGCACTACCCGGCCCTCCTCGCTTTCCAGCAGACCATCCAGGACCTGATCTCCATGTATGAAGTATCGTGGGACGACCTGGTGCTGGTGCACGATGCCCATCCGCAATACCTTTCCACCACCCACGCGCTCACGCTTCCGGCCGCGGACAAGCGAGCAGTGCAGCATCACCGCGCGCACATCGCTTCTGTCCTCGCCGAACGGGGAGCCTGGGAGAAGCCTGTTCTCGGAGTTAGCTGGGATGGGACCGGCTACGGTGACGATGGCGCCATCTGGGGCGGCGAATTCTTTGTAGGCAGCATTCGCGAGGGCTTCGAGCGCGTCGCCCATCTGCGGCCCGCCGCGCTGCCCGGTGGCGACAGGGCTGCGCTGTATCCGGTGCAGGCAGCGGCAGGATTTCTGGGGCAGATCGATCAACTCCCCAGCCTGCATCAGGCTCCGTTTCACTTTCCATCCCCCTATCAGGACGCCCTGCAGATCGTCCGCAGGAATGTGCGCACCTTTCCCACTACCTCAGTGGGCCGGCTCTTCGACACTGCGGCGGCGCTGCTCGGCTTCACCCGCCAGATCACCTTTGAAGGCCAGGCAGCGATGTGGCTCGAACACCTGGCTCACAGCTCTGCCGACGTCCAGCCCTACCCCTTCCCCTTTCACGGCCGGCAGCTCGACTTTCGTCCGCTTCTCCTGGCCCTGGCCTTGGATCGTGTCCGCGGACGTGCAACCAGTGAGATCGCTCGCGCCTTCCAGCGCGGCGTCGCGCACGGCCTCTGCGATGCCGTGACCGGGCTCACAAGCGCGCACGGGCTGGATACCGTAGTGCTCTCAGGAGGCGTCTTTCAGAACCAGTTGCTGTTAGCGGACATTCAGTCCCTGCTGCCTCCATCCCTCGCCATCTGGACCAATCACGCGGTTCCCGCCAACGATGGCGGCATCAGCCTGGGACAGGCCGCGCTGGGGGCCTTCATGATTGTTGCAATCGTGTGAATTCACGGTCACGACGTGCGTCGGGCGTCAATCGCAGCTTCTGCCGCCGCATTTACCCAAACGCTGCGCACAGGTAAGATCGCGTGCACGAATGATGCGGCGCGCCGAATGGATTCAACTTGTCTTTGTCTCGCTCCTCGCCCTGGTGGCCTGGATCCGCCCTATTCCCAGTGCGCGGCGCTGGCGCGTGGTCGCGTTTGCAGCGCTCGCCGCCGTGCTCATTCTCTTGGCGCGTCTTTCAGCATCATTTCTCCCACCGCTGGCCTCTTCGGTGGTCCGCGATTGGCTGCCGGCGGCCTTGCTGCTCGTACCCTACTGGCAGACCGGTTTGCTGTTCGTCGGTCCGGATCATCAACTGCAGGAGAAGCTGCTGCAATTCGACCAGCGCCTCTTCGCCCGACTGGACCTCACCCCTGCCTCCACCTCTGTCGGCCCTGCACTCGGTCTTTGGCTGGAGCTCGCTTACGTCCTGGCCTATCCCCTGGTCCCGCTGGGTCTTGCCGCTCTCTACTTGAGTCATCGGCGATGGGCCGCTGACTCTTATTGGCAGGCGGTGCTGCTGGCAAGCTACGTCTGTTATGGAATCACCCTTTTTGTTCCCGCCTTGCCGCCGCGCATGCTTTCCTCTGGCGCCGGATTCCGGTCCCGGCGCACGGCCATGCGAAAGCTGAACGAGGGAATCCTCGACCGCGCCGGCATCCAGGCCATCACCTTTCCCAGCGCCCACGTGGCGGCGTCGGCTGCTGCGGCGTTGTTCCTGCTGCGCCTCAACCTGCCCATCGGACTGATTTTTCTATCCGTCGCGCTCAGCATCGCCGTCGCCACTGTGATGGGCGGATATCATTACGCCGCAGACGCCTTGCTGGCTCTCCTCATCTCGGCGTTAGCCTTCGCTTCAACGTTGTGGCAACTCTAGCCCCTGGACGCAGTGCCATGACCTGTGCAGCCACAAGCCGGCCATGGAGGTTTGCCGCTTACGGCTACAATAGTCCGAAGCGCTAGGCCGTTGCGAATGATTCCCCCCCCTACTAAGCGAAAGTTGCGCACCGTGTCGTGGCATCTGCGCCAGGCACACGTCGTCGCCAAGGCCCTGCACTCTCGCCGGCATCCCATCGTCGCGCATATCGTTCCCATTCGCCGCTGCAATCTCGCCTGCGCCTATTGCAACGAATACGACGATTTTTCCAAACCCGTGCCTCTCGATCTCATGCTCCGCCGCGTCGACCGATTGCACGAATTGGGCACTACCGTCATCACCATCAGCGGAGGCGAACCGCTCCTCCACCCCCAGCTGGACGAAGTCATCCGTCGCATTCGCCATCATGGCATCATCGCCACTTTGATCACCAACGGTTACCTGGTCACCCCGGAGCGCATCGCGCGATTGAATCGTGCCGGTCTCGATCACCTGCAGATCAGCATCGATAACGTCCGCCCCGACGATATTTCCAAGAAGAGCCTCAAGGTGCTGGACAAGAAGCTCGAGTGGCTGGCCGAACACGCGGAGTTTCAGATCAACATCAACTCGGTCGTCGGCTCGTCGATAGAGAATCCGGAAGATGCTGCCTCCATCGCCCGGCGCGCCCAGGCCCTGGGCTTCGCCGTCACCATCGGCATCATCCACGACAGCGGCGGCAGCCTCCACGCTCTCAACCAGCGCCAGCAGCAGGTGTACTCGGACCTGGTGAGCATCGGCTCGAAATCGTTCTCCAGTTTCGCCTACTACAACCAGTTTCAGAAAAACCTGGTGCGCGGGCTGGCCAATGACTGGCATTGCCGCGCCGGCAGCCGCTATCTCTACATTTGCGAGGACGGCCTGGTGCACTACTGCTCCCAGCAGCGAGGATCGCCCGGGATACCGCTGGAGGACTACGACGCCCAGCGCCTGGAGCGCGAATATCACAGCGTTAAGACCTGCGCTCCCTACTGCACGATTTCCTGCGTGCACCAGACCTCGATGGTCGATCAGTTCCGCGAGAACCCCAGGCAAGCGCTAGCTCGCTTC
>DATHDM010000264.1:0-4430 GCA_035319065.1 Terriglobales bacterium
AGCAAGCCATCGCCGCCGAACTCATCAACATGGTGAAGGAGTATCGCGAAGCCGAGCTGAAGCACACCGGCTACTCGCGTCTGCGCGATTCTGAGGTGCTGAAGGCCCTGGTGTTCCTGGTGCGCATGGCCCATGCCCGCACCTCCGGCCGGCCGCGCTCACGCGCCTTTGTGGATTTCCTGTCGAAGCAGTTTCCGGAGATGGAGACGTCGCTCTCTGCGCCCGCCGCCTCCACCAGCCGGATCATTGTCCCCTAGGCCTCCGAGGCTCCCGCCTCAACCCGACGCACAATCTGCCCCGGCGGCAAGGCATCGCGCAACTGACGAACCGTCTTTCTCAGAAGCGGATGTAGGGCATCGGGAGCGATCTCGCTCAGCGGTTCGAGCACAAACCGACGCTGGGCAATGGAAGGATGGGGTATCGCTAAGCCCACCTGATCGATTACCAGGTTGCCGAATAGCAGGATGTCGATATCAATGGTGCGAGGCCCCTTTAGTTCGGTCCGCCGACGGCCCATCTCCTGCTCGATGGCCAGCACTCCTGCCAGCAACTCGGCCGCTCCCAGGTCCGTTTCCACCGCTGCCGCACAATTCAGGAACCATGCCTGATTCGTGACTTCCACGGGCTCGGTTTCATAATGGGAAGAGACCCGGATCAACTTGCCCAGGCCCAGAAGCCGGTCTAGGGCGGCTCGCAGGTGTGCCTCGCGATCTCCAACATTCGATCCCAGCGATAGATAAGCCAGCACCTTCATTGCTCCGCAGTTTGCGCTCCGCGCCGTGCCGCAGGCGGCAAAACTCTACTCCGCTGAGCACTTGGCAGTAGTACATCTCAAACGCGAATTTGGCGCATGAAATCTATTACCTTCGTGCCTTTGAACCGCGCGCCAGCGGGTCTAGAGTTGTAGTTTATGAATCTGGAATCATTGCTCGTTTGTCGCGACGCGGAAGTGGTTCGAGTCCTCTGCCCGACGCTCGAGAAACTTTCCATCGAGGTCGAAGTGTCCCCCGCGGCCCGTGCAGGCGCAGACCTGCTCTCCTCGGCAAAGTTTGATGCCGTGATCATCGACTGTGACGATCTGCAAGGAGGCGCCGAAATCCTGCGCGGCCTGCGGAAGAGCTCCAGCAACAAGACCTCGGTATCGTTTGCCATCCTTAACGGCAAAACCGCCACCCAGCAGGCTTTCGAGATGGGCGCCAACTTCGTTCTCCAGAAGCCCGTTACCACCGCCGGTACGCTGCGCTGTTTCAATACCGCCATGAGCTTCATGGTGCGCGAGAAGCGGCGCTACTTCCGCTGCCCGGTGGAATTCCCCGCGAAGCTGGTCTTCGGCCAGTCCGAAGAGCTGTCGGCCATTGCCACCAACCTCAGCGAAGGCGGCATGGCGATTCACTTCGAAGGCACCCTGACCAAGAAAACCATATCCAAGGTGCAATTCACCCTGCCGGGAACCAAAATCGCCATGGAGCCCAAGGCTGAAGTTGCCTGGGCCGACGGTCTTGGCCGCGCCGGCCTCAAGTTTCTGGAAGTTCCCGAAAGCTCTCGCGCCCAGCTGGAGAAGTGGATCATGAAGCGCCTTGAAGGCGATATCTCCGGGCTCCGCTAATTGCACCTAGTCTTTATCCCGCGCTCCCTTCGGGTACCTGTCTGATGACTTGTCTGTCAACGGCCAAGGCCCCAAGCTTTTCCTGAGTCCTCCCCAGGAGAAGTGTCGTGGCTACCTTTTCGTACGACGTGAAAATTGCCCGCGTGCAGCGCACCTTGCAGCGCCTCGAAGACGACGTGCCGCTGCTCGCCATGCGCATCAAGGACCTCTCGCCCGAGCGTCAGATTACGGCCCAGCGCTTTGCCGCCAGCATGATCGACCAGGCCCGCGCCGAACTGGAACGTCTCGTGATGGAGCGGGGCCAAGAGCCCGAGGATCCAGATTCCCCCTGCGAGCCGGCAGACTAGTGTTCGCCTGGCAGCCGCCTCCCGCGGTCACTTCGAATGGGATATCGCCGCCAGCTTCCCCTTCGTCGCCCTTAGATAGTCCGCGGGCGCCAACAGGATTTGCAAACCTCGAACCCCGGCCGAAATCGAGACTACGTCAAACAGCTCGATCGTCTTGTCCACGAAGACTGGATAGTCTTTTTTCCCCGCCAGAGCCGTGACTCCTCCTCGAATATAGCCGGTCAGCCCTTGCAGTTCCTTTACCGGCACCAACTGGATTTTCCGGTCGCCCGAGGCCGCCGCCAGCGCCTTCAGATCAAGTTCTGCGTTCCCGGAAATCACGGCCAGGCAGATGCCGTTGCGGTCCCCCCGCGCGACCAGCGTCTTGAAGACCTGCTCCGCCGGGAGTCCTACCTTCGCCGCCACCGTTTCCGCAGCCAAGTCATCCGGGTCAACTTCGTATTCGCGCAGTTCATATTGAGTTCCTAGTTGGTCGAGCAACCGCGCAGCATTGGTCTTGGCAGGCACGCAGGGATTGTAAAGGGAAGGGCACGACTTCGGTCGTGCTGTCAGACGCACTACAAAGTTGTGGCTTCAGGCCATGAGGCTGGCTCTTTCTGCCGCAAACTCAACGATAGCTGGCGACCAGCGACTGACGGCTGATTTGCACCTGCCACAGCCCCCGCCGTATAGTCTCGGTGCAATTCTTTGTACGAGGGCGACCATGCGAATGCTTCTGCAATGGGTCCTGACGGCGTTAGCCATCTGGTTAGTTTCGCGGCTGGTGCCGGGATTTTCGGTCAGTGGCGCGTTTTCGGCCCTGATTGCGGCAGTAGTGATCGGGTTCATCAATGCCACGTTAGGTTTGTTCCTGAAAATTGTGACCTTCCCCATTACCATCCTCACGTTCGGCCTGTTCTGGCTGATTATCAATGCGATCGTGATCGAACTGGCCTCCGCGATTGTGCCGGGATTTCACGTAAGCACGTTCGGGGCTGCCTTCTGGGGAGCAATTGTCCTGAGCCTGGTCAATATGGGACTGAAGTGGTTGATCTTGCCTGAAAAGCACGCTTAGCCGGAACTCGAACTCTTTTTCGGCTTCATCATCTGCCACTCCTTCTCGGTCTGCATCCGGCCGAGGGCCGTGAACTCTCCAGCGCCCTGCAGCCACTCGCCACCGTCCATGGTGATGACGTCGCCGTTGATATAGCCCGAGCCGTCGCTCACCAGAAACGCTGCCAGGTTGGCGAACTCCTCGAGCGTTCCAAACCGGCGGAGGGGCACGCGCTTCTTTGCCATCTCCTCCAGGTCCGGCCGCGGCAGTAGCCGTGAAAAGGCGCCTTCGGTTGGAATCGGGCCCGGCGCGATAGCATTCATGCGAATCCCGCGGTCCCCCCACTCCACCGCCAAGCTGCGCGTCAGTGCCTGCACGCCCGCCTTGGCTATGGCGGAGGGCACCACGTACGCCGACCCGGTCGTCGTGTAAGTGGTCGTGATGTTCAGTACCACCGCGTTCCCGCCGGTCGCCAGCCAGCGCTTCCCGCACGCCAGCGTCGTGTGCAACGTTCCCTGCAGCACAATCCCCAGGACGGCATCGAACGCGCGTAGCGACAATTCCTCCGTGCGCGCCAGGAAGTTTCCAGCCGCGTTGTTCATGAGCACATCGAGCGGTCCGCTCTGCCAGATGGTCTCGATCATCTCCTCGACGCGTACCGCATCGCGCACATCGCAAACCAGCGAGTGGATCTCGCCGCCGGTCCGCTGGCGTAGCTCCGCCACCGTTGCTGCGAGCACGTCGTGGCGCCGCCCGCAGATGTACACCGTCGCCCCCAGTTCCAAGAACCGTTGCGCCGCGGCCTTGCCCAATCCTGTGCCCCCTCCTGTAATCAGGATGCGTTTGTGCTGTAGCAGATCCTTTTGAAACATACCAACCTCGATGTGGAAACTAGTTCGGGAATCGATCCGGCGGTGTACGTCCTCGCCCGTCGAGTTTTTCGACGACTAACGACGAACAAACAACAACTGCCTTAGGGCGCCGCCACCCAGGCAATCATCGGCACGGCCGCCAGTGCCGCCACCAGCCCCACCATCCGCCAGCGAGAGAAATGCTCGTTCAGAAAGATCTGCGCCAGCACCACTGTAATTACTGGATACAGCGAGCTGATCACCACTGCCGCATCCAGCCGCCCCATCTGGCTTGACCCGATGAACAGTGCCGTCCCGCTGCTGTCGAGTATTCCCGCCACGACCGCTAACAAAGCGCCCGTACGGTCCATAGGACGGTACTGGCCCGCCACCAGTACGATCGCGCCATTCACCACGAAGGAAACCGAGCGCGAGATCCCCGCCAGCCAGAAAATGTTTCCGTTGCCCGCCTGGTGAATGCTCAGGTAGTAGCAGGCGAAGCCCAGCCCTGCCAGAACGGCGCCGCTGATGCCCCTCGGTGTGCCTGCGGCCGTTTCCGTTCGTGAGATCAGCCAGATCCCCACGCCCGCCAG
>DATHDM010000265.1:0-3332 GCA_035319065.1 Terriglobales bacterium
CCGCTCCCCACTTGCAAAATCGTATGCTTATTCCCTTGCCCGCAAATATGGCTCACAACTCCACACCGTGGATGGGCGCGAAAAGGAGTGGGGGCATGTGGTCGCGAAGGCGGCGCCGGGTAAAGCACCGGAAACCGAGGCAGAGGACGCCAGGCTAGATATGGCCCAGAGCGGTCCCCAGCAATCGCTACCAGAGGCCGGCATGCAGAGCGATTTCATTTTGTGGGTGGCTCATCAGACTGCCGCCGACCTAATCGTGCTTTCCGTACCAGGGGCTCACCGATTTTCTGACCGATTTCTGTCTACGAAGCCATATCGAGTCCTCTGCGGTGCCCCCTGTCCAGTGCTAACTGTACATGCCCAATAGCCGCGCCTGTCACAAGGCAAGGCCGAGTCGAGTTACGAGGATTTCTCCATGAGCACAAAAAGTGTGGTACGCCCAGACTCCGCCAAAGTCGTCCCCATCACGCCAACGGCTGCCAGTGTGGCCCAACTGCTCCAACAATACGGCTGCGGCCCGATTCCGTTTGTCGGAAGCCACAACGCACTCTACGAAAGACACCTGATTTTTGACCGGGCGATCGACCCCAAGGTGGCAAGCGCCCGCGAGCGTTTCGAAGCCTTCTCTCGTTCTGTGCGGGACATCCTGGCGCAACGCTGGGTGCTCACCAAGGCTACCTATGAACGGGAGAATGCCAAGCGCATTTACTACCTTTCTATGGAGTTTCTCATTGGCCGCTCTCTGGCCAACAACATTACGAACCTCTTGCTCGATCCTGTGGTGCAGCATGCGGTTAAAGACAAGAGTCTCGACTGGCTTGAACTGGTGGAGCAGGAGCCCGACGCAGGTCTGGGAAATGGCGGTCTCGGCCGGCTGGCGGCCTGTTTCCTTGACTCGATGGCCACCATGCAGCTACCCGCCACGGGTTACGGACTGCGCTATGAGTACGGCATCTTTCGCCAGTCATTCGTGAACGGCTGGCAGAGGGAGGATCCCGACAACTGGCTGCGTGACGACGATCCCTGGGAGATCGCCCGCGCGCACGAAAAAGTCGCAGTCAAATACAACTGCACTTTCAAGTTGCGGGACGGGCGCTTCGAAGTCATTCCCAACCAGCCATCCACGCTGTTCGGCATACCTTTTGATCGCCCGGTGGTGGGCTACGGGGGAAAGACGATCAACACTCTCCGCCTCTGGGCTGCAGCGGCGCCCGATTACTTCGACTTTCAGGAATTCGGTACAGGCGACTTCGTAGGCGCATTGGGCGAAACGCTGCAGGCCGAATCCCTCACCCGTGTGTTATATCCCGACGACTCCACATCGAGCGGACAAGCGCTGCGATTTCTGCAGGAGCACTTTCTGGTGGCGTGTTCGCTTGCCGACCTGGTGCGCCGCTTCTTGCGCCACAACACGGATTGGGAAAAGCTGCCCGAAAAGGCCGCCATTCAGCTTAATGACACCCATCCTTCGATGGCGGTGGCGGAGTTGATGCGTATTCTGCTCGACGATGCACACCTCGGGTGGGACGAGGCCTGGGATTTGACCCGAAAGACGCTGGCCTACACCAATCACACTCTGCTGCCCGAGGCTCTCGAGAAATGGCCGGTCGCCTGGTTCGAAACCGTTCTGCCCCGGCAACTGGAGATCATTTACGAGATTAACCGCCGGCTGCTCGACGAAGCCCGAGTCCGCTTTCCAGGCGACGACGGACGCGTTCAACGCATCAGCCTGGTGGAAGAGGGCGGCTCCCGCAAGATCCGCATGGCCAACCTCGCCATTGTCGGCTCCCATAGCACCAATGGTGTGGCGGCGGTCCATTCCAAGCTCTTGCGAACGACAACTGTCAAAGATCTCGCCGAAATGTTTCCTGAGCGTTTCAACAACAAAACCAACGGCGTGACACCGCGACGCTGGCTGCTGGAAGCGAATCCCGCCCTGGCCAGTGCAATCACCGAGGCCATTGGCGATCGCTGGATTACGGACCTCAGCCATTTAAAAGAACTCAAACCCTTCGCTGAGGACCGCAGTTTTCGCGACGCATTTCTCGCGGCCAAACGCGATGCCAAGGTGCGGTTCGCCGACTGGCTCAAATCGACCTCAGGGCAGATTGTGGATCCGGACACTGTCTTCGACAGCCAGATCAAGCGCATCCATGAATACAAACGGCAGCTGCTGAATGCACTCCGCATCATCGTGGTTTATAACCGGCTGCGGGAGAATCCCGATGTGGAAATGGCGCCGCGCACATTTTTCTTTGCCGGTAAGGCGGCACCGGCTTATCGTCTGGCCAAGCTCATCATAAAATTCATCAACAATCTGGCGGGTACGATTGACGGCGACCCTGCGGTACGTGGTCGAATGAAGGTCGTTTTTCTTCCCGAGTACAACGTTTCGCTGGCCGAACGACTGATTCCCGCCAGCGACGTATCTAACCAGATTTCGACTGCCGGTTACGAAGCCAGTGGAACGAGCAACATGAAGTTTATGATGAACGGAGCCTTGACTGTGGGAACACGCGACGGCGCGACCATCGAGATGGCGGAGGAGGCGGGGGAGGAAAACCTATTCCTGTTCGGCCTGAACGTGGAGCAGGTGGCAAACAGCCGTGGCTGGTACAACCCGTATTGGCACTATGAGAACGAGCCCCAGACTCGCGCCGCTCTTGACATGATTTCCTCTGACTATTTCAGCCGATACGAACCGGGAGCGTTTGCTGAATTGCGCGATACCTTACTGGCCCACGGCGATCACTACCTGCACCTGGCAGATCTCACATCTTACCGCCAGGCTCAAGACCGGCTGGGAGATCTCTACGCAAAGCCTGGTGAGTGGGCGGGCAAAGCCATTCTGAACGCGGCCAGTTCCGGCAAGTTTTCGAGCGACCGCACCATCACTGAATATGCTGCGGATGTGTGGAAGGCGGAGCCATGCCCGATACCGTGAAAACAAAGCCAGCAGCAAGCACACCAGGCGTCCCAGCAATCTCGCCCCTGGCCGGTAAGCCAGCTCCGAAAGAGATGCTGATTGATGTGGCCGGCCTGGAAAAAGAGTACTTTGAGCATAAGCCCGACCTCAGCGATCCCAACCAGTTGGTCAGCTTCGGCACCAGCGGACATCGCGGGTCGCCCCTGCACGGCACTTTCACCGAAGCGCACATCCTGGCGATTACGCAGGCGATTTGCGACTATCGCCGGGCGCAGGGAACTGACGGCCCGCTGTACATGGGGAAAGACACTCACGCGCTTTCCTCGCCCGCGCAGCGCACCGCCCTTGAAGTTCTAGCCGCGAACAACGTGGAGACAATCATCCAGCAAGCCGATGGTGTGACTCC
>DATHDM010000266.1:0-5081 GCA_035319065.1 Terriglobales bacterium
CGCACGGCGCTCACGCGCACGATCAACTACTACGGACAGCAGCTTGGGTTGTTCAAGGACGTCAAGGAAAATCTGACGGGCGATGACGTGCGCGAAGGATTGGTGGCGGTGATCAGCGTGAAGCTGTCGCAGCCTCAGTTCGAAGGTCAGACCAAAGGCAAGCTGAATTCCGATATCGCGGGCACGGTACAGGCCTTCCTGAATGAGCGCCTGGGCGCCTATTGCGAGCAGAATCCGACGGCGGCGCGCAAGATCATCAACAAGGCGATCGAGGCGGCGCGGGCGCGCGAAGCCGCGCGCAAGGCGCGAGACCTCACGCGGCGCAAAGGCGCGCTCGATGGCGGCGGACTGCCCGGCAAGCTGGCAGACTGCTCCGAGCGTCAACCGGACCGTTGCGAGCTCTTCCTGGTGGAGGGCGAGTCCGCAGGTGGAACCGCCAAGCAGGGACGCGACCGCCGCTTCCAGGCGATCCTGCCGCTGAAGGGCAAGATCCTGAACGTGGAGAAGGCGCGCTACGACAAGATGCTCAGCCACGAAGAGATCCGCGCCATGATTACGGCGCTGGGCACGGGCATCGGCAAGGACGACTTCCTGGCGGCCAAGCTGCGTTACGGCAAGATCATCCTGATGACCGACGCCGACGTGGATGGCTCGCACATCCGCACCCTGCTGCTGACGTTCTTCTTCCGCCACATGCAGGAGCTGATCAAGCGCGGCAACGTGTTCATCGCGCAGCCGCCGCTGTATTCGATCCGCAAGGGGAAATCGCAGCAGTACATCAAGGACGACCGCGAGTTCGTGCGGGTGATGGTGAAGCGCGCATCCGACGGCCTGGTGGTGCGTTATGGGGAAGGCGCCGCCAAGCTGGAGGGATCGGCGCTGGCGAAGTTTATGACCACGCTGAACGAGTATCTCGGCTTCTTCGACAAGGTGGTCAAGCGCGTGCGCGACGAAGAAGTGACCGAGCTGCTGCCGCGGCTGGATCTGGCCAAGCGCGCCGACTTCGAGGGCGACAAGAAAGAGCCGCCGAAGAAGATCGCGCAATTGCACAAGGCGCTGGAGAAGATCGCCAAGAAGGAAGAGTTCAAGAAGGTGGAGGCGCGTTTCGAGGTCGAGCACAACCTGTGGGAGGTGGTGTTCGTCAACGCGCAGGGCGCGGAGCACGTGATCAACTGGGAGCTGGCCAGTTCGCCCGAGTACCGGCAGATGCTAGCCAAGTACAAGCTGGTGGAAACCTACATGGAGCCCCCATTTGTGATCGAAGTGAAGCCGCGCGAGGACACCAAGGCCGACAAGGAAGAGCTGAGCGACGCCGAAAAGGAAGAGCTGGATAAGACGGAAAAGAAGGCTCCCAAGGCCGCGGCGCGGCGCAAGCACGAGACCGAGGTGGTGGAGAAGACGACGGCGCGCGAGCTGTTCGATTACGTGCTCAACGAAGGCAAGAAGGACTTCACCGTCCAGCGCTACAAGGGACTGGGCGAGATGAGCGCTAGCCAGCTATGGGATACCACCATGGATCCGGAGCGGCGCACCCTGCTTTCGGTGAAGCTGGAAGATATCGCCGAGTGTGAGGCCATCTTCTCGACGTTGATGGGCGAGGACGTGGAGTCGCGGAGAAAGTTCATCGAGGAGAATGCGCTGGACGTGAAGAATCTGGATATCTGAGTCGCAGAGTTTTGCGGAGTGTTCGCGAGCCCGGCCGAACTGGCCGGGCTTTTTGTTTTGGGTGAAGAACGGTAACCGAGGGCGTGAGCCGAAGGGCTGGCACTGCCGAGTGCGGGGTGGATGCAAGTCGCGCCAGCTCTTGCGTTCTTAGAGAGCAGCGGAGGATCGCGCTAACAGCGCGACATCGGTGTCTAAAGGGGTGGAGGTGGTAAATGCTCGCGCGGTTAAAGAGCTACTGGGACGAGCGCCAACGATGGTGGCCGGCAGCACTGACAATCGTCGTACTAGTTACAGCAATTCAGTTTGCAAAATCGAATCCGTCGCATATTTCAGGTCTGTCGGGCCAGTCGAGCGTCCGATACGCTGAGCCGCTAGAAAAGGGCAAGCTTCCTCCCGATCCTGCCAACGGGCCTAGAGCTGCGATGCAGACCTATGCCCGCAACGACTATAGCAGGTGGCGTTGTGGGAGGAGTGCCGGGTGGCGTCCCGTCAGGCAAAGCCGATGCACTTCATGCGGAAAACACATCGATAGCGAGAAGCGCGGCTGATCGTAAAGTCGTGAGAAGCGGCTATTTGGATCTCATGGTTGCAAGCCCGGTGGAGGCGATCGATCAAGTCCATGCAATCGCTGAGCGCTTTGGCGGCTATGTAACTTCGTCCCATGTTGGCGGGGTTAAAGAACAGCAGGCAGGATCCATCACTATCCGTGTTCCTGCGGATCGTTTCGATGCCGTACGGAGCGAGATACGCAAGCTCGCCAGGCGCGTTGAGTCAGAGTCCACCACTGCCAATGATGTGACCGTGCAGTACGTCGACACGGAAGCCACTCTGCGCAACTACCGAGCAGAAGAAGCCAGCTATCTGGAGATTATGAAGCGCGCTGGCCGGGTAAAGGACATCCTGGAGGTGGCGGAGAAACTGAGTGACGTCCGTGGCCGCATCGAGACGCTGGAAGCGGAATTCCGGACGCTTTCAAATCAGGTAGAGACGACGGCCATCTCCGTCAATCTTCACATGCTTCCATTGACACAGGCGGCGTGGCTGAACTGGCGGCCGGTTCATCGCTTGACTGAATCGCTGCGGCAGGGACTCGAGTCGGTCGCGGATTTCTTCGCTTTTGTCACTGAAGTTGGCTTCCAGATACCAGCGGTTTTGTTATGGGTAGGCAGTATTGTGCTGGTGATACGCGTTGGGTGGGTCCTGCTTCGGCGATTTATGAAATCACTGCGCGCCGCGCCCGGCACAAGCACGTCCTGAATTGAAGCCAGAGTTAATCGAACGCGTGGGCGGAGCTGGGCTCCACCTGAACGGACGAGACCTCCGTTCCCACGTGGCTCTTTAGAACCAAAAGATTCTTCGACTCGGGCCTCCGGCCCCCAGGAAACCAAAGGCGGGTTTGTTGGGGATTCCGCGTGCTCGGCCTTGCTAGGATGAAACCCAAGGAAGTGGCACTTTCGGGGATTACCAGAGTTTTGCAAGCACTGATCCAAGCTTACGTTCTTTCTTCGAATGCCGGGAGGAGAGTTATCCGTCCCTGCCTGACGAGGGAGAACATCTGTGAAAAGCCTGATCTGGACAGCCATTATCGCCGTCAACCTATTTGCCGGCGCAGCCAACGCCATTGCGGAAGAAAATTCGCCTGCATGGCGAAGTACGCAGCAAAGTCCGCTGCAAGGGAAGAGTGAAGGGACACAAGAAGCGGGGAGTAGCGCGAATTCCCGCAGTGCCCCGCCTGCCCTCACCATCTACAACCAGAATTTTGCGCTGGTAAGGGAGCGCCTGCCGCTGGAGTTGGAGGCGGGAGTGAACACCATGCGCTTCAACGAAATCACCTCCCAACTGGAGCCGGCATCGGTAGTGCTGCGCGATCCGCTGGGTCAACGCTCGCTTCAGGTGCTGGAGCAGAACTATCGCGCCGATCCCATCTCGCAGGAGCTGTTGCTTTCGCTGTATGAAGGAAAAACCATCGATTTCCTGATTGCGGCAGGCGAGCACGAGAAGATTGTGAAGGGCAAGATCATTCGCAGCGGCTACATCCCCAGCCTGGTCCGCTTCGGGCAGTATCAACCGCCGCAGTATCAGCAGCCCATCATCGAAGTGGAGGGCGTGCTGCGCTTCGGGCTTCCGGGACAGCCGTTGTTTCCCAGGCTGACCGGCGACACTATTCTGAAGCCGACGCTCAACTGGCAACTGCGCACCGACAAACCGGGCCGCTTCGATGCCGAACTCTCCTACATCACCGGGGGGCTGAGCTGGCAGGCCGACTACAACCTGGTGGCGCCAGAGAAGGGCAACACGCTGGATCTGATCGGCTGGGTGACGATCGACAACCGCAGCGGGCACGTCTTCGAGAATGCCCGGCTGAAGCTGATGGCGGGCGACGTCAACAAGCTGCAGCCGGGCGAGCGGGAAAGTTACAACCGCGCAGCCAAGGCGATGGCGGCGCTGTCCGATGCCAGGCAGGAAGCGGTGACCGAGAAAACTTTCGATGAGTACCACCTGTACACGCTGGAGCGCTCGACCACGCTCCACGACCAAGAGGTGAAGCAGGTGGAGTTTGTGCGCGGCGCGGGAGTCTCGTCGGTGCGCCTGTATGTCTATGACGGCGCCAGCATGGACTGGTCGCGCTACCAGTACTACTCACCCGAGCAGATGCGGGTGGAGCGCGATCTGGGGACGCAGAGCAATAAGAAGGTTTGGGTGGTCCAGCAGTTTGTGAATTCGGAGAAGAACCACCTGGGGATGCCGCTGCCCAAGGGCCGGCTGCGCTTCTATCGCCGCGACACCGACGGCCACCTGGAATTCACCGGCGAGAGCGAGATCGATCACACGCCCAAGGACGAAACTGTGCGCGTCTATACCGGCAACGCCTTCGACCTGGTGGGCGAGCGCAAGCGGACCAGCTACGCGATCGATGTTAACCGCCACTGGATCGATGAGTCGTTCGAGATCCGGCTGCGCAACCACAAGAAAGAAGCAGCGACCTTCACCGTCCAGGAACACCTGTATCGCTGCGTGAATTGGCAGATCACGGAAGAGTCGCATCCCCACAAGAAGACCGAGTCGCAGCGGATGGAATTCCAGGTGATAGTGCCGGCGGATGGGGAGCAGGTGGTGACCTACACGGTGCATTACACGTGGTGAGGCGTTTTGCTTGCCTCCCGGAAATGGAGCGAAAACCGCAAGGTCTCTCGATTCGGACGGGGATTTGAGTTCCCCGTCCTCGCTCAAGCTGACAGATTTTTCGGCTGACCTGTGAACGCGAGCAAGAGTGCCCGCGCCACACGAACGGAGTCTACTGGATCAGTGTGCCGCTTCCGTTCTCGTTGGTCTCCCCGGCGGGGATGACCACGGCCGCCGCCACGCGGTCGCCCTCCTCAAGCGAAAGCAGGCGGACGCCCTGGGTGGAGCGTCCC
>DATHDM010000267.1:0-14426 GCA_035319065.1 Terriglobales bacterium
ACTATCCTTCGGAGCTGTCGGGTGGACAGCGGCAGCGAGTAGCCGTAGCGCGCGCCCTGGTGCATCAACCGAAGATCGTCCTCGCGGACGAACCGACCGCTGCTCTTGACCGCAAGACGGGCCGCGAGATCGTTGAAATGCTGCACGGGCTGGCCAAGAACCGGGGCTGCGCCATCCTGATGGTCACGCATGACAATCGCATCCTGGACATCGCCGACCGGGTACTCACGCTGGAAGATGGGCGCATCATTTCGTTCCTGGCGGGCCTCGCCGCCAATACCGGGCGCATGCTTTCGACCTTTGCCACCCTGCAGCGCAAGGGAGAGCTGCGCCGGCACGTCGAGAATATGTCCGGCAAACAATTCCTGGATGTGCTGGACCGCATGAACAACGAATTCGACCAATTTCTCCGTCTGGTGGACCTCGGCAATCAACAGGCAGTGCAGGCCCTGTTTGATGAAATGCTGGAGGTAGTAGTGATCAAGGTCAGGCAACTGCTGGACGCCGACCGCGGGTCGGTTTTTCTGGTTGCCAGTACGATGCCAGTAGAAACTGCAACCTCGATTCACCCTCCGGGAGAAATCTGGTCCAAGTTTGCCGAGAGTACTTCATACCCGCTCAAGATCCGAATGCCGATCACGACAGGGATTGTCGGTCATGTCGCGAGGACCGGAGAGACACTAAACATCTCAGATCCTTACAACCACCCCGATTTTGACCCTGAGACCGACCGCAAGACCGGCTACAAAACGCAGAGCATACTGTGCATGCCAATCTTCGACCGGGATAGAAAGATCTTTGCAGTAGCCGAGGTCATCAATAAACACGGGGGAGGGCCATTTACGGCAGAGGATGAACAATCATTTCGTGAATTCGCTACTCCTCTGGGGCTGATCCTGGAAAGCTGTCTGCGCATGACCCAGTCGCGGCTAGCCTCCGCAGCGTGAGGCGCTCGGTTAGCTCAGATTGCGCACTACGAGCGCCGAGTTCTTGCTGCCAAAGGCGATGCAGTTGCACACCGCCCACTCGGCCTCTATTTTTCGCCCACATTCGGGAATATAGTCCAGGTCGCACTCGGGATCGGGCTGCTCGAGGTTGATGGTCGGGGGAAGCACTGCATCGCGCATAGCGAGCAAAGTGCATGCCACGCCGGCTGCGCCGCAGGCTCCCTGCGGATGTCCAATCAGACTTTTGACCGACGATCCCGCCAGGTGATAGGCGTGCTTCTCGAAGGCCAGCTTGATGGCACGTGTTTCGATGCGATCGTTGAGCTCGGTGGAGGTGCCGTGATAATGGATGTAATCGATCGCGGAGGGCACCGCTCCCGCGTCCTCAATCGCCATCTGGATGGTGCGCGCCGGCTCTTCACCGCACTCCTGCAGGCGGACGCGATGATAAGCCTCGCAGGTTGAAGCATAGCCGGCTATTTCGCCATAGATATGCGCGCCGCGCGCCTTGGCGTGATCCATGTCCTCCAACACAAAAAACCAGGCGCCTTCTCCCAGCACGAAACCATCGCGGTCCTTGGAGAACGGCCGTGAGGCACGCTCCGGCTCCGCGTTCCATCGGGAGGTGAGAATTCTCATCAACATGAATCCGCGCATGATGAGCTCGGCGATGGGAGCGTCTACTCCTCCCGCAATCATGGTGTGGAGGTGGCCCGATCGAATGTGCTGGGCTGCATAACCAATGGCGTCAGTTGAGGATGTGCACCCGGTCGAGATCACGTGGCTCATTCCACGGAAACCGAAATGCATGGAAAATTCACTGGCGAGGGTGCCAATGGTGGAGGTGGGGATGGCGTAAACGCTGTTCTGCTTGTGTTTGCCTTCGTAGTAAAGCTGATATTGCCGCTCGGTGAAATCCTGGCTTCCGCCACCGGAGCCGACCATCACCCCAACCCTGCGCAGTTCGTCCAAGGTCATTGACGTGTAATCTACGCCGGCGTCACGTAAGGCCTCCTGAATTGCCGCCAATCCGAGTGGGACGGAACGCGACACGTGCTGCCGATTGATGGGGTCGATATATTGCTCTTCCAGGAAGTCAGCCGCTTCGCCCGCAATTTGCACCTTGAGTCCATCCGGATTGAATCGGCTGATGCGACGAACGCCACTCACACCTGCCCGCGTAGCGTTCCAGAACGCCTCCCGACCGATGCCGTTTGGGCTCACCGCTCCGATACCGGTGACTACAACGCGACAACACATAATTGTTTATTCACCCTGTTGTAATGTGTGCTCAGCGAAAGGGTGGTTCCTTCGCTCCCAATTTTTCCGAGTAACGTGCCCGAACCGCGTTGCTGTCGTGCCCGGCCGGCGCGCAAAGGCCGTGCACGCGAGCCCTATGAATTGCGGAAAACGTTAAGAAATCCGCTGCAACATTCAATGCTCAACAGATCGCTGGGGAGCCTACGGAAGCCGTCCGTTTGGGTACGGAGAACGATCTGTCTCGTTTATTGCTGAGCCGCCTGGGTGGACAAAACGTGCGTCATTATAAACAGAGAAAACATTTTTTTTCAAGAATAACGGCTTACCAGCTTCCAAATCGCTCAATGCAGTTTGCCCCCTTACAGCAGGATTTCCGCATCCGGGGAACGGACAAACTGCGAAACACCAGACGGTGTCAGGCAGCGTGGACCACGTCCGATCCCTCTCCAGATGCGGAGTGGAGCGTCATCATGATGGTGCTTTGCGGTCTCAAACTGATGGTCGGCTTGATCCCAATGGGCGGACCAGGCAGCAGGTCAAGACGCCATCTTTGGGCGATGGTGGCCAGGGCTAGTTCTGCCTCCATCAGGGCGAAGCGTATGCCCAGGCAAAGGCGGGGGCCCCCGCCGAACGGTATGTATGCAAACTGGCTTCGGTTCTCCGACCGCTCGGGTGAAAATCGCTCCGGATCGAAGCCCTCCGGATTTTCCCAGGAGGCGACGCGGCGGTGGGCAACATAGGGACTAATAACAATCATGGACTTGGCCGGAATCCTATAACCGTCGATTTCATCGTCGTTGATGACAGTGCGAGCTATAGCCCAGGCTGATGGATACAGCCGCAAAGTCTCCTGAACCACCATCCGCGTGTACCTAAGCTGTGGAAGATCTTCGAAGGTTGGGGTTCGTCCGTGTAGCACATCTCTGAGCTCGGCCTGGAGGGTGCGCGCGCACCCGGGATTTCGGGAGAGGAGGTACCAGGCCCAGGTAATCGCGCCGGCTGTGGAGTCGAAACCTGAATCCACCAGAGTGATCATGGCGTCGCGCTTGTGTTGGTCATCCAGTCCGCCCCCGTTCTTCTCTTCAGCGAGCAGCAGGGAGACAAAATCGCCGTTGTGAAGGGGACATTGGCTGCGCTGCTGAAGTATGCCGTAAGCGAAATGATCGATGGTCCGCAAGGCCCTCCTGAAGCGGAGGTTTGCCGGCGTAGGCAAGCGCTCAAGGAGCGGCTTCAGGGGGTTCAAGCGAGATGCCAGGTGAATGTGCTTCTCCGCCAGATCCAATGCCGGGCACAAGGCTTCGGCCACCGGGGCAAGATCGGTGCTGAACAAGCACTTGAGGAGGATTTCCAACGTGAGGGTGCGCATCTCCTCGCGGATATCGAGGGCCCGGTGGGATTGAGCAACCGCCGTCCAGCGGTCAAGCATGGTGGTGGTGGCGTCAACAATGATTCGCGCATATTCCTCATCATGATCATGGTAAAAGGCGGGCTGGGATTGTTTGCGCTGGCGGCGCCACATGTCTCCTTCGCTGGTGACCAGCCCATCGCCGTGAATCATTCTGAGTTCGTCATAGATGGAGCCCTTGCTGAAGTTAAGGTAGTTATCCTGCAAGACGTGCTTGATATGCTGCGGGTGGCTGAGAATAAAGAATAGCCGCAACCGCCTATCTCCAAGACAGACGACGTCGCCATACTCCTGGAAAAGCTGGAGCAGGACATGGGGTGCATCGCGCAGCAGTTCCGGAAGCAAGCGGAAAAATTGGACCAGGGTAGGTCCGGGGGGCGTTTTCTGTCCTGTGCGGGTCCCGATCGGAGGTTTCTTGGAACCGGTTGGGATGGGATAGCCGCGATTAATCTTAGAAGCCTTGTCGGCGGGATGATCAGCCGAACGCCCAATCGCGTCGGAACCATAGGGATACACGACGGCATCGTCTTGCCCCTGGTGTCGCGACATACTCATAAACCTTGCGCTCCCAAGCTCAGTTGGGTAGGGAAGGATACGCGAAACGCTGTTGAAGTCAACTGCGCCATAGAAATGCACCTTTTCGCCGCTGAACATTCCTGTGCGCAGGACTGCTAGTCATGCAATCATGTGTGCTTATCCTGCTTGCGTTCAACACGCGGATGGCGCGGCAGGGGCGGCCGAATACTCTCCCACTCGGTAAGCAGAAGTGGCTTGTGGATTTCGGGCGCTGAGGCAATAATCTCAATCATTCTTCCCGGCCCCCATCTTTCCTGCGGATTACTGATACTCTCCGGGTCCTGACGCTCGCCAAAGGTGCATCATCGTGAGCACTGAGCAGTTAATCATCTCGGTGGGAACAATTCTTCTTGTTGCCCGAGTGTTTGGCTGGATCTTCCGCTGGTTAGGTCAGCCGCAGGTGGTCGGGGAGATGATAGCCGGCATCATGCTGGGTCCTTCTTTCTTCGGACGCTACTGGCCTTCTGCTTTCGCTCATATCCTTCCGCCTTCCTCTTTTGATGTCCTCTCGGCTCTCAGCCAGTTGGGCCTGTTGCTGTTCATGTTCGTAGTCGGGCTGGAAGTGAACATTGAAAATCTCCTAAAGCAACGGACGGCAGTGGTTCTCACGAGCCTGTCCAGCATTCTGGTGCCGTTCGTTGTTGGCATCGTATTGGCAACCAAGCTTTATCCGGAGTTCGGTGGAAAACAGGCGACGCTTTTAGCTTTTGCTCTTTTCGTGGGCACAGCAATGAGCGTCACGGCATTTCCGGTGCTGGCGCGTGTGCTGAAGGAGCGTAGCCTGTTTGGAACGAATCTGGGGGCGCTGGCCATATCCTGCGCTGCTATTGATGACGTTGTTGCCTGGCTGCTGCTGGCGATTCTCACCGCGATCGTTCATTCCTCGCATAATTGGACTCAGCTGTTGGTTACGCTATTCGGCCTCGCGCTCTTCGTCGTGATCATGCTGGTCCCGGTTCGCCGCGCGGCAAACTACGTTCAGGCGCGGCGCGATAGCCAGCATGTAGGCCGGGGTTCCTTCTCCATCCTGTTGCTGATCATGCTGGCCGCCAGTTGGACGACAACCTGGTTGGGCGTGCATGCGCTGTTTGGCGCATTCGTGGCCGGCGCGGCGATGCCGAAGGAGAAGAAGTTTGTGGCGCAGGCAACCGAAAGGATCGAATCCCTCACCCTCGTTCTCTTATTACCGCTCTTCTTCGCCCTGACCGGGCTGCGTACGCGTATTGATCTCTTCACGGGGGCACAGATGTGGGGCTACACCATCCTGATTATCGGGGTGGCAACCGTCGGCAAACTTGCGGGGGCCACGTTGATGTCGCGCGCCGCAAGCCTGGGATGGGGGGACTCGGTCAGGCTCGGAATTCTGGTGAACACGCGCGGGCTGGTGGAGTTGGTGGTGCTGAACGTTGGGCTGGAGTTGGGAATTCTTTCTTCTGGGCTCTTTACCATGCTGGTGATCATGGCCCTGGTGACAACGTTCATGACTACTCCGCTGTTGAAGCTCACGCAGGTTACTGGTTGGAAGAGCAAGCAGTTGCAGGAGGTGCAATGGCCAGGCCTCCCCGACGCACCAGAAGCTCGTAGTTTCGGAAAGGACTGAATTCCTCGCTATGCTTGCCCAGACCTTGGTCCTCGGCTCATCTGGACGAATCCGGGCACCGCGCGGAAAGGAACAAAGCATGGAGACTGCACCGGAACGCAAGCTGGATCATGTTTACGGGAAATCACGGTCGCGGCCGTTCGGGCTGGTTATAACCGCGCCTTTTCAGGTGTGTGAACGCAGATCGTCATGAGTCTGGAAGTGCTGATCTCGCAGATTCTCACGTCAGACAGCAGCGCTACGCCGCGACCTGCAATGAACGAGGAATTTCCTCCCCTGGGCCGGCGAATCAGGGTGCTGATGGTGTGGCAATCCCAAAGCATGAATCGCAGGCCAGCAGATGTTCGGCGTATAATGCCGTGCGCACAGGGATCCTTGTGGGGTGGGGCCACGGTAACCCTCTTTCGGTAGAACCCACAATCCAATTCGCTCAATTGTGTTGGGGGAAGTGTGCACTATTGGGCGAACTGGCGACGTGTTGGTCCTCGCGTAAGGCCTTGGCGTGTCATTGGCGGCGCTATGAAACCGCTGGCAAACACAAGGGTGTTTGTTCTTGCCGTTGTCGTAATTCCCTTCTTAGGGACTGCTATAGCAATCGGCACGCTCTGGCAGCGGGCGGTTCACTGGACTGATCTTGCCCTCCTGATAACCATGTACACGGTCACTGGCTTCGGCCTGACGGTTGGCTATCACCGTATGCTGACTCACTGCAGCTTTCGGGCTCACCCTGCCGTAAAGATGACATTGCTGATTTTAGGCTCGATGGCCGTGGCATCGCCCCCGCTTGAGTTTGCGGCTACGCACCTCAGGCATCATGCGCGAGCCGATCGCGACGGTGACCCACATACCCCGCTGGAGGGCTTGTTTCATTCCCATCTTGGCTGGATGCTCAAGGACCGCTTCGCGGACCCGGAGACCTATTGCCGCCACTTGCTCACTGATCGAAGTGTGATGTTTGTGAATCGCTGCTTTCCGCTGTGGGCAGCCCTGTCGCTTCTGATCCCACTAGCGGTCGGCGGCTGGAACGGTCTTCTGTGGGGCGGGTTCGTGCGAATTTTCCTGGTGCATCACTCTATGTTCAGCGTGAATTCGCTGGGACATGCCTTTGGCAGGCGCGAGTTTGAGACTTACGACTGCAGCCGAAACAACTGGCTGGTGGCGGTGCTGGCTTTCGGAGAGGGCTGGCATAATAATCATCATGCTTTCCCTCGTTCTGCATTCCACGGCCTTCACTGGTGGCAGGTGGACTTTTCCGGTTACCTCATCTGGATTCTTGAACGTTTTGACCTAGTAATGGGCGTTTGTCGAGTTCCACCCGAACTCCGTTCACGCTGCGCCTCAGGCAATATGGAAGGGCCAGTGAGTCTGCTGACGCAGTGACTCCGGTTCGTGCAGGAGCAGCCAGAAAGGCACAGTATGGCCACAGCGGCGCCAAAAAGTACCGACCGGGCTGTTGACATTACGTTGTCTCTCCTGTGGGAAGTGTTCGGTTCTGTTCCGGTAGATAACATTGCCGTGCGTTTGTGGGACGGCACGATCTGGAAACCGGATGGAGCGGGTGCGACACGCTGCACCATCGTGCTTCAGCACCCAGGCGCGCTGCGCAAGATGTTTTTGGGCGCAAGCGAGCTGAGCCTCGCCGAGGCCTATCTGCACAACGATTTTGATATCGAGGGGGACATCGGGGCTCTCATGCCGCTGATTAATCATCTTTTCGGGAACCCGAAGAAGAAGCTGGAGCAGCTCCGCTATGGAGCACGGCTGCTCCGTCTTCCGAACCTTGGGCAACCGCGCAGTGCCGGCGCAGCGGCGAGAGTGGACGGCGTCGCGCATTCGAAGGAGCGCGATCTTCAGGCGATCAGCCACCACTACAACATCTCTAACGATTTCTTCGCGCTCTGGCTGGACTCCCGCATGGTCTATTCCTGCGCCTACTTTGCTACCCCGGACGATGATCTGGAGACGGCCCAGAAACGCAAGCTGGACTACCTTTGTCGAAAATTGCGTCTCCGCCCGGGAGACCGGCTGTTGGATATCGGCTTCGGCTGGGGCGGGTTGATGATCTATGCGGCGCAACGTTATGGAGTTGTGGCTGAGGGCATCACCATTAGTTCGGCGCAGCTGCTATTGGCGCAGGAGAGAATCAAGCAGGCAGGCCTGGAGAACTCCTGCAAGGTGCATTTCGGCGATTATCGGGAAATGAAGGAGTCGGGCGGCTATGACAAGGTGGTAGCTGCAGGCGTAGCCGAACACATGGGAAAGGGACCGTTGCCGACCTTCTTCAAATCTGCGTGGGAGCAGCTCCGTCCGGGAGGTGTGTTCCTCAATCAGAGCGTCGGCGTTCACAGCAATGCGCATTACCTTCTTGGGGCCGACTTCGTCCGTAAGTACGTATTTCCCGATGGCGAGCCAGTGACGCTCAGTACTTACCTAGATGCTGCGGAGTCCGCTGGCTTCCAGGTACGCGACGTGGAAAATCTCGCGGAGCACTACGTGTATACCCTGCGCCACTGGCTTCGGCATTATGAAGAGCGCGCCGCCGATGTGCGAAAGAGGGTGGGTGAACTAGCGTATCGTAGCTGGCGGGTATATCTTGCAGCCGCTCTGCACGAGTACGAAGTTGGAACAGCGCAGCTCTATCAGATGTTATTCGTGAAGTATGCCGAAAAGGGAAAGAGCGGGTTGCCCTTAACGCGGCAGGATTGGTATTCCTGAGGCGGCGGGTTCGTTGGGAACCAACTTCTGGCCGGTTTACAGCCGCGCTTAATCAGTTTTGTGAAGACGGGTTGTCAGGAGTCTGAAAGTGCTGATCTCGCAGATTCTCACGTCGCACAGCAGCGCTACGCCGCGACCTGCAATGAACGAGGAATTTCCTCCCCTGGGCCGGCGAATCAATGTGCTGATGGTCTGGCCTCGGGTTCCGTCGTCGTTTTGGGGCATGCAGGAATTGAGGCAGCTGATTTCTGAGAGAGCGATCATCCCCCCACTTGGGCTGATTACGGTGGCTGCGCTTTGTCCGAAAGACTGGATGATCCGCCTGATTGATCAAAACGTCGAAGACCTCAAAGACGACGACATCATCGCGGCAGACCTGGTGATGGTGAGTGGCATGCGTGCCCAGACACAGGCCTTATGCGAGGTTCTGGAGCGCGCTCGCGCGCTGGGAAAACGCACCATGGTCGGCGGTCCCCTTGCCAGCAGTGAGCCTGAAGTCTTGCTGCCGCTGGCAGATCACGTAGTGGTAGGCGAACCCGATGTGGAATTTGGCCGTATCGCCTCCGACCTGGAAACAGGATCGGCCCAGCGACTCTACGTAGTCCAGGAGAAGCCTGACGTCACCTGTACCCCCGTGCCTCGCTTTGATCTACTCAAGATGGACGGTTACATGTGCATGGCGGTGCAGTTCTCCCGCGGATGCCCTTTTCAATGCGAATTCTGCGACATCATTACTATCTATGGACGGAGACCGAGGACCAAGCGGAATTCTCAGATGCTGGCTGAATTCGACGCCTTGCTCAAGCTAGGCTGGCGAAAACAGGTGTTTATCGTCGATGACAACTTCATCGGCAATCACAAGCTCGCGTTGGAGCTGGCCAGGGACATGCAAGCGTGGTCAAAGGCTCACGATTATCCGCTCGCATTCTTTACCGAAGCATCGCTTGACCTAGCCCAGCGTCCCGCGCTCCTTGAGGCCATGGTCGAGGCTAACTTCTATGCAGTCTTTATTGGCATCGAGAGCCCTTCGAAAGAATCGCTGAAGGAGACGAAGAAATATCAGAACCTGCGATCGGATCCGCTAGAGTCGGTCCGCTTCATCCAGGAGAGCGGGCTCTGGGTCATGGGGGGCTTCATTATCGGTTTCGACTCTGACCCAGAAGACATCTTCGAGCGGCAACTGGAGTTTATCGAACGCGCTGCCATTCCCTGGGCGATGCTGGGATTCCTGGAGGCTGTACCCAATACGCCTCTCTACGATCGAATGTTGCAGGAGGGGCGCCTGATTCAGGACAAGTGGCGCACAAATCTTGATCCACCGAATTTTCGTACCCTTCTGCCGCAGTCAGTTCTTTTGAGCGGTGTACGCGACACTCTGCGCTTCCTCTACTCGGGCTCGGCGTTCTATGAACGCGCATTTCGTTCCTTGAACTGCTGGCGGCCGCGTAAGTCGCAACGTCCCCCGGCTGCCCCGGTGTTGGAACTAATTTCGACGGTTTGGCGCTGCATCTGGTATCAGGGGATTACATCGAATTACCGCAAGGCGTGGTGGAAATTTGTCATTGAGCTCATGCGTCGGTGGGCTTTCGTGCCCATCAAGCTCTGGTGGGGATGCGCGTTGCTGATTTCGGGTCACCATTTCACGAAATACGCTGCCGAGGTGGTGGAGCACTTGACGTCTGAATTGGAAGCTGGGGAGATTGACTCCTCTGAAGAGGACGTTGCCGTGGCCTGAACCAGGAATTGGCCCAAGCCCTCTCAGTATCGCCGTATCGCCCGATCGCTGTTGGGTTGCAGGATTAAGTCGCCTTGGCCCAAAGGGAGAGCCTTCATGAGTGCGGCCACGTCCCGCTTTTTTGAGATCAACACCGGCCCGGAAAAGCTCCGCTTGGAGCTGCATCCAAGTGAGGTCCTGAGAATGTGGGGCCGAATTCTCAGCGGCCACAAACCCTTGTTGTCCATCGAAATTACGCGCGAGTGTCCGCTGCGATGCCCCGGTTGCTATGCCTATGAGCCGCAGCATCTCGGAGGCAGCGTGACTCTGCGCCAGCTCTCCGATTACAAGGGGGACGAGCTCGTCCGCAGGGTGCTCGATCTGGTGGATATACTCCGCCCCATTCACGTCTCCATCGTAGGTGGCGACCCGCTGGTCCGCTTCCGTGAACTCCAGGAAATCCTCCCGGCACTGTCGGGCCGGCGGATTGGCGTCTTCCTCATTACCAGCGCTTTTCGCAAGATACCGCCAGAATGGTTTTCACTTCCCGGCCTTGACATCATCGTTTCCATTGACGGCCTGCCAGCCGAGCACGATGTGCGTCGCAAACCAGCCACCTACGATCGTATCCTGCAAAGCGTGGCCGGAAACCCGATCAGCATTCACTGTACTGTGACGTCCGCGATGGTGCGTCCTGGTTACCTGGAAGAGTTTCTTGTTTTCTGGAGCAACCGTCCCGAAACCCGGCGGATATGGATGAGCCTCTTCACGCCGCAGCGCGGTGCGACCAACGTCGAGATTCTCGGTCCGGATGATCGCGGCTTCGTGATAGAGGAGTTGGTGCGGTTGGCGCCGCGCTATCCCAAGCTCGACGTGAATCGCGAGATCCTGCGCGAATTTCAGCATCCGCCCTCGCAACCTGCCGACTGCGTGTTTGCGCGACTGACCGAGTCGGTTTCGGCGGACTTGAAAACCAGGATTACCCCCTGCCAGTTCGGCGGCGATCCTGACTGCTCGCAGTGTGGCTGCTTCCCTTCCATGCTGCTGAACAGCGGGGGCCACAAGGTGATTGCCGGTCTGAGGGCAGCGTCGATTCTGAAAGCATCCGCAGCCTTAGGGACACTTGTAGCCCATCAGCGCGGCGCTCGATAGTGAGCAGCATCTGAGCTTCGCCTGCGGGATCGAAGTGTGCACAGATCTTGTCGGGAGAACGATGTATTTGGGCCGTGAACCTTGCTCGAAGCAGCGGATCAGGCCATGTGCATGTCGAAACGCGCCGGGAAGAACCGCGTTGCATTGTGGCCGATTGCGGCGGCGTAACAACCACACATCACAGACCCTAAGTGCGAGTTTACTAAGGTAATGGCGGAGAGGGGGGGATTCAATCTGCGCGTCTTTGCCAACTCGCAATGGTTTCTTGCAGATAGGTAATTTTATCCAGTGTTTATGCGGGTTTGGCGTGTTTCCTCATTTCGGCTGCGGTATGCTCCTGTATGCCCCAGAGTGCGCTATTTCCAGTAAATTTGGTATCACTAGTATCACACCTGTGCTGCTATGTACGATGCAATGCTGACTCTACTTGGAAACCAGCGCTGATGAATCAGCCGCGCTGCGTGTGCCGGTCAAGCGTGCCTCCGACGAAGCAGCTCGGGTAGAAGCGCGCCTCACCAGCAGTCGGATTTCCGATTCAAGCTTACCCAGCCGCCGCGCAATCTCCGAGTACGTCAAGCCCAGCGCCCGCAATCGCACTACATCCTCTGGCAGCCCTTCCACGGCCTTCCTGCCATTAGTGTGGCCGTATTGGCATATGCAGCGATCGTCAGCACCCGCATGTTTCCACCACCACTTCCGCGCTCGCTCGTCCCATCCGAAGTTCATAAAGCCGTTGTTCTTCAGTTCGACGTCGCTTAGCGAGCGCTGCAGACCGTCGCGGTGCTGACGCTGGCGCGGCAGTTCAGGGGCCGGGGACGAGCGGGAGCGTCGGCGGGCCCAGCGTTTTAGTTCCGTCAACCGTGAGAGCAGGATACTGGCTAGAGATTTCGGCTCCGCGATTTCCCAACCCTTACGAGACTTAGCGCGCTTTTTGTGAACGACAGGGACAGTGGACGAACAGATGATGACCGGCCCGCAGTGCGCCCGTTTCATGAGTTCGAATGTGCTCGTGTCTACCGTGCTCGTGATCTCGGACAGCGCAGCAATGTTGAAGATATGCCAGAAGACCGCCCGCTGCTCATTGGGAATGTACCGTAGGCGACGCCGCTGATCGCGCCAACACTGGCGGTCCTCTTCGACAGCAGCACGTGTCAGGTATGCCCCACAATCAGGGCAAGTTCTAAACTGCAATGGCGACGCGTCCCGCAGGCGCCCCCAGCCCCAATGAGGACATTCGACGTGATATGTGGGCAGAACCTCTTCCAGCAGCTGCGAGCCAAGAATGCAGCCGGCCTTCCATTCGCCTTCGTCGCCGGGCGAAACGTCTTCATCCGGCAGCTGAACTGGTGACGGGATGGCGCCTCGCCGCTCCAGTTCTTTGTTTGGCATCAGATCGCAGTCGGCGTACTGCGGGCCAGGGCTCAGACTCTCAAAGTACCAGCGCGCAGCCAGCTTCAACTCGCCCAAATCGTGATCGGCTGCCACGAAGAGTTTAAGACCGTCGACTTTCACTCTCACGCCCCGAATCGTACCGGCCTCCCAGTCTTAGGTCGACATAACTTACGTAACCGCAACAACATGCAAAAAACTCAACATAGTATCTAGTAAGGGGGCAGAGAAGGCTCGACAGGGCCACGCCGATCGAGCTTCACTAAAGAGGAACCGAGTCGTACCGACTTGTACCTAGTAGGTCGACATAACGTACGTAGCCCCAGCAACATGCAAAAAACTTAACGTAGTAGAGAGTAGGGGGACGTAGTCAGGCTGGTCCGGCCTTCAAGCGCTGCTGTCCAAAGCAGCGGCCGCGAATGCGGTAAGTCGGCGCAGGCATAAATCGGAGGTAGAAACCTCTGCCCTGCAATGACGGACTCGGGCGCGCAATTATCCGGGGCGCGTCTAAGATAGACCGGCGAGCGGTAGGGGATTCTCGTTACACGGCACAGCCCCCGACGGAGAGCCATCT
The DNA here is from genome assembly GCA_035319065.1 of Terriglobales bacterium. Lineage (GTDB taxonomy): Bacteria > Acidobacteriota > Terriglobia > Terriglobales > Acidobacteriaceae > DASPRM01. The sequence goes on from DATHDM010000267.1 coordinate 13,333, forward strand.
CCAATGAGGCGCGTTCTAATTGGCGCGCACATGGCACACGAAACCGAGTGTGCCCATGCCAGCCAAAAAACAAACTATCAAGCACCGTGATGCTACACTTCCGGCCCTTTCGATCGCCGACCTGGCGACCTGTGGTCGGGCGCTCACCGTCGCTGATCTCGAACAGGTTTTTTCAGTCCACAAGCTGACGCTGTACCGGATGGCGCGTGAAGGCCGGATTCCTGGCGCGTTCCGTATCGGCACCTGCTTGAGGTTTGACCCGCGCAAGGTTGCTGCTGCGTTTCTGGAAGTGCGCTGATGGCGCGGCGGTTTAACGCCGTGAAGGACGGGCAGCACTTACTGACGGTGTCTACCTGAAGAAGTCACGCGCATCAAGGTCCACTGCGCATGAAGCGGACACAACCGACGAAGGAGCAAGCAATGGCAAAAAGCAAGAAGGTCAAATACCCCATCTGGATTGGGGACGTGGAGCTGGACGATCAGGAAGGCATTTGTGTGGGCTGCCTGAACGAACTCCAGACCGAGGCAAAGAAGTATTTCCCCAATGGCACGTTCTCTGCATATGTCGATCAGTTCGAGGACGGGGAGCTGTTCATCCATTGGGCGTTCGAGCCAGAAGAAAAGCCCCTGGTGCAGTAGGCGAAACCCTCCCCCAAATTCTTACGAAAGGAATGACAGGTGCCACAACTGAAGTTGTCTCACGAATCCGCGCACTACGAGAAATCACTCGGGCGACCGGGATGATCACCCGCCGTGCTCAGAATTCACTGCTGGCGTCCTTACCGGATGACCTGCTGACCGAAATGCTCTACAACTCAAAAACGAAGGGACCGAACAGAATGACCGCAACGATTCCAAACGATAATCTTCCGCAAACTTTCCTCGAACGCGCTGGCCTCCTCACTGCGCGCGGAATTCCCGTAGCGCCGGTCAATGCCGGCGAGAAACGCTGCCAGCTTCCTAGCTGGCCGCAGCTGGCGACCACCAGTCCGGAAGTAATCGAGCAGTGGAGTGCGCAGAATCCCAACTTCAACACCGCGGCCGTCACGCGGAAGGGCGAGTTTATCGTCCTTGACTGCGATGCGGCCGAATTG
>DATHDM010000268.1:0-5557 GCA_035319065.1 Terriglobales bacterium
GGAGCGAGGTGCACCGTCAGGCTTGCCTGGTATTCCTGGATCCGCTTTTCCGACCAAAGACTGAAGTCGGGGATTCCCGCAGCCAGCGCTGCCCCGGGCGGTTCTTGCCGCGCAGAGACAGACTGGCTTCGGAAGCGTTGCACCTCTGCTCGCGAGAGAATGGCACCGTGGATACGCGCCCCGAGATAAATGGTGAGCAACAACCCACCAAGGATGGCCAACGCACGTTCTAAGCTGGCTAAGCGACGCATGCGATACAACCACACGTGAGAGTGAGTTTTGCTTCTCTTCGCCTCAACGAGGTGGGCACAGACGGGACCCGGCGAGCTCTCGCATTTCAGCAAGCAATTGCGAGCCACAATAATAGCTCACTTGTTGTTCCAATAACAGTAAGACGTGCGGAATAAAGAGGTAACTGTCATTACTAACAGCGTGGAGAAACAGACCTGCCGGCCTTCTACTCTTGCGCGTACAGCAGGCTTGGCGACACAAAGAGCTTATTGGCGAGCACCGCATGAATGGCCGAGATCAAGTCCACGCTGAGCCGGGATTTTATGACGTAGGCCGAGGCCCCCACGCCCATTGCGGCGCTGACGAAATCAGCATCCTCGTGGACAGTGAGAAAGATGATCTTGGAATTGCAACCGGAGTCGCGCAGGCGGCGGGCTACGTCAATGCCGCTCAGCTCTCCCATGGAGATATCGAGCACGATGACATCGGGGTTCAGGCGGGGGAACTCGCTCAACACCGTAGTCCCATCCTTCACCGCAGCGACAACGTCATAATCTGTACTAAGCACTTTCGCCACGTGGTCGAGAACGGCGGAATTGTTATCGGCGACCAGAACGCTTGCTTTGGGCACATGCGCTCCTTGTACCCACGGTGCTGCAAACCGAAGTCAGATCACGTGAACTTGCACCTTGTGTGCGTGAGGACCCTGCAAGTCACCGATCAGGTTTCGGAATGATGGTATGCAATCTGAGGAGTTCGGCTACTGTCAAAACTGACGGGTCAGCCTGCAGCCCGTATGGCTTTGGCTTCAGCCACGGCAGCAGGAATGGAGGCTTCGATCTGGGTTCCGAAGGACGGGCGCGACCAGACTACGAGCTGGCCGCCTGCCGACCGTAGGCGCTCACGCATGCTGATCAGACCCAGGCCGCCATTCTTAGAGGCACGGTCGGAATTGAATCCCACTCCATCGTCGGAAACGCGCAGCCGCACCTGGTTCGACTGGCGCACGAGTTCTACCTTAACGTGACGGGCCTGACTGTGTTTCGCGACATTGCGCAGCGCCTCTTGCGCCGTACGGAACAGGCTGAGCGAAGCGTTTTCGTCGAGATCCGGCGACAACCCCGGCACCCTGCATTCGACCGGGATTTTGTGCTGCCTGGAAAACTCCTGGCAGAGCTCGCGCACAGCCGCGCCGAGTCCGAGATAGTGCAGTTTTGAGGGATGCAAGCGGTGGGACAAGTGCTGGATGTCAATGGCGATTTCGCTGCTGAGCTGCCAAAGCCCGTGGATCTGGTTTGCTTGCGGAAATCCATTGTTCCTGCTCTCCGCTGAGATGTGCTCGAGTTGTTGCAAGCCATTGGCGAGCAGGGCCAGTCTTTGATTGATATCGTCGTGTAATTCTCTGGCGATGCGAGTGCGCTCGTCCTCTTGCGCCTGAATCAATCGACCGCCGAGTTGAGCCCGTTCGGCTCTGGCCTCTCTTTGTTCGGTCACATCGATGCAACAGCCGATATAGCCGGCAAAATCGCCATTCTCCAAGAGCCGAGGAGCACCGTGATCGAGAACCCAACGGAATTCTCCGTCATGACGGCGCAGACGATATTCCATTTCAAACGCTTCGCGAGCGTCGAAGGCCTGGGTGTAAGTGCGCAGGCAAGCCTGCAAATCGTCGGGGTGAACAGCGTGGGTCCAGCCGTCCCCCAATTCCTGCTCCAGGCTGCGTCCAGTGAACCGCAGCCACTCCTTATTGAAGTCGGTACAAAGCTTGTCGGGTCCGGACAACCACATCAGCACGGGGGCTGAATCGGCCATCCGACGGAATCTCCGTTCACTCTCCAGCAGCGCCTGTTCGGCTCGCTTGCGATCGGTAATGTCTATGGCTGCACCGAGTACGCAGGGCCTACCCTCGATTTCAATCAGTTCGGCGCATGCCTGGGCAACGTGGAGTTGGCCGTCTTTGGTGCGGTATTCAAACTCGACGTCCCGAAGCCGGCCTTCGGCCAACAGCCGTTTCGTCAGCCTTACTCTTTTGGAGGGATCTGCCCACAGGCCCACTTCGAACACCGTGCGCCCGATAACCTCCTCACGGCGATAGCCGGTGAAGTGTTCAAAGCTATCGTTCACTTCGATGTAACGCTGGGTCTCAGCGTCGGTCAGAGTGAGAACCATCGGACCCTGGCGAAATGCCTTGGAGAATTTCTCCTTGGACTTCCTCAGTTCTTCTTCTGCTTCGGCTTCCCTTTGACGCAGCCTTTCCTCCGCGCGCCTGCGGGTGATGCGGTCGCGAAGCAGGGCAAGAATCATCAAGGCGCCGAACGCCACCAGGGCGTAGAGTGCCACGAGTCTTCCGCTGTAGGGGCCTTCGAGGAGCAGGGAAACTTCCTCGAATAAGGCGTTTGCGTCGGCGAGATCCCAGTGCCCAGAAATCAGCAGTTCCACTTGGGGCAGATCGGCCGGAGCGAAGCCTGGGGTAGTAGCGGCAGCAACTGGGAGATTCAGACTACAGAGAAAAATCAGTACAGGCCAGCAAAAGCGTAAGGCCGTGCTGACCTCCGACCGGCGATGCCACCTAGTGAGCGTACGCTTACTCTCCCGAGCAGACAGTCCTTAAAAACGAACCATCTTACCCTGATTTCGTGCAGTTATTGCCGGTATTATGACGACGTCCGGCGGGAGGACCGCTCCGATCCAGATCACGCCCAGCAGCCGTTTCGGCGGTTTCCGGCGGATTGGGAGAGTTACCTCCCCGGCCGTGTCAGTGTTTACAGTTTTGCAGCCTTGATGAGCGGCGAAACATTGGAGCATCGACTGTCAATTCTGCCAGTCCGCTGAGTTGACTTATCAACGTACAAAAAGTATGTCGAAGGGCCTGTGCACCGCCAGGCTTTCTGATTTGAACGGCGAAAGTGGGTCATTGGCTGCGAATTCGTCAGGAAGGGCCCCCATGAAGACTCGAGCCATTGTTCTGCAGTTTGCAATCTTCCTCGCTATACCCCTCCTCGCACGAGATAAGACCGACGTTTTGGTCATGAACAATGGTGACCGCTTGACATGCGAGGTTAAGGGGCTGGACGGAGGTGTGCTGTATGTGGCTTTCGATTACATCGATGGCACAACATCGGTTGATTGGTCGAAAGTGGCGCGACTGGAAAGTCAGCAGTTGTTTGTCGTGAAAACAACGGACGGATCAGTGTATATGGGAAAGCTGCGGACTCCAGAGACCGCCGCAGACCGGCCGGTGAGAATTCAGGTGGTGAAGGTTCCGGAGCAGGAACTGGTGCTTGAGCGGTCCCAGATTGTTCAGATGATTGCGACCTCGGACAGGTTCTGGGAGCGCTTCAACGGCGAAATTGGCTTTGGAGTAATCTACTCCAAGGGCAATCAATCGACGCAGTACAGCTTGAGCTCGGAGACAGCGTATGTTCGCGAACGCTGGAACGCGCGGGTGAGCTTCGATTCCAACCTCTCCTCCAGCATCGGCACCACCGCCTCCACCCGGAACGCGATCACTCTCAGCGCTCTCCACCTGATGCCTCAGAACAACTGGTTCTATTCCGGCCTCGGATCCTTCCTGCAGAGCTCGGAGCAGGGAATTGCCTTGCAGAGCACCCTGGGCGCCGGGGTTGGGCGCTATTTGAAGAATACCAATCGCGCGAGCATCGCCGTGCTTGGAGGAGTGGCCTGGCAAAACACAAATTACAAACAATCGAGCGTCTCGCTGAGCAACCAGAACGTTGTAGCGGGTCTGATCTATGCGGAGGCAAGGCTGTTCAAGTTCAGCAAGACCAACCTCAACGCAACTGGGGCTCTTTTGCCGGCTTTCTCTGACCCGGGTCGCGTACGTTTCAATACGAACGTGGCGTATTACATCAAGCTCATCAGCAATCTGAAATGGAATATCTCGTTCTACGGCAACTGGGATAACCGCCCACCGCCAGGCTTTTCGGGGAGCGACTACGGGACCAGCTCAGGACTCACCTGGACATTCGGTCTGAAGTGACCGGACACGCTAGCGGCTCGAACGACTGGGGCTTTGTCCTGCGAGGTCGGCTGGAAGACCGCCGGCTATGCCGTGGCGGCGGTCACTGCCCAACCCGGGCTTTTTCTTTGTTAAGAAAATAGAAATATGAGCCGACACTCAGGAAATTGATGAATATGGCGACCACGTTCCAGATGACCACCGGCCGCGAACCGATTAGCAAGCCGTAGTACACCCAGAGGATCTGAAAGACGCCCAGAATTGCTGCCATCCTTGGATTCATACCGGCACTTGAACGCCGCCGAAACATCGCGATCAAATCCGGCAGAGCAGCGAACGTGGTTCCAAAACCCGCTACAAAGCCAAACAGCTCCGACCGGTGAAACCTGGGGATAAGCAGGCTCTGCGTGTCATGAACCAACTGCTGACAACCAGCGAGCGCAATCAGGCCCAGCAGGAGAGCACCGAGCAATACTTTGTTGCACCGACCCATAGGTAACCCCAACTCCTGTAGCGTCTCAGATCGAAACGTTCTGGCTTGCTCAAGCGTTTGAAGGCGAGCGATGCAACAGAAAGCGATGTTTGTTGCCGGCTCCTATCCTGCAACCTGCTCGCGAGTCATCCGCGCCGCCAGGTCGTCCTTGGACGTGTGCAGCACATCGGCGGCACTCACGCGCGCAAACAGATCGATGATGCGGGCGATCGTCCCCGTCCATCCGGTCTGGTGACTGGCGCCAAGGCCTGCACCGTTGTCTCCGTGGAAATACTCGTAGAACAGAATGTAATCTCTCCAGTGCGGATCGTCCTGAAACTTCCTGGTTCCGCCATAGACGGGGCGGTTACCGTTCTTATCGCGCAGGAAGATGCCTGAAAGCCTGCGGCCAAGCTCCTTAGCCACCTCGAACAGAGTCATATAGTTGCCCGAGCCCGTCGGGCACTCGACTTTGAAGTCATCCCCATAAAACTGGTAGAGATTGAGCAATCCGCGGAGCAACAATGCATTCACGGGCATCCAGACTGGACCTCGCCAGTTGGAATTGCCGCCAAACATGCCGGTGTTCGACTCCGCCGGAAGGTATTGGACTCTGTATTCTTCGCCACCGAGATAGAACATAAATGGATGGTCAAGGTGATATTTGGAAAGGGAGCGAATGCCATGCGGACCGAAGAACTCGTTCTCGTCGAGCATGTAGGCGAGGATGCGCTCGATCTTCTCCTTATTGCAAACGGACAGAAGCCGGCGATCCGCATATCCGGTGAACTTCTCATCGGCAGGAGCAATGTGCTTCAGCAACTCGGGATGGCGCTTCTTGAATAGTGCGACCAATTCCAGCAGCCGGGGATGGC
>DATHDM010000269.1:0-14218 GCA_035319065.1 Terriglobales bacterium
CCGAGCCCATCCTGCGCGCCGACGAGGTCTCCGTCTCGCTGCGCTGGACCTCGCTCTGGCGCGGCAGGCTGGAGATCGCCAGCCTCAGCCTGCGCTACCCCAGCTTCAACCTGGTCCTGGGCAAGAACGGCCGCTGGAACATCGAGCCTCTGCTGGAGCGCGCACGCCAAACTCCCACCGCCCCTACCGCCAAGCCCCGCCCCGAATCGCGCATTCGCTTTCCCTACGTCGAGTTCGTTAACGGGCGCGTGAACCTCAAGATCGGCCAGGAAAAGAAGGTCTACGCCCTTGCCGACACCGACTTCGCCGTGTGGCTGGCTTCCGAGGATGTCTGGCGCATGCGCCTGGAGGCTAGACCGATCCGCACCGACGCCAACCTGGGCGACACTGGCACGGTCAGGCTCAGCGGCACACTCCAAAGGGCGCCTTCCCTCGCCGAGATGCCTCTCGTCCTGCACTTCACCTGGGCGCAGGGCCAGCTCGGGCAGCTCACCTACCTGGCCTCCGGACGTGATCACGGCTGGCGCGGCACCGTGAACCTGTCGGCCGACCTCAAGGGAACCCCCAACGCTCTCAGCTTCGCCACCGACGCCTCCCTCAGCGATTTCCGCCGCTATGACATCGCCACCACCGGCAGCATGCGCCTGGCCACCCGATGCAGCGGGCGTTATAGCGTTTACACCCATGAGTTGCGCGACCTGTCCTGCGATGCCCCCGCGGGTGGCGGATTTCTTCGTGCCTCCGGAACCGTTGTCGGCGAGCCTGGCAAGCGCGCCTATGACCTGCGCTTCACCGCCGAGAATGTGGCCGCACAATTCCTGGTTGACTTGGCGCGCCATGCCAAGCTGAACCTGCCGCAGGATCTGAGCGCTACCGGAAATGTCGATGCGATGGCCACGCTCCGCACTCCTCTAGTCGGGGGCGACAAGCTGTGGGCAGGCAATGGCGTAACCAGCGCACTCGAGGTCCGCTCCCGTGTGCTTTCCGCTCCTCTTGCTCTTAAGCCGGTTAGCTTTGCCCTGGCCGGTCCAGGCACGGAGAACTACGAGGCGGTCCCCATTAAGCGGGTCAGACTCAAAGCGGCGCCGAAATCATCCAAGCCTGCTCCTGGCCCCCTGCCTGATGCGATGGTGCTCCAGGTTCAGCCCTTCTCCCTGCCGCTGGGCGCAGCCTCTCCGGCAACCGTCGAGTCGTGGTTTTCGCGCACGGGCTACGATGTTCACTTTCAGGGCGACGGCCAGGTTCAGACTCTGCTCCAGGTCGGCCGCATGCTCGGGCTGGTGGTTTCCGATACCCCGGCACAGGGCCAGGTACTGAAGCTGGATGCTCACCTGAGCGGCGAATGGCCGGACTTCAAGGGACCCGCCGTGTCGGGAAGAGGCCAACTGCGCACAACCACCGTCGCCTGGGAGGGACTGGCTGCCCCGGTGCACATCGCCTCCGCCAACCTGGCGGCCGCAAACGGCAAGATTTCCCTCGATAATCTCTCGGCCACCATCGGCAACCTTCACAGCGCCGTCACCGGGATGCTCGAATTTCCCACCGCCTGCGAACTCTCTGCCGATTGCTCCCTGGGTTTCGATCTGAAGACCGACCAGGTGAGCGTGGATGACCTCAATCGTCTGGTCAATCCGAAATTGCGCAAGCGGCCTTGGTACGCGATCTTTCCCCAGGGTGATTCGCAGCCCTCACCCTGGTCCGGGCTGTATGCCAAGGGACGCATCACCGCCGCCAGGCTGGTCATCAAAACCGTGGTTGTCACTCACGCCACTGCCGACGTCGACATCAGGCCCGACAAGCTCCTGATCGCCAATCTTCGCGGCGAAGCCCTCGGGGGAGCTTTCCTGGCCGACATCGCCGGGAATTTCGCCGGCGATGTGCCGGTTTACCAGTCAGAGGGCTCCCTCTTGCGGGTGTCGATGGCGCAGGTTGCGGCCCTCACCAAAGAAGGCTGGGCCAGCGGCCAGGCAACTGCCAGCTATAAAGGCAGCGCCAGCGGCTGGGACAGCGCGCAGCTTCTCAGCTCCGCCGCCGGAACCGCCAAATTTGACTGGCGCGACGGCGTCCTGCCCCACTTTTCCCTCAACAGCGACGGCAAGCCGCTCCTGCTCCGCCGCTTTACCGCCACCGCCGATCTCAGTAAAGGAGTGCTCAAGCTGGGCGAAGGCAAATTAGAGGCGCCTGGCGGCATCTATCAGGTTAGCGGCACTGCCTCCCTGGGACGAGAGCTGGGTTTGAAGGTCGTGCGCGATGGCGGACGCGAGTTCTCCGTCGGCGGCACGCTGGAGAAGCCTCAGGTCACCCTGGTGGGCGGACGCGATGCCGAAGCCAAGCTCAGGTAGCAACGTTGGAACACGGCCTATCGCCGGCGCCCATACCCGCAAATCGACAACCGCAGACTAAGGCCCGCGCCACGCCCCCTTGGATCTCGGTCTCGATCATCTTGCCCATTCTCGTCGGGTCTTCCTCCTTTCTCGCGCAATCTCCCCCCGCCTCGCAAACCCAGGCCATGCGCGACGCGGCCGTTGCAAGCGCCAGCCGCAAACTCCGCCATATCGAGGAAAATGCCAAGCGCCACCCTCCGGATCCCAGCCCCACCATCCTCACCGAGCGCGAGGTGAACGCCTACCTGAATTCCCGCAACGTGCAGCTGCCTGAGGGAGTCAAGCGGCTCCAGTTGACGGGTTCTCCGGGAATCGTGCGCGCCGATGCGCTGGTGGACTTCGATCAGGTGACCGGAGGCCGCTATCGCACGAATCCCCTGATGTCGCTCTTCCGCGGCACCAACCAGGTGCAGGTGTTGGCCCACGCTGCCGGAAACCAAGGCAGGGCCCAGGTCCACATCGACTCGGTAGCAATCAATGGGGTGCCGGTTCCGCGCCCGGCGTTGGAGTACTTCGTCGAGGAGTATGTTCGTCCGCGCTACCCGGAGCTGGGGCTCGATAGCACCTTCCCCATGCCCGATCGCGTGGATCACGCAGAGGTCGGCCAGCACCAGGTCACGCTGGTGCAGAAGTGAGCGCATCGCTTCCCAAGTGAACCTGCACCCGCATAAACCAGGTTCCGTGTTGTTGGTCACTGCGCTCCGTTGGCGGCCTGCGAAACACTGAAAACGGGCATTTCTGCCCCGCCGATAACCTGGGAGGAGAAATGGCTGTACGGACTGTAACCCTCGACACCATCGAGGACTTCCTGCGGCAGAAGCGGATCGCGATGGTTGGAATCTCCAGCCAGCCCACGGATTTCAGCATCACGCTGTTTGAAGAATTGTCGCGCCGCGGGTATGAGATCATCCCCGTGAATCCCAACATGACGCAGGTGCTGGAGCGGCGCTGCTACGCCCGCGTTCAGGACATCCAGCCACCCGTGGATGCGGCGCTGCTGATGACCTCGCCGCAAGTAACCGACGCCGTAGTCCGTGACTGCGCGGAAGCGGGCATACCTCGCGTCTGGATGTATCGCGCCGCGGGTAAAGGCGCGGTGAGCGGCCGCGCTGTCCAGTTTTGCCGAGACCGGGGCATTCAGGTGGTGCCAGGACAGTGCCCGTTCATGTTCCTGAAGGATGCCGCGGGCGGGCATCGTTTTCACGGTTGGATCCGCAAGATCACGGGCCGCTTCCCGCGGCGCGCCTGGAGTGCCTGAAAAGGGAGGACAGAGGCGCAGTGAACTTCGTTAACTGCTACCAGGATGTCCGGCGGGCTAGTGCCTACGCCACCCTCGAGTTCGCAAATACCTACTATCTCGCCTACCGGGATCTGCCGGAGATTCTCTCCCGCCACGTATCCGGAACGCGCGCTCTTGACTTCGGCTGCGGCGCCGGCCGCTCCACTCGATTTCTCCGCAAGCTCGGATTCCATGCGACCGGGGTTGACATATCGGAGGAGATGCTTCAAATCGCTCGCACCACCGATCCTGACGGCGATTACCGGCTCGTGCCCGGCGACAATCTCGACCAGTTTGCCGTCCAGGCATTCGATCTGGTGCTCTCCGCCTTCACCTTCGACAACATTCCCGGTCCCGCGAAGCCACCAATCCTTTGCAGCCTGAAACGGCTCCTCACTCCCAATGGGACCATCGTCAGCATCGTTTCCTCACCCGAGATTTACACCCATGAGTGGGCTTCCTTCACCACCACAAACTTTCCCGAGAATGCCGCCGCTCGCAGCGGCGATCTCGTGCGCATCATCGTGACCGACCACGGCGACCGCAGGCCCGTCGAAGACATCCTCTGGACCGAGGACTCCTATCGTGATCTGCATAAGGAAGCGGACCTGCGAGTCGTCGAGATGGTCCGGCCCCTGGCCAAAGGCGACGAACCCTACCCCTGGGTGAATGAGACCAGGATCGCTCCCTGGGTCATCTATATCCTGCAGCCGGCAACCTAGGTCGCGCCCCCATTCCCCGATGCCCGCATGTCATAATGTAGCCATGTCAAAGGCGCTGGAGCTGCACGTAGCCACGCTGCCATCTGCTTTGCTGCTCGGCTGCGGGCGATGTTGAAAGCATCTCCGGCCCCTTTGCCCGCCCGTGTGCCTGGTTTCTTCCCCCCGGACGAGCTAAGCCATTAGAATTTTGAATCCTTGAGCGCCGTTTGCGGCGCATGCGAGTCTCTTATGCCGCGTTACGAATATCGCCTTCTGAACCCTGCTGCCCCGGCCGAGAAGGCCTACCTCAGTTGGATCGACGAATTGGATCGGCAGTTCGCCAACCCCGATCCCGATTACCGCAGCCTCGTCGTTCGTGATGCCTTGCACAGCATCTACCTGGGCACGCCCTATGCTCCGCCGGACGCCGCGCTTCACTCCTTGGGCAGCCAGGCGCTTCACCACTCCTTCGATCCACGCAACGCCACCCTCGAGCCCGAATACTACGGCGATGTGGACGCCCAGAAATATGCCGAACGAAAACCCCTCATCTGGTTCTGGATGATGTTCGACCGCTCGCCCGTCGGCTTGAATCACTGGCTGGGATTCCGCATGCGATCCATGATCGCCAGCCACGTCCTGAAGCACCTGGGCAAGAACGTCAAGATCTTTCATGGAGTCGAGGTCTCGTTCGGTTACAACCTGACGATTGAAGACAATTGCGTGATCCACAAGTATGTCCTGCTGGACGATCGGGGCGAGATCATCATTCACGCCGGTACCTCGGTCTCCGACTACGCCAACGTGTACTCCCACTCCCACGATCTCAACGACGGCATGATCGTGATCAATCACAAGACCGAGATCGGCCCCAAGGCCCGCATCACCTACCACGCCACGGTGCTCAGCGGAGTGACGGTCGGCGAGCACGGCCTGGTCGGATCGATGGGAGTGGCTTCCAAGGATGTGGAGCCCTATAACATTGTTGCCGGCATTCCGGCAAAGCCGGTCAAGGTGAAGACCATCGCTCCCGATTCAGCCCCGAGCGCGGCCCCGGCTGCGCCTTCGCGCAGTCCAGCCTCGGAATGAGCGCGCCGGATAAATCGCAGGCTGACTTTCGCCCGGCGGCATGCGATCCGGCGGGAATCAGTCACCCGGCTTGGTGACGCGTCCCTGGGAGGGATCGGGGGACGTGGCCGTGTTCAGGTCCACGAACAGCCGGGAGTTCGGCTCAAATCCCACCGGGTAGCAGTTGTTGTCGTCGCTGTAATTGCGGCACCCGGACGCGAAGGACCCGCGCTTGGGCGATTGGGCGTATTGCCAGACGTCGGCGAACTTGACCCCGCTCTCCCACGGCCCCGGCGGACTGGCTGGAAATGAGCAGCCGGGAGAGGGGCCGCACATGTCATTGGCCACCCAGAAAGCCACCCGCTGCTTGCCCACTGCCTGTGCGATGTCGTTGGCCGTAGTGATGCTGCCTCGGCCCTCCTTTACGGCGATGCCTGAGCAGTACACGCCGGCGCGGAATCTGGAACCGGTCACCGCGTCCACCCAGGCGAGCAGATACTCCCGCTGCTCCGCTAGCAGCCGGCCTCCTTCTTCCTGGTCCAGAAAAATGATGGTGCCCGCGGGAAACCCTTCTCTCTCGGCAGCCGCGACCGCCTCCTTGCCATCCGCGCTGCCGAGGTCCCTGGCCGCAGGGTGACTCTTGATCTCGGCATCAGTCCGGCCGTTGAACAGCACCAGGAAACCCAGGCCCGCCGCTTCGACGGCTGCCCTCTTGCCTGCCCACGTGTTTTCGCTCTCGCCGGGAGGATTGTTCAGCCAATAGCCGGTGTAAGCGAAGGTTTCCGCCAGCGACGGCATAAGTTCGTCTCCCGGATACCGGTTGCGATCGAATCCCAGGTAGTACCTCGCCCCTTGCGGCGGCCGATGTTCGGAAGCGGCCACAATCCCCGGCTGAACTGCGGCCGCAAGCAGACAAGTGGCCAGAAGCACCGCTCTGCCTGCTCTCCCACGGATGTCCGGCATCAGCCGATTGTACTTGCCCCGCCCAGTCGTGAAAACTTTGACGCTCCGCGCTCTCCGCGGCCCCCCCATCCTGCATCCTGAAGAAAACCGAAGGGTAGAATGGACGTATCCGTGATTCAGGACTAGACTTTCTGGGCTGGTGGGCCGTGATGTTCAGCGTCAATCGATTCCTGCTGTCCTGCCTTGCCCTCTTCTTGTGTCCGCATTGGGCCCTGGGCGCCGATCCTGACGTCACAAAGGAAACCCTCGAGCCCGGAACCGTTCTGCACGTGCAGTTGCATGTCGATGCGCGCATGAAAGCGGGGGCGCCCGTGCGCGGCCATATCCTGGAGTCGATTTACGTCTCCAACCGCCTCACGGTGCCGCAAGGCTCGGTGGTTAGCGGGCAGGTGGTTGAGGTCGTGCCTGCCTCTTCCAGGAAGAGGAACGCCGCGCGTCTGCAGGGTGATTTCACTCCCTTGCACGAAGCCCGCGTCGTGTTCGATCATCTGCGAACCTCTGACGGCGCCGAATTCCCCATCGCCACCGCGCCCACGCAGCAGGGGGTGCAGACGGTGCAGATCGAAAGCCTGGGCTCGGGATCGCGCCGCCCTTCGCTGCTCAGGAGACTGTTTGACGATCTCCGCGGCCGTGAAACCGCCGCCATCAACAGCGTCAAGGCCCCCGGCAAGGCCAGCCGCCTGAAAAAGTTTGCCTACCACCAGCTTCCCTATCATCCGGAGACCGTCGATGCCGGCCTGGAGTACAACGCCGAACTGATCCAGCCCGTGGCCCTGCCCGTGGTCTCGCCCGTTGCTGCGCCCGACAAGAAGAAGCGTGGGTTGGAGGAACCGGCGCGCCTGCATGCCCTCTTGCTCACCGATCTCAACTCCAGGGAAGTGGAGCGGGGAGCGCCGGTGACCGCGAAGATCACCCAGCCCCTGTTCGACAAACAGAATCAACTGGTCGTGCCGGAAGGAACGCTATTGCTGGGATCGGTGACGCAATCGGTTCCCGCCGGCAAGTGGGGCAAGAACGGCGCCCTGCGATTTGCCTTCCGCCAGATGCAGTTCCCCGCCGGCTTCCAGCAGAGTATCCACGGCACCACCACCTCGGTACAGAGCAGCAGCGAGGCGAATCTGCAGATGGATGCTGAGGGCGGTGTTCGCGCCAAGAACAACGGCCTGGGCGGACCCTTGGTAATGGCACTGATCTCGGCCGCGACCCTGCACGACGATGAGAGCACCGTCTTCAATGCTGGCGCCTCCAGCAACGGCTTTGCGCTGATGGGTCGCATCATCGGCATCGCCTCCGGCTCCCGCTACGTAGGAGCTGCCATCGGCCTGTTCGCCACCGGCCGCACTGTGTATACCCGCTTCATTGCCCGCGGCAGCGATGTGGCCTTTCCCCACAACACGCGGGTTGAGATTCAGGTCGATCCCACTACCTCGCCTGCGCTCCGCGTTCAGCAAAATCCCTGAGCTCGTACGCTGCCTCGGCCTGCAGGGCTTTGCCCTCTCTCTCTCAGTCTGCCCCGGATAGCGCGCCAGACCGCCGTGTTACCATCAAGCCACCGGCATGAGCAGCCAGCAATTAGTCGAAATACTATTCCAGATTATTGCCTTCCTGTTTGCCATCAGCGTGCATGAGTCGGCGCACGCCTGGACCGCCAATCGCTGCGGTGATCCTACCGCCCGCATGCTGGGCCGCATCACGCTGAACCCCATCAAGCATATCGATCCCGTGGGCACCATCCTGCTGCCCGCCATCGCCATGATCAGCCATTTTCCCGTGATCGGCTGGGCCAAACCTACGCCCGTCGATCCCCGCCACTTCAAGAACCCGGTCCGCGACGACATTCTGGTGTCCGTTGCCGGCCCCGTCAGCAATTTGATCGTCGCCAGCGCCGCCGTGCTGGGGCTGGCAATCATCGCCCTCACTTCGCCCCTGGGACGTGCGTTGGTCCACGGCTTTGCCCCCGAAACCAATTCCATCTTGATGCCCATCACCCTCCTGCTCTATGAATTCATGTACATCAACGTGCTGCTGGCCGCCTTCAATATCATCCCCATTCCCCCGCTTGACGGCAGCCATGTGCTCCGCCACCTATTGCCGGACGGCGCGCGCAGAATTTATGACACCATGGGTGTGCTGGGGCTGTTATTGTTGTTTCTGGTGGGTGGACCGATTATCCGGTTCCTGATGGCGCCAATCTTGAGGTTCTTCGCCTCTGTCCTCGCGAGACTTTAATGCCCGAAAAGAATAAGAAGGGCCGCGTATTGAGCGGAATGCGGCCTACTGGAAAACTGCACCTGGGCCACCTGGTGGGTGCGCTGGATAACTGGGTCAGGCTGCAATGCGACTACGACTGCTACTACTTCGTGGCCGACTGGCACGCGCTCACCACCGACTACGCCGATACCTCACGCATCAAGCAGAGCATCATCGAGATGATGGTGGATTGGCTGGCCTCCGGCCTCGATCCCGACGTCTCCACCCTCTTCTTGCAGTCGCACGTTCCCCAGCACGCCGAACTCCACCTCCTGCTCTCCATGATCACTCCCCTGGGCTGGCTGGAGCGCGTTCCCACCTACAAGGAGCAGCGCGAAAACATCAAGGACAAGGATCTCGGCACCTACGGCTTTCTCGGCTACCCGGTTCTGCAATCGGCCGACATCATGATCTACCGGGGCGACTTCGTGCCCGTGGGCGAAGACCAGGTGCCGCACGTCGAGCTCACGCGCGAGATCGCGCGTCGCTTCAACCAGTTCTATGGCGACGTCTTTCCTGAGCCCCAGCCGCTGCTCACTCCCGCGGCCAAGCTTCCCGGCACCGATGGCCGCAAGATGTCGAAGTCCTACAACAACGCCATTCTGATCAGCGACCCGGAGGCCCTGATCCGCCAGAAACTGAAGCCCATGGTCACCGACCCGGCGCGTGTGCGTCGTTCCGATCCCGGCAACCCGCAGGTCTGCCCGGTGTTCGCGCTGCACAAGATCTTCAGCAGTCCTACGACCATCCACGACGTCGAGGTCGGCTGCACCACCGCCGGCATCGGCTGCCTGGACTGCAAAAGCTGGGTCGCCGATGCCATCGTCAACAAGCTCAAACCCATTCAGGAGCGCCGGCAGAAATACGTCGAGAATCCGAAGCTGGTGTGGGATATCCTTGAGGCAGGATCGGAGCGCGCTGGCATCGCCGCCGAAATGGTGATGTCCGATGTGCGCGACGCCATGAATTTTTCGCACGAATACCAGGCTTCCGCCCCGCCCGAGGAGTTGCCGAGCAATAATAATGGCTGAGGAGATGCACAAGCCGGCTTTACAGGCGCAGTCTGCGGCCGACGTGGCCACTCCTCAACCGCGCCATCCCTCTGCGCCTGCCCCCGCCAAGCCCGCCAGCCAGGAGTTCCCTTTCGCCATCACCCTGGGCAACCTCTACGATGGGCCCCTCGATCTCCTGCTCGATCTCATCCGCAAGCAGGACATCGATATCTACGACATCCCCATCGCGCAGATCACCGCCCAGTATCTCCACTACGTCGAGAGCATGCGCGAGTTGGATGTGAACCTGGCGGCTGAATTCATCTACATGGCGTCGGTTCTTATCCAGATCAAGTCGCGGCTGCTCTTGCCGCGCGATCCCGATGCTCCCCCCGCGCTCGAAGAAGATCCGCGCGATGAGCTGGTGCAGCGTTTGCTGGAGCATGAAAAATTCAAGATGGCGGCGCAGATGCTTTTGCAGCGCCAGCAGATTGAGAACGCAATCTGGACCAATCCCGCGCTTAAGGAGTTCCACGATGCCGAGGGCGCCGAAGCCGAGCTTGCGGCCGACGTCGTGGATCTCGTTCGCACCTTCCAGCAGATCCTGGAGCGCGCCCGGCAGCGGCCCGTCCTGCAGATGGATGAGGACACGGTCACCGTCGGGCAGATGATCGACTATTTCCGGCGGCGGCTCATGCTCGAAGACCGGCCGGTGCGTCTGAAGCAGCTGCTGCGCACCATGAATTCGCAGCGCACGCTGATCTGCGCTTTCCTGGCCCTGCTGGAACTAGTACGGCTGCAGGCCATCCTGCTTCGCCAGGAGCGCACCTTCGGGGAGATCCTGGTCAAAAAGAGCTCGCATTTTGAGAGCGTGCTCAGCCAGGAAACGGCGGTCCGCGACGACTGGCGCTGAGCATGGCGATTGCCGGCTCTGCCGGCTGGCCCACCCTCCCGCCCTCTTTGGCGGAGGCTGGGAAATGAGATCAAGCAGGCTGCCCCATGTCAGCCGTCTTTCGGCTAACCTGGGAGGTCGAGGCGCATGGCGCGGCGGGCCGGGCCTGCAGCCTTGACGAAATTCACCGGGATCAGCAAAGTTTAAGGGTTGAACAAAACGATGTCACTCAAAGGCAAACTGGAAGCCATCATCTACGCCGCCGAAGAGCCGGTCTCGCTCGACCAGCTCGCAACCGTCCTTCAGCAAGAGGTGATTGCCGAGCAGAATCTGGCCTCCGAAGCCGATGCCTCTACACTGTCCGCGGTCAAGAGCCGCCTCCGCGCCCTGGCCGACGAACTGATGGCGGAATACTCCGCTCCTGACTGTGGAATGGAAATCCGCATGGTGGCCGGCGGCTATCGCATGGCCACCAAGCCCGAGCATCACGATGCTGTTCGCGGTTTCGCCAAAAGCCTGAAGCCGCCCATCCGCCTCTCCTTGCAGGCGCTGGAAACCCTGGCGGTGATCGCCTACAAGCAACCCATCACCGCCCCCGAGATTCAGGAAATCCGCGGCGTTGACTCCAGCGGCGTGCTGGCCACGCTCCTGGATCGCAAGCTCATCACCACTGCCGGGCGCAAAGCCGTAATCGGCCGCCCCATCCTGTACAAGACCAGCAAGGACTTCCTGCTTCGCTTTGGCTTGAAGGATGTCTCCGAGCTCCCCAGCATGGAGGAGTTTGAGAAGCTCATCACCAGCGAGGTGCAGGGAGAGATGTTTGCCGTGCCGCAGAGTGAGAGTGGAGTGCTGCAGCCGGTGCCGGCAAGCTCTGATGAACCGTCTCCGCGGCCGCTGGCGGCTGAGGAACAGCCTGAGCCGGAGGAAGTGAATCGCCGCTGAGCGGTAACGCGCTCGGATTCGAAATCGATCCCATCCATGCAAGAACGCCTGCAAAAGATCATCGCGGCGGCCGGAGTCGCCTCGCGCCGGCATGCGGAACAGCTCATCCAGGCGGGCCAGGTCAGCGTTAACGGCAAGGTCGTCACCGAACTGGGCACGAAAGCCGATCCCGAACGCGATCAGATCCGTGTCGCCGGCAAAACCCTGCGAGCCTCCCAAGCCCACGTTTACCTGCTGGTGAACAAACCCAAAGGGTATGTGACCACGGTCAGCGATCCCGAAGGCAGGCCGACCATCATGGACCTGCTCCACGGCGTGAACGCCCGCGTCTATCCCATCGGACGCCTCGATTACCTGAGTGAAGGGCTGGTTCTGATGAGCAACGATGGAGCCCTGGCGCAAAAGCTGATGCATGCCTCCTCGCACGTCCCCAAGACCTATCTGGTGAAGGTGAGCGGCCAGCCATCGGAGAAGGCCATCGACAAGCTGCGCCGGGGCGTGACCCTGCGGCCGCTCCAACCGCGTCCGGGCGAGAACAAGCGCGGATCGGAGGCGCGCGCGGTGAAAACGGCTCCCGCAAAGATCCAGCAGGCTCGCGAGGGAGCCAATCCCTGGTATGAGGTAACCCTCATCGAGGGCCGCAACCGCCAGATCCGGCGCATGTTCGAGGGGATCGGACATCACGTGGAAAAAATCAAGCGCATCCGCTACGGTCCCCTCGAGCTGGATGTGGAACCGGGCAGATTTCGCGAGCTCAAGCCGGCGGAAGTTGCCCGCCTCAAGAGCCTGCTGCGCGCGGCTTGAGTGCGAACCTCACGGATCGTGGTTGTGATACAAACAAA
Organism: Terriglobales bacterium; assembly: GCA_035319065.1. Classification (GTDB taxonomy): domain Bacteria; phylum Acidobacteriota; class Terriglobia; order Terriglobales; family Acidobacteriaceae; genus DASPRM01. The sequence continues at coordinate 12,314 of DATHDM010000269.1, forward strand.
ACCGGCATGAACAGATTCGATCACCTGGTCCCTGGGCATATCCGCGCCATGGGCGAGTATGTGCCCGGCAAGTCCATTCGCCAGGCCGAAACCGAAAGCGGCGTGTGCTGCATCAAACTGGCGTCCAACGAAAATCCCTTTGGCCCTTCTCCTCTGGCCCTCGAAGCCATCCGCCAAGCCTGCGCTGATGTTCACCTTTATCCCGAGGCCGACACCGGTGAGCTGCGCCATGTGCTCGCGGCGCATCATGGCCTGAAGCCCGAGCAGGTTCTGGTGACCGCCGGATCCACCTCCTTGCTGCACATCCTCTGCCGGGCGTTGCTGGCTCCTGGGCTGAACGCCATCACCAGCGAATGCAGCTTCATTCAGTACCCCATCGTCACCCAGGCAGCGGGAGGCAGGCTCATCCGCGCACCCATGAAGAACGGCGGCTTCGATCTGCAGGCGATCCTGGCCGCTGTGGACGGCAACACCCGTGTGATCTTCATCGCGAATCCCAACAATCCCACCGGCTCGATGCTGTCGCCCGCCGAAGTCCACGAATTCCTGGAGGCGGTGCCGCGCCACGTCCTCACCGTCCTCGACGAGGCCTATTTCGATTACGCGAACTGTTTTGCGGCCAAGCGAGGCGTCGAATACTCCTGCTCGCTGCAATACGTTCGCCAGGCCTGGCAGGTGATGGTGCTGCGCACCTTCTCCAAGGCGCACGGGCTGGCGGGAGCGCGGGTTGGATACGGCATGGCCTCCGCCGAGCTGATGCACTACTTCGCGCGCATCAAGACCGTCTTCTCCGTCACCGCCCTGGCGCAGGCGGCAGCCCTGGCTGCAATGCGCGACGAGGCCCACATCCAGCGCTCGCTGGAAAACAACCTTCAGGGCGAGCAGTGGCTGCGTGCCGCCATGACCGATCTTGGCCTGCGGGTACTGCCCACCTGGGCCAACTTCCTTTATGTGGACGTGGAAGAAGATGCGGCGATGTTTGCCCATCGCCTGCAGGCCGAGGGCGTCATCGTTCGCCCCCTGACGGGAGGCTGGGATTGCCCCCACGCGGTCCGCATCACCATCGGCACGCCCGAGCAGAACCAGATTCTGATGGCAGCTGTGAAGAAGGTGCTGGCGGTGGGAAGCGGCTTTACCCGGCCCTAGGCGGCAACCACGATTCCTGCCTCAACAACAACCTTGGCCGGCAGCAGCGCCTGCTCACACTCCCGCAATGCTTCTGCCCTGGCTGGTTAGAGGGGCGCCTGCTCAAGTGGAACGATGAAGTGAACGCCGGCAACTTGCTTCCCCTGAAGGCGCGAATCGTTGGTGACGAACAGGTCGGTCCCGGCAGCGGCGGCGCAGGCCAACTGGATGGCATCGGGTGCGCGCAGCGCCCGATCGCAGCGCAGCACAGCGTACGTTCTGGCAGCTTTGGCGTCGAACGGAATCATCAGCGACGTCGCGCCAATGGCCTGCTCGTACTTGGCGCATAGATCCACATCTCCCGCCTCCAGCGGTTTTACCAGTATCTCGCCGAGTGTAAGGGCGGACGTAAGCAATTGATCGCCTCGCTCCAGCATCCTGGTCCGCAGGCCGGCAGCTGCCTTTGACAGCCTTCCCAAGTCTTCGAAGTGATAGATGAAGATGAGCAGCCCCCGGCGCCCCCCGGCCACGCACCTCTCCTCGCGGTCCGCTCTGATTACACAGCCGGGGGTTGCTACGCGGTTTGCCCCATCCCGCGAGCTTTGGCGTCGGTTTTCAGCAGCGGCAGCCGCGCCGCTCCGTACAGGCCGGCATCGCTCCCCAGCAGCGCTCGCGTGATGATGGTCTGCTTCAGCTTGGGCGCCGGTCCGGCGGTGATCTTGGCGGCTGCGCCCTTGGGCTCGGCTTCGCTCGGCGGCGCGGTCGCGGCATACACCATCG
>DATHDM010000270.1:0-13424 GCA_035319065.1 Terriglobales bacterium
GTACTGGCGGAAAAATTCGGCCTCGATATGGTGCTGGGAGCATATTCCGCCGGCATGGTCGTCGGGCTGGGCACCAACAGCGAACGAGGCTACACTTTGCGCCACAAGCTGGATGCCATCGGCTTCGGCTTCCTCATCCCCATGTTCTTCGTTACCAGCGGCATGCGCTTCGGTCTCAACGCCTTGCTTCAAGGACCACAGACTTTCATGCGCGTTCCTCTGTTCCTGCTCCTGTTCCTGGTCATTCGCGGTGCACCCGTGCTGCTTTATCGGCGACACTTGCCGTTGAAAGACTTGGCGCCCTTTGCTTTGTACTCTGCCACCGAGTTGCCCCTCATCGTGGCCATCACCGAATTGGGCGTTCAGACCGGGAGGATGCAGCCCGACAATGCCGCCGCTCTGGTGGGTGCCAGCATGATCTCGGTGCTTGTGTTCCCGCTGGGCGCTTCCATACTTCGCCGCGGTGCCCAGGCCCGCGCGCAAGCGGTGCCGGAGGCGCCAATCCCGGAAGTCGATAGCGGCTAGCCTGCTTCCCTCCCGCTCCCGCAGCAACCTTGTGTTCCCCGGCATCCAAACGACATACAAAAGGCTGACACTTGCTAACCCCTGCTCATCTCCCCGCACTCGCTCTCGCCGTGCAATGGTTGCGCGTTCTGCGCAAATGGGGTGGCGTGGGCCTGGTCCTGCTGGGGATCGCTGACAGCTCGCTGATTCCCACCTTCGGCAGCCTCGACGTGCTCACCGTGGTGCTGGCGGCCGCTCATCACGACCTGTGGCTCTACTACGCCGTGATGAGCACCCTCGGCTCCCTGTTGGGCGCCTACCTCACCTTCCGCCTTGGCCACAAGGCCGGCGCCTCCTGGCTCGACCGCAAGCTCGGCCACAAGCGCTCCGAGCAGGTTCGCCGTCTCCTCGACCGCTGGGGTTTTGGCGCGATCTTCGTCCCCACCATTGCTCCCCCGCCCTTCCCCACCACGCCCTTCTTCGTGGCTGCAGGCGCCTTCAACTTTCCTCTGCGCAACTTTCTCTCCGCTGCTGGCGCGGGCAGAATCATTCGCTATTGCATCCTCGCCTATGTCGGCGCGCACTACGGCCGTCACATTCTGCGCTTCCTCCGCCACCCCCAACAGTTTCTGCTGCCCTCGATTATCGTGACTCTGGCGATCGTCGCTGTCACCTTGGTGCTGGTGCTTTTCTGGCGGTCGGCCCGCGACCGCTCGCCCTCGGAAACCATGATTCAGAGCCGTGGACCGCAGCAAACCTAGGTGGGTCCCGGCTCCTTCCCCGTGTCCATGGGTTCTCCACCAGATTCCCGCGATGGGCCACGGGAACCGCAGCCCCAGGCCCTGAATTTCCCCAGCCGCCGACGGCTGGTAGACTGTTGCACCGGGAGTCGCCCAGGCGACTCCCGCTCGCCATGTACTATCGCTCCGACAATCGCATCACCGAACAGATGCGCCCGGTGAACATCGTTCGCGATTTCATTCCTACTGCCGAAGGCTCGGTGCTGATCGAAGTCGGCAACACCCGCGTGATCTGTACCGCCTCGGTCGAAGAAACCGTCCCCGTCTGGCTGCGCAACAGCAACAAGGGCTGGATCACCAGCGAATACGGCATGATCCCGCGCTCCACCCTCACCCGCTCGCCCCGCGAGTCGGCCCGCGGCAAGCTCTCGGGACGTACCCAGGAAATTCAGCGCCTCATCGGCCGTTCCCTGCGCGCCGTCACCGATCTGAAGCGCCTGGGCGAGCGTACCCTATGGATCGACTGCGACGTCATCCAGGCCGACGGCGGCACCCGCACCGCCTCCATCACCGGCTCCTTCGTCGCCCTGGGGCTGGCGCTCGAAAAGCTGGTCGAGGCCGGCGCCCTCACCTCGGTGCCCATCCGCGATTACGTGGCGGCCATCAGCGTCGGCGTGGTGGACGGCGAGATCCTCCTCGACCTGTCCTACGAAGAGGACTCCCGCGCCGAAGTGGATATGAACTTTGTCATGACCGGCGGCAAAAAGATTGTCGAGATCCAGGCCACCGCCGAGCAGGTCCCCTTCGATGAGCCCAGCCTGCAGCGCATGATCCATCTGGCCCGCTCCGGCGTCGAGCAATTGATCGCCAAGCAGCAGGCCATCCTGGGCACCCTCTTGCTCCGCCAGTGACCGTTCCCGCAACCGCCGGTCCCTGCCCGCCCATCAGAAAAGGTCTGCCTCATCCCCAGCCGGGAAGGTAAAATTGTGTGCTCCGTGACCACCGTCACAAGGCCAGGGGTGGTGATCGATTACCCTGATCAAGTCGGTCGAGACCTAATAATCAATCCGCGACTACTAGGAGGACGTTGTGAAGCTTACGCCTGGAAAACTGGCCGGCCTCAAAGCTGTTTCGACTGAGCGCGGCATCATCGCTGCCGCTGCCATGGATCAACGCGGCTCCCTGAAGAAGGCTCTGGGAGCCAACGCCGGCGACAAGGAACTGGAAGATTTCAAGACTGCGGTAACTGAAGTTCTCACGCCCCATGCCAGCGCCATCCTGCTCGACCCCGAGTGGGGCTTGCCCGCCGCCAGGAAGCGCGCCAAGAATGCCGGCCTGCTCTTGGCCTACGAGAAGACCGGCTATGACAAGACTGGCCCCGGACGCCTCCCCGACCTGCTCAACCACTGGTCGGCACGCCGCCTGAAGGAAGCAGGAGCCGATTGCGTGAAGATCCTGCTCTACTACACTCCCTTCGATCCCAAGCCGATCAACGACCAGAAGCATGCCTGGGTAGAGCGCATCGGCGACGAGTGCCGCGCGAACGACATCCCCTTTTTCCTCGAGTTTGTCGGGTACGACGAGTCCATTGATGAGAAGGGCCTGGAGTATGCCCACAAGAAGCCCGAGATCGTGAAAGCCAGCATGGCGGAGTTCGGCAAGGAGCGCTACGGCGTCGATGTGCTCAAGGTCGAGGTGCCCGTCAACGTCAAGTTCGTCCAGGGCGCGCGCAACTTTAAGGGACCGGAAGCGGCCTACAGCAAGCAGGAAGCCTTGCAGCACTTCCGCAGCGCCGCGGCCGTGGCCGGCAAGCCCTTTATTTATCTCTCCGCCGGCGTCAGCAACGACGAATTCAACGAGGCGCTGGAGATGGCCGCCGAAGCCGGCGTCAAGTTCAACGGCGTGCTCTGCGGCCGCGCCACCTGGAAAGACGGCATCCCGATCTTCGCCGAGAAGGGCCTGCAGCCGTTCCGCGACTGGCTGAAGACCGAGGGCGTCAAGAACATCAACAACGTAAACAAGCGCCTGGAGAAGGCCACACCCTGGTTCTCGCTCTACGACGTGCCTGAACCCGTCGGCGTGCGCTAGGAACCGGTACTCTCATCCTCGCCGATAGCCGCGCAGGATGATGAGGCCCGACTCGAACGCCCTGGCGTTCCATCGCCACCCGCAAAAACCAAACGGCGGCCTTACGGCCGCCGTTTGCTTTAATCCCGACTCGCGCGTCCCTATTCCACTCGCTGCCTTCCTGCGTTCGGATTCTTTCCAGGCAGCACGCTCAGCGCCGAGGCAAGATGGAAGTTCAGCTGCGTTTCCGGAGGCAGCTTGATCTGCTGACCCTTGGTCACGCCCTGCACCGTGGTTCCGGCGCCTGCGCCGACGCCGGCCCCGATGGCAGCGCCCTTGCCTCCACCCGCCAGTCCGCCGATCAGCGCCCCCAGCGCCGCCCCGCCGCCCACCTTGGCCGCAGTGTTCTTGCCGCGCCCCGCGCCTTCTTTCCGCCAGGTGTCGGTGTGCAGGTCGTAATTCTTACCGCCCACGGTAATCTGCGTCAGCTCCACCGCCAGCGCCGAGCTTCCGGCGAAGTGGGCTGCATCTTTCACCTCTACCACGCGCCCCGTGATGTCCGCTCCCGCCGGAACAATCACCCGCTCGCCATCGGTCAGCGGCTGGTCGAGGGTCGCGCGGAAGGTGTCGTTGGCTTTACTCTTCTCGCTGTCCAGGCCGTCGATCAGACGAACCTGTAACGGCGTGCCCTCCGCAATCGTGACCGGCTGCGGCGGCGGTGGTGGCGGCGGCGCGGACGGAGCAGCAGCAGGCGCGCTCGCGGCCGGCGCCGGCGGCATGCCGCTATCGGTATTGCTTTGCGCCGTCTGCGATACCGTCTTGGGTCGCGGTTTAGCGGCGGCAGCTTTGACCGGAGGCGCTTTCTTCTCTTCCGCTGCGGGCGCGGGAGCTTGCGTTTCCGTCGCTGGTGGCGCCTGCACCGCTACCGGCGGGGCAACCTGTAGGCTGTTCACCACCGTCTTCACTCCCGGGATTTGCCCGGCATCGTTGGCCGCCAGTTCTCGTTCGGCATCGTTGGCCACCGTGCCCGTCAGCGTAACCACTCCATTGGCCGCCTGAACCGCGATCTGCTGCTTGCTCTGGATGCCGACGTCGGATTGAATCTTGTTCTGCACGTCGCCGATCAGTTGCGCATCCGTGCGTGTCTTCGAACAGCCCACCGCCGCCGCCAGCGAAAGCAGCAGCGACAGCGCCATCAACGCCAGGGGAAATCTCGCCTTCATCGCGCGTCACCTCTTAGATCTTGCAGGTATGGAAAATTTAGATGCATTCGAGAACAAGGAATACTGCCTCAGTTTCAGGTTGCGGGCAAGACCCGGAATTTACTGCGCAAACCCTTCTCCCCAAACATGTTGCAACCCTTGTGCCGTCGCCCCGCCTCAGCCCGGATGCGGCTTTTACCGTAATGAAAATAAAGCGAAAACCCTGGTAACCCCTCAAGAAGCTTTTATCTGTCCGACGATCACCCATTGTGGTAAAAAGTTCGCTCCTCTCGCTGGTTCTTGCTTCCCAGGGGGGACTGAGATGCGTCGAAATAGCGTGGATCCGCGAAGCGATATGTCGATCCAGGTTGAGCGCAGCGAGTTCGATCCCTCGGTGGGCTTTCAGTATTACGTCTACTTCAAGCCCCACATGGAGGAGGAGGGTGGGCACGTGCACAGCCGCATGCCCATCGAAACCGCCGTCTCCGTCAGCGAGAGTGGCGACCTTGCCGACTTCACCTTCGAAGTCCCTAAACCCTGCCGCAGCGATCACGCCCTCAGCTTCATCCGCAAGCACAAGGGAGTCAACTACGTTGCTCCCCGCCTCTTCATTGACTTTCCTGGCCTCAACGGCGATGCGGTGGTGCGGGCCTCCGCCCATCTCGATCTGGATCTGGCTGGCCGCATTGTGGGCATGGAGATCCTGTGGTCGCCTCCCGAGCGCAGTAACTGACCGCACCAACTTCGCAAAAATTCAGGATTGCCCGATAGGGCGCAAGATCAGGCTGCGAAGGGGCCACGCCTGCCGTGATGGTTGGCGTGATACTCGCAGAGCCAGTCGGATATCAACTCCCAGCCGCGCTGGTAATCGGCCCGCGCCTCCGGCCGGCCCTGCAGGCCGGAGTGGCGAATCTCCAGCCGCGTCCCCCTGCCCTCCGGTTCCAGCAGGAACTCCAACTCTTCTGCGTGGCTCTTCTCGTGCGTTCCCACCCAGGTGGAACATAGCCGCTGCGGTGCCTCGATCGCCAGATACACGCCGTGCATGCTGCCCGACGTTCCCTGCGTGTTCAGCCAATCGAAGTGAAATCGTCCGCCCACCCGCAGATCGACATTGGCCGCGGTCAGCCACCACCGCTCCTTGTGTCCCCACCACTCCAGCAACTCTTCCGGCCGCGTCAGGCTGGCAAACACACCCATGGGAGACGCCGCGACCTGGCGGATGACTACGATCGTGTGATCCACTTCGGCCATAAAAGCGAATTATAAGCTCAAGCCCGCCCCCACGACGAGATGTTGTAAATAGGAGGCGCCCTGCGCGATCTGAACTATCGGCCCCGTTCAGCCGATTGCTTTTTGGAATCTCAAGACTGAGTGCCGATCAGTGAGTGCTGACTGTTGATAGCTTACTGCTGATGGCTCCTAATACGCCCAGCGCAGCAGCGTCGCGCCCACGGTGAAGCCCGCGCCCACCGCCGCCAGCAGCACCAGGTCCCCCTTCTTCAGCCGGCCCTCCTCGAGCGCCGTCTGCATCCCCAGCGGGATGGTGGCGGAAGTGGTATTGCCGTAGCGGTCGATGTTGATCATCACCTTGTTCAGGTCCATGCCCAGGCGCTCGGCGGTGGCGGTGATGATTCGGCGGTTCGCCTGATGAGGAATGAAGATATCCAGGTCGTGCCCGGTGAGACCATTACGCTTGAGCAGGTTGTCGCAGATCTCCGCCATCTTGCGTACCGCGTACTTGAACACAGCCTGGCCATCCTGGTGCACGTAATGCATCTTCTTATCCACCGTCTCATGCGTGGGCGGGTGCAAGCTCCCGCCCCCCGGCATGTAGAGCGAGCAGGCGCCGGAACCGTCGACCTCATGCAGGAAATCGATGAGCCCCAGCCCTTCATCCGCCTCTTCCAGCACCACCGCTCCCGCTCCATCGCCGAAAATCACGCAGGTGGCGCGATCGCTGTAGTCGATGATCGACGACATCACGTCCGCCCCCACCACCAGCACCCGTTGGTGCGCTCCCGTGGCCACAAACTGGCTGCCCGCCTGCAACGCGTACACGAAGGAGGAGCAGGCGGCGCTCAGATCGAAGCCCCACATGCCGTTGGCGCCGATCCGGTGCTGGATCAGGCAGGCGCAGGAAGGAAACATCATGTCCGGGGTGACCGTCGCCACAATAACCGCCTCCACCTCCGCCGGCTTCAGTCCGCGCTGGGCCAGCGCCTTGATCGCCGCGGCTGCGCCCAAGTCGCTGGTCGCCACTCCTTTGTCCGCGATGTGCCGCTCCCGAATCCCCGTGCGTTCCAGGATCCATTCGTTGCTGGTAGCCACTATCTTCTCCAGGTCGAAGTTGGTCAGCACGCGAGGCGGTACGTAGGTCCCCAAGGCGGAAATCTTTACCCGAACACCATCTTTCAACGTTCTCTCCGTTTCGCGAAGCGATTATTTTGCTGGATGGGAAACCGAAAGTCTATGCATGCGGAGCCGCATCGTTCGCCTGGTTGCAAACTAGGAAGCGGTTAAGCCGGACACCGGCGCCCCCGCTGCACACGCACGAGCCCGTTGCCGTTGCTTCCTTCCGGACCTGGCGGGGTTGGCGGGATTGCGTCGCGCGGGACCGATGCCCGACTTCACGATTTTATCAAACCCACCACGTCCCCCGGCGCACCTTGGATCGGCGCCACGCCCGCGTGCCGAAAGCGAACCGTGCCTCCGCCGCTTCCGAGCACGGCCAACCACCGCGGTCACTTCCCTTCCTCCAGCAAATGGCCAACAATAGCTGGGTGCCGCAGGCTTCCCAATTTGGCGGCTTCAGCCTTTATCGCAACGCACCCGCAAAGCCTGCGCCTGCAGACCCAGCCACCGCCGTCGAGCGCTACTTCCAGATTTCCCTCCTCCTGCTGCTGGCCACCGCATTTCTCACTCTCGCCGGCACGGGAAGGCTCGACCTGCCTTCGATCGCCTTCGTCTCAGCAGCTCTTCTCGTGCGCGGCTACATGCTTGTGCGCAACCTCTCTTGGAAGATCCCCGACCGCTGGACCACTTATCTCACCCTCGCCTACGTCGCCGTGTATCTGGCCGACCTGTTCCTGGTCTCCGCCAATTTCGTTGCCGCTACCGTCCACCTGGTGCTGTTCAGCATGGTGGTAAAGATTTTTTCCGTCCACCGCGAGCGCGACAACGTTTACCTGGCGATTCTGGCTTTCATGGCGGTTCTGGCGGCGTCGGTGCTGACGGTTGACACCACCTTTCTCATCGCTTTCTGTGTCTTCCTGTTGCTGGCTGTCAATACCTTCATCAGCATGGAGATGAAGCGGTCGCTGGCAAAATCCTTGCTGCCCGCGGCGCATTTCCGCGGCGGGCGCCGCCTTCCCCTGTTGCTCTCCACCACCGCCGCGGTCCTGGTCCTGGCCATCGCGGCCATCGCGGTTGTCCTCTTCTTCATCCTCCCGCGGTTTTCCGCAGGCTACCTCAGCGCCTACTCGCCCAAGAACGAGTTCGTCAGTGGCTTCAGCGATCATGTCCGCCTGGGGGAGATCGGCCAGATCAAGCAGTCCGACACCGTGGTCATGCACGTTCAACTGGAGGGCGACGTGCACCCCCAGGACCTCAAGTGGCGCGGCGTGGCGCTCACCATCTTCAAGGACAACGCCTGGTTTAACGAGGACGTGGAGCTCGAGGAGCAGCTCGCCAGCGGCGGACGCTTTATCCTGCGTGAGGTTCAGGTGCGCAAGCAGAATCTTCCCGAGAACGCCAATGCCCTTCGCGGATATCGCCTGCTGCGCTACCGTGTGGTGATGGAGCCCATCGGCACCAACGTCATCTTCGCGGCCTCCGTTCCGGTCGAGATCATGGGGCGCTTCCAGAGGATCGGCGTGGACAGCGCCGGTTCCCTCACCAACACCGACCGCAGCCGCATGACCGAGAGCTATCTCGTGTTCTCGCAGGTTGCCCAGCCCGCTTTTGAGTTCCTGAACGCTCCATCGCTGCACTATCCGCCCAAACTTGCGATCACCTACACCCAGCTGCCGCCCCTGGACCGCCGTGTCGCGCCGCTCGCCGAGCGCATCACCGCCCAGGCCCAGAGTCCCTACGCCAAGGCCCTGGCTTTGGAAGACTACCTGAAGACCAACTTCACCTACACCCTGCAGCTTCCCTCGCAGCGCGTCGCCGATCCGCTGGCCTATTTTCTTTTCCAGCGCAAGGCCGGCCACTGCGAATACTTTGCCTCCTCCATGGCCGTGATGTTGCGCACCCTGGGAATTCCGTCGCGCATCGTCAACGGATTTCACATGGGGGAATTCAACGACTTGACCGGCAACTACATCGTTCGCGGCCGCGATGCCCACTCCTGGGTGGAGGCATACATCCCTGACCTTGGCTGGATGAGCTTCGACCCTACCCCTCCCGATCCCCAGGTCGTCGCCGGCCGCTGGAACCGCATGCTGCTTTATGTGGACGCGCTCCAGGAATTCTGGCGTGAGTGGGTAATCAATTATGACTTCGGCCATCAGCGCCAGCTCGGCACACGCGCCGTCTCCGAGTCGCAGCGCCTCACTCACGATTCCAGGTTGTGGTTCGTCCGCCACTATGTCGCCCTGCTGCGCTGGGCTGACAAAACGTACGCCGCCTTCGCCAGATCCCCGAGGCGCTGGCTGGCGCTGGCCGGCGCCTGTCTGGGCCTGGTCCTGCTCATCCTGAATGCCCGCCGCATTGGGCGCGCTCTGGTGCGCTCCCGCGTGGCGCGGCGCCCGCAACAATCTCCCCAGCTGGCAGCCACCATCTGGTATCAGCGGATGAGCAGATCTCTGGCCCGCCAGGGTTACGCCAGGTCTCCTACCCAGACGCCCGCGGAATTTGTCCATTGCATTCCCGAATCTCCTCTGCGCGACTCGGTCCTCCAGTTCACGCGCCACTACACCCGGGCGCGCTTCGCTCACTCGGCCGAGGACGCTCGCCTCCTGCCCGAACTCTACGAACAGATTCGCTCCCGCTAACCATGCTTGCGGGTCATTCAGCAGGCACGATGCGCCATCAGAGAGCGCGGCGGACCTGACTCATCGCACTGATACAATGAGATCACCGCATGTCCGCCGAGATTAAGACCTCTACCTTGGACGCTCCCTCACCGGAAACCGCTGGCCGCGACCAGTTCCCCCGGCGAGGCCCCGCAGCCCCCACCAGGGTGGGCTTTGTCAGCCTCGGCTGTCCCAAGAACCTGGTGGACAGCGAGGTCATGATGGGCATGCTGGTTGAGGCGGGCGCGGAACTGACCCATCACGCCGACCAAGCCGATGTGATTGTGGTCAACACCTGCTCGTTCATCGATTCCGCCCAGCAGGAGTCGGTCAACACCATCCTGGAAATGGCGCAGCACAAGCTGGACGGCAAGGCAAAGAAACTCGTCGTGGCGGGCTGCCTGGTTGAGCGATTTCGCAATCAGATCCGGCAGCAAATACCTGAGGTCGATGCTGTAATCGGCACCGGAGAGCTCGACAACATTCTTTCGGCCGCGGGAATTGACTCGCCGTCTTCCTCACAGGCCTCGTCCCCCTTCCGCATCCTCTCCACCCGCCCCGAGGCCGGCGCGCGCGAATCTGCCGGCCGCTTCGCGCGTCAGCAGTGGGATGGCGCCATCGCCGATCTGCCCAACTACCTCTATAACGAGCAGACCCCGCGGGTTCTGGCTACCCCCGGCTACAGCGCCTACATCAAGATCGCTGAGGGCTGCGATCATCCCTGCACCTTCTGCATCATTCCGCAGTTGCGCGGCAAGTTCCGCTCCCGCCGCTTTGAGTCCGTGATCGCCGAAGCGGAGCAGTTGGCGCGCCGCGGAGTCCGCGAGATCACCCTGATCGGCCAGGACACCACCTGTTACGGCGAGGATTTCGGCCTCCGGGACGGTCTCGCGCTTCTCCTGGAAAAGCTCGCCCTGATTCCCGATCTGCGCTGGATCCGCTTCCTCTACGCTTACCCCAACAAGATCACTGGGCGCTTGCTTGAAACCATTGCGCGCCACGACAACATCTGCTCCTACATCGATGTGCCTCTGCAGCACGCGTCGCCGGCAACGTTGAAACGCATGAAGCGCGGCGCTGGCGCTGAAATCTTCCTGAAGTCCATCGAGAAGATGCGGCGCGCCATCCCCCACCTCGCTCTGCGAAGCTCCTTCATCGTGGGCTTCCCCGGCGAAACGGAAAACGAATTCCAGGAGCTTTGCGACTTTGTTCGCGCCGCTCAGTTCGACTGGCTCGGCGCCTTCGCCTATTCCGACCAGCAAGGTGCCGGCGCCCACACCCTCGATGGTAAAGTGCCGCCGAAGGAAATCGAGCACCGCCGCCGCAAGCTCATGCACATCCAGAAGCAGATCAGCCGGCGCAAGTTGAAAGCCCTGGCCGGAATGCAGTTCGACCTGCTGCTCGAGGGCCCATCCCGCGAGACCGAACTGCTCTGGGAGGGCCGCACCCAGATGCACGCCCCGGAAATCGATGGCAAGGTCTTCATCAACGATTTCGGGCCGCACGAAGGCAGGGCGCGCGCCGGCGAGTTCTACCGCTGCCAGGTCACCGAGGCCAAAGACTACGACCTGGTGGTGAAACTCGTTTAGCCTCTCAGTCCTGGCCCAGCCACTTGCTGCTGGCTCATGGGGCGGAACGTGCGCGCCGCATTCACCGCCTGGTCCGGCAGCAGCATGGAAGATTCCCGGTAATCACTACGCTGTAGGCAGGTTCATCGCATAATGCGGGCACTCGACCGCAGTCGCGATATCCGCCCGCCCTGCCAGGCTGTCATTCACGCCTTCGGTTTCATCTCATACAATTGGAGTTGCCGTATGGCGAAGAAACGCATCTCCGGACTCCAGTGCCCCGCCTGCCACAAGATTGTTCTGCGCTCTGACCCGGAGTTCCCCTTCTGCAGCGAGCGCTGCCGCCTGATCGATCTGGGCAAGTGGGCCAGCGGGGCTTATGTTGTCTCCACGCCCATCAACGACCCGGAGGAAGGTGAGGGGCCATCCCCCAAGCGCTTCCGCCCTGCCGGCCCAACTGATCCCAATGCCAAGTCAAAACCCAACTGAAGCCGCCACTTCAGAGACCGCCGCGAGCCGGCCGCCGGCCCCCGCCTGGGCTCGCCTGCTGGCAACCTTCTTGGGGATCGGTTACCTCAAGCCCGGTCCCGGCACCTGGGCGTCGCTTGCTACCATGCTGCTCTGGGCGTGGCTGGGACAATTCCTCGCGCCGTGGCATCGCCTCACCGCCGCTGCCTTGATCGCGGTTGCCGTCGCGCTAGCCGGCATCCCCGCCGCCACCCTGGTCGCCCGCGCCTCCGGCCGCAAGGACCCGGGCCACGTGGTGATCGACGAAGTGGCCGGGCAAATGATTGCGATGATCGCCGTACCTCTGCGTTGGCAACCGCTATTAGCCAGCCTTATACTTTTTCGTGCCTTCGACATCGTCAAGCCGCCCCCACTGCGCGACCTGGAAAAGCTGCCTGGCGGGACGGGCATTGTGTTGGATGATGTGGCAGCGGGCCTGTATGCCCTCATGATCATGCAGATACTGCTGCGCTTGGGCGTGCTCTAGACAAACTTCAGCCATGGGGATCAAGAATCGCTTGATCGGCAAGAAAAATGTGAACGGCCACCCGCGCATCGACACTCTCGATCCCAGCGCCGCTCTGCCGGGTGGCGAGATCCGCATCCTGGGCAGCGGCCTCAGTCCCGTCGAGTTGCGCCGCCCGCGCGTCCGATTCGGCGGCGAAACCGACGGCTCCGTGGTCATCAGTACCGACGATCTGGTGGTCGTGCGCGTTCCCGAAACCGCCACTTCCGGTCCGGTTGTGGTTTCCACCAACGGCCATTCCAGCAATTCCCTGGATATGCGGGTCGCCGTGCTGATCGCGGAAAACCTGCATCCCGTCACCAGTCCCGCGCTCGACGCCGAGGGCAACATCTACGTCACCTTCTCCGGCCCCCGTGGCCAGAAGGTGCCGGTGGCCATCTACAGGATCGATACCGATTACAACGTCAAGCCCTTCATCAACGACATGATGAACGCCACCTCCATCGCCTTCGACGCTGAGGGGCAGATGTACGTCTCCTCCCGCTTCGACGGCACGGTCTATCGCGTCGCCCGCAACGGAACCATGGCCGCCTATGCCGAAGGCATGGGAATCGCCACCGGAATTGCCTTCGATCGCGAGCAGAATCTTTACGTCGGTGATCGCAGCGGCACTATCTTTAAGATCTCCCGCGATCGCCAGACCTACGTCTTCGCCACCCTGGAACCCAGCGTCTCCGCCTACCACCTGGCTTTCAGCCCCGCGGGCGACCTGTTTGTCTCTGGACCCACCACCTCCAGCTTCGACGCCATCCACCGCATCACCCCCGCCGGCGACGTCTCCCTGTTTTACCGCGGATTGGGCCGCCCCCAGGGAATGGCCTTTGATCTGGAAGGCAACCTCTACGTCGCCGCCTCTCTCTCGGGGCGCCGCGGAATCGTTAGAATCTCGCCCGACGTGAAACCCACCCTGGCCGTCGCCGGTCAGGGCCTGGTGGGCTTGGCCTTTGCTCCCGGACGCTCGGCGGTTCTCGCTACCACCGGCGCCGTCCATCGCCTCGCCTGGGACGTTCAGGGCAAAGTCCTGCTCGGCGCTGAGATCTAGTCCGCTGCCCTCTCGCCTCGTCCTGCCTGATCTGCGCATTTCCGCGCGCCGCCTGGCTTTGTGCCGCTCGCGCCCTCGTTTACACTGGCTGCGTGTATGCCGAGATTGTTGCCGTCGGTTCGGAGCTGCTCACCCCGAACTTTCAGGACACCAATTCCCTCTACCTGACGGACAAGCTGAATTCGTTGGGTGTGCAGGTGGCGTTCAAGACGGTCGTCGGCGATCACCGCCAGCAACTGACCGACGTGGCGCG